>DASTMP010000038.1:0-43691 GCA_035714085.1 Blastocatellia bacterium
ATCTGTTGTCGGCACGAAACGCCAGGCGCGACGATCTCGACGCCTGAAGGTTGCGCCAACACGGCAGGAGCGAGGCGTCGTTTGCCCAGGGTCACGGAAATGTCGTAATGCTCCTTCTCGAACCCGAAGGAACCTGCCATACCGCAACAGCCCGAATCTACTTCGGTGACTTCAAAGTTCGCCCATTGAAGAACTGCCACGGTCGGGGCCATGCCCACCATGGCTTTCTGATGACAGTGGCCGTGAAGTAACGCGCGCCGCGGCCCTTTTTGAAAATCCAACGATAGACCATTGGCTCTTTCCTTCAGGAGAAACTCTTCGAGCAGAAAGCTCGATTGAGCCACCATCTTCGCGTCATCGCTCCGGAGCAATTCAACCGACTCATCTCGTAGGGTGAGCAGACATGATGGTTCGAGCCCGACGATTGCGGCGCCTCTCTCGATCCAGGGTTTGAGGCGCCCCACGTTCCAGGCCGCGCTCTCTTTCGCCTCCTCCAGCATTCCCTTGGAAATGAGCGGTCGGCCGCAGCACTTCTTATCCACTAACTCAACGCGGTACCCGGCGGCCTCCAATAACTCAACGGCGGCGCGGCCAATTTCCGGCGTGTTGTAGGTGACGAATGTGTCGTTGAAGAGGACCACAAAACCGCGAGGCGCTTCGACAGCGCGCCGCCGAGATTTGAACCAATCGGTGAACGTCTCGCTCGCAAACTGGGGGAGCGGGCGACGGTTGTCTATGCCGAGGAAACGATCCATGAGCCATCGGCTCGGTCGCGACGACACGATCAAGTTTGAAATCGGCGCGAAGCGGGAGCCGATCTTTGATAGATCGGCGATGCGCCCGAAGATTTGGTTCCGCAGTGGCAAACCGTTCGCCCGGTAATAGTGATAAAGAAACTCATATTTGATCTTTGCCATGTCAACGTTGGCCGGGCACTCGGCCTTACATGCCTTGCATTCAAGGCAAAGGTCCATGACCTCATACAGCCGTCGGCTGGTAAAGTCCGAAGGCGGAACACGGCCGGAGAGCACCGCCCGAAGAGCGTTGGCCCGGCCGCGGGTGGAATGCTCTTCATCTTTTGTCGCCATGTAAGAGGGGCACATTGTTCCCTCCATGGTCTTGCGGCAAACACCAACGCCGTTGCACATCTCAACGGATGCGGCAAATCCGCCTTGTTTCGAAAAGTCGAGCAGGACGCCTGGCTCCCAGGTCTTATACCCTGGTCCATACCTGAGATGCTCGGTGAGCGGAGGGCTGTCTACAATGTTTCCCGGGTTCATTAGATTCTTCGGGTCGAAGGCTCGCTTCAATTCACGAAACGCCTGGAGGATCGTGGGACCATACACACGCTCAAGATACGGGCTGCGGGCGCGTCCGTCGCCGTGCTCGCTCGAGATTGCCCCGCCGAATTCCATTACCAGGTCCGTGATCTCTTCGGCGATTGCTTTGACTTGTTCGAGCGACGATTTAGTCTTCAGGTTGATGATTGGACGAATATGAAGGCACCCGACCGAGCAGTGTCCGTAGTAGGCTCCATCGGCCCCGTGTTTTGCCATGATCTCGCGGAAGCGGGGTACGAAGACCGGCAGGTATTTCGGATCAACCGCCGTATCCTCGACAAAAGCTATGGGTTTAGCGTCTCCCTTAATGCCCATGAGCAAGCCGAGGCCCGCTTTGCGCAGCTTCCAGATCGCCTTCTGCTCATCCGGGTCGTAGGCGATATGAGCGCCATAGCCGAAGCGATGTTTGGCCCGAAGGGCCTCGAGAGCTTCAACTTTGCTCCTCACTTCGGCGTCGCTCTCCCCGGCGTATTCGACGCCCAGGATTACTGCCGGGTCTCCTTGAATGAACCCCATGCGCTTGGACAAATCAAGATTGGCTCGGGCCAGGTCGAGGATCATCTTGTCGGTTAATTCGACCGAGTAGGGTCCGGTCTCCAAAATGGCCTGCGAGGATTCGAGAGCCTCCTGCATTTCATGATAATGCACGACCACTAACGCCGTTTTCTCGGGCCGCTTAACCACACGGACTTTGGCCTCGATCACGTTGAGCAGCGTACCTTCGGAACCTACGATCAAACGCGCCATGTTGAGAGGCCGATCGCTGACGAGCTCATCCAGGTTGTACCCGCACACTCGCCGCCAATACTTTGGGTATCGAGCGAGAACCTCCTTGCGGTAATTATTCTTGATGCGCGCCACTTGCCGGTAAATCTCTCCCTCCAGGCCCGGAAGTTTCATCTTCTCCGTAAAGCCTTGTGGCGTGACACAGTCGAACACCGCTCGGCTTCCATCCGCCAGAAGCGCGGTCAACTCGATGACGTGCTCTATTGTGAGGCCGTAAGCGATTGAATGAGAGCCTCCGGAGTTATTACCGATCATTCCGCCGAGCGTCGCCCGATTGGCCGTCGAAGTGTCCGGGCCGAAGAGCAGTCCCATCGGGCGCAGGTGTAGATTGAATTCCTCCTGAATAAGCCCGGGCTGTACGCGCGCCCAAAGCTCTTCTTGATTGACCTCGATCACCTTGTTAAGGTAGGCCGAAAAGTCGAGAACGATCGCATGATTCACTGTCTGACCTGTGAGCGACGTTCCTCCTCCACGCGGAAGTACGGGGACGTTCCAGCGATTGGCCACTTCAAGGACCGCCTGCGCATCATCGACATGACGAGGGATGACGACCCCAATCGGTTCTACCTGATACATCGAAGCGTCTGTGGAATAGAGTAGTCGCGAATAGGCGTCAAAGCGCACATCTCCTTCAACGACACGGCGCAGTTCTTGTTCGAGGTCATTCATCAATAATTATCCGTCAAATCTGTGTACTATCTCGTCGTCCAAAAGGAAATGACAAATGGTAAATGCCAAGGGCCTTGTTGCGCAAATATTGTCTCCTGGCTTTGAAAGGCTTGACAGTCAATGACCCCGATAGCGTTTTCACAAAAGGATCAACTCTAATGTCGAATGCCGCCATCGCATGGAGTTACTCTGCCCGGCGATTGACTCAGCGCCTTGACTCATAAACCCAAGATTTTATTTGTCATGGGCTACTCATCGGATGTCTTAATCGTCCGCCCGTCGCCAAGCAGGTCATTAATCGCGCGCAGGCGAATCTTTTTCACATCATCAATCTTCGGCCCTACTCCCTCGCGATAATCGACCGGGAATTGGCGAAGCACGGCGTCTACAGTGCGCGTATGTTTGAAGATGGCCTGTTCGATCTTCTTCAAACAGTTGTTGCGGTCTTTGATCTGCGAGGTTGGCAGCTTACGGGTGTAGGCGTCGGCGTAAACGATCAGCGACGCATAGACATCAACGTCCTGCGCGGCAGATTTATACTGATTCTCTTCGACGAACTTGACGGCGGAGGCGAGGCGCGTGTCGGAGACTTTAAGCGCCATGTCAATGTGCGGTCTGGGGCTTTTCTCTCTGAGTATATTCTGCGTCTCGGTCTCGGTCAGTTCTCGAGGAAGCGCATCGGCCTGCCGCTCGCCGGGCGTTTTCAGTTGCGGCGTTTGCGGATCGGACGTGATGAAGCCCAGTAACAGGATGAGAATCGGTTTCCACAACATAAGCAACTCTCTCTTATTTGCTTCGGATCTGTAGGTTTGCGCGGCGCGAAGAAAATATACCGTCGCTGGCGTGAAGCCAATCTCCACGTAATGTACATCGCAGGGTTAATTGACGTGAGATTTCTTTTGCGACGCAGTCGGCAACTGCCCCTGCGCGTTTCGCGCATAATAGCCACGCCGTGCGCGCGCGATCAATTTGCGTCCGCCGACCTGATTGACGCCCACCTGGATTGTGTGGAACGCGCCGTCGCGCTTGTCGTTAGACGGGTAATAACTAACCACGTATTGCGTACGAAGGTCCTTGGAGATTTGAGCGGCGATGGCTGGAATCTCGCCGACGTCTTTCGGGAAATATGCGCGCCCGCCTGAATCATCAGCGAGTCGTGAGAGCAAGTCCTTGGCCTTCTTCGCGGGAGACTTTCCGAAAAGACCCTTTTCCTCCTCTTCATCAATAAACCCAACCAGGTAGACCTGAACTTCGTCCTCCTTGATCGCCTCCATCACCTCTTTCTCTTTGGACGAGCTGTTCTTCTCCAAGCCATCTGTAATGACAACCAGGGCCTTGCGGCGGCGCTTGCCCTTCTCCTGCGCGTAATCGGCGGTGGCGATGATCGCGTCCAGCAGCGCGGTGCCGCCGCTCGTGTAAAGCTCGCCGACGGCGTCTTCGAGTTCGCGCCTGTCGTCAGTGAATTCCTGTACCAGTTCAGCTTCAGCCTTGAACGAAGCGACGAAGGCCTCGTCAGCGCGCCGCATCTGTTTAATCAGCGACACTGCCGCGTCGGACACAGACTGAAGCTTCGACCGCATGCTTCCCGAGGTGTCGATCGCCATTCCGAAACTGACGGGCACTTCTTCGCGGTTGACGCTTTCTATCGTCTGTTTGACCTTGTCTTCGTAAACGCTGAAATCCTCCTTCCTCAGATTGGCGACCGGGTTGTTGTTCTGATCAATCACCGTTACGTCCAGATTGACCAAGTCGGTGTCAATCTTGATCCGATCTTCGCCAGGCGTTCCCGGATCATCGGCTTGCGCGCCTTGACGCTGGGCGCCTTTCTTTTCCCTGGCGTCTTGCTGCTGTGGGGGCCGTTTCGGCTCCGGGGGGCGCGGCGGGTCCTGCGCTTCCGCGCTGTAGATTGCAGCGCCACTCAACAGCGCGATAATCAGCGCCAGTGAAATAATTCGAAAAGCGGTTCGGTTCGACATAACAATTCACCTCACAACCGAATCTTGGTCTTATTGGTGGTCAATGTCTTTTTCATTGTTTCCGTTTCAGTTCGGGACGATCGGTTCCGCCAGCGTCGCTTTTCGCCTGAATATCCGCCGCCGCGCGATAACCTTCGCGGGCGCGAACGATCATTCCCGGTTGCTCAACGCCAACCTTCACGCGCCTATACGAGCCGTCCTTCTTTGAGTTGGTAGGGTAATAACTGAGCGCGTACTGGTGGCGCAGTTCTTCAGCTATGTTAGAAAAGGCCTGCGAGACGTTGTAAAGCGTATCGGCGTCGTAGAGACGTCCGCCGCTGCGGTCAGCCAACTCCTTAAGGTAACGCGCCGCCCGGCGGTATTCGTCGCTCGTTCCGCCGGATGAAGGCGCGCGGCTCGGCCATTGCGAGGAGCGCCATTGCGGAGATTGTCGCCCCGGGGAGAGCTGCCCCGCGAACAGGCTGAAAGGCCAGCGGCGACGGCCTGGCGGCAAGGGAGAAGGATTAGGCCACGGCCAGGGATTGGTAGTCGGGCCCTGACCGCCGATTCTTCGCTGATCATCTTTCGTCAACGGTTACCGGCGTGTTATCGGCCAGTGGCCTGTTGGGACTCTTCTCCCTTTCAGAATCCTTCTCGAGCTGCCTTTCGTTTTGCGACGATGGCGGCGGCTTGCGCCCGGATTGCGCGGAGCTTGACGAACTCAGAGCCCAGACAAATCCCGCAACTAATAGAATCGCGACAAAGCAACGAGCAAACAGATTGCTTTTCATAATACCTCCTCGAAAATTTTTGCCCGTTTGTAAAATGCTCTGACGGAAAGGGGAGAACCCGCAGGGCCGGAATCATCAGTGCAATCAAGGCGCTAATCTATTCTTCAATCGCTCTCTCATTTCAAGTTCAGAGCCGCGTGGATCGCCTGAAGCAAGGCTTCTTCTCGGAATGGCTTGAGCAAGTAACCCACTGCGCCGTTTTTAAGAGCCTGCGAACGCGCCGCTTCATCACCGTGCGCAGTGATGAAAATCACCGGGATTTCGCAATGACTGGCCGCCAACCGGCGCTGAAGCTCTAGCCCACTCATCCCCGGCATACGCACGTCAAGTATCAGGCAGCGCGTTTCGGGGAAACTGTATGAATTCAAAAATTCTTCAGACGAAGCGAATGCCTCCACCACGAACCCGAAAGACCTGATTAAACATTGAAGGGATTCGCGTACAGAGTCGTCATCGTCTACAACTGAAATAAGAGAGAGATTAGACATCCTGACCTTTCAACTCTTATGCCGAGGATCTAAATACTAGCGATTCAGGTGGAAAATCTATTGCACTTTGGTATAAGCGCCAGAGTGGCTTGAGCGCGACTGTCGCTCCTACGATTTTGTTGCGCGAGGCGCTCCCAATTTCTCAGACATCCTGACTAGATCCGCCAAAGAAGCCACCCGCATTTTTTGCATCCCCTGACCCCCGATGGACTTTGACCATGCCCTCGTCTATGCCCAACTCGGCAACGACTTGTTTAATGCTGATCCCGACACTGGGATTGGCGTCGTGGCGGGTCTTTCCGCCACGGGCGCCGGGACAGGGCCAACGCGCGGATCAGGAACAGCAACGTCCTGACGCGATAAAGGTCAACACAGCTCTGGTGACTGCGCCGGTCGTCGTCACCGATCGTTATGGCCAGTTTGTGACCGGACTGTCTCAAAATGATTTCAGGCTGCAGGAGAACGGCGAGCCGAAACAGATCGCTTCTTTCTCTTCGACTGAGGCGCCTTTCAACGTCACATTGTTAATAGACACGAGTCGCAGCGCTAAGAATAAGATCGGCGCGATCCGGAATGTGATCGCTTCGGAATATCTGCGCGCCTTCGCCGCGCAATCCGGAGCGCTCAATTTCCGCGCCGAGGGCATTGAAAGCTCCTCGTTCGCCTTTGCGCTCATCGCGAACGAACTGCGACACCAGTACACACTGTCGTACTATCCGACCAACGATAAACACGACGGCGGCTTCCGAACGATAGCGGTGAGCGTCAAGGGCTGCGATTTCTCGGTGCGCGCGCGCCAAGGCTATCGCGCGCCTAAAGACGAAAAAGTCGAAGAAAAAGACCAGAATAAGAAGCCTGGAAATTAAATAGAGCCGTGACCGGGTGTTATTGTGATGGTGCGGTGTAGCCGGTTCGGTTCGCGCGAATCTCTATGCCGGGGCGTGAAGTCTTGATTCGAAGCTCGTGGCGCTTGCCGTCATGGTTATCAGGATAGTAGGCCAGAGAGTAGCTGGCCCGAATCTCTTCGGCCAGGGCCTTGAAGATCGGCGTGAAGTCATGCGCGTCGGCAGAGAAATCCTGCCCACCTGTCGCCGACACTATGCGCGAGGCGTCGAGCGGAGTAATCACGCGAGTGGCCGAATCAGTTGGCGAGAGCGCGAAGGACGGCAGCGTAACCGAGTAGATGGTCACGCCCGCGTCGTTGGCCCTGCGGATCACTTCTCGGCGGTCAATAATGCTCGCCGAGTCGAAGCCGTCCGTGATAACAACGACGACGCGCCGAACCGGTCGCCCGTTACGCGTTCGTGGCGCGCTCCGATTGAGCATCGTGACGGCGCGGTCAAGCGTGTCATAGATGCGCGTCGAACCCTCGAACTTATTCATCTTTGCAAAAGCCTGTTCGATCTTCTCCGGGCTAGACGTGAAGTCCTGCACGATTTTCACCTTATAGTTGAATGACATAGCGGCGAAGACCGAATCGCCCTTCATCAGCTCGGTGAATTTCATGGCGGCATGGCGCAATGTGCTCATCTCATCGGGTCTGAGACTTCCCGAAAGGTCGAGCGCGAAGACCACGGCTAGCGGGCGCGAGAGGGCTGGCTCGTCTGTCACCGCGAAGAAATTGATATTCCGCTGTTGCCCATCTTCAAAGACCTGGATTTCCTCTGAGCGCAGGTCGCGGACGTAGGCGCCCGCCTTGTCAGTGGCTGTCACATCAATCACCACCAAATCTGTGTCCAAACGAATAGTCAAAGCTGAGCGCCGCCCTTGCGCGTCGGGTTGTTGCGCATTGGCAGGGAACGCGGCAATGGTCGCCAAACCTAGACAAAAAGCGGTGATGCCCCTGTGGAACTTCATAAGTCTGGGAAAAAATTCTTCGGCGCCTTCGCCTGCTGGCTATGACTTTGACGCATAGTAGCCTCGCCGGTGACGGACGCGCATGTCCTTGCGGTTGGCTATACGCACCTCAATTTTGCGGAATTTACCGTCGGCGGCAATATTCGCCGGCTCGTACGCCACCAGGTACTGCTGGCGCAATTCCCGTTCGAGTTGCCCAAAGGCCTGATCCAGGTCCTCAACATCTTTGGGGATGAAGGCGCGCCCGCCGGTCGGCTCACAAAGCTTCTCCAGCGCCTTCCTGTCAACCCCACCTACGTTAGGGTCGCCGATCCCTATGGCGTATACAACGACTTCGGCGCGTAGCGATTCTTCGATCGCCTCAGACCGGTCGGTAAGGCTCGTGGTGTCGTAACCGTCCGTGAACAGGATGATCGTCTTCCGCCCCGCCTCCCTGGCCAGCAGGTCAGCGCTGGCCGCAATCACCGAGTCAAAGATTGAAGTCCCTCCTTTACGCGAGCCGCTAATGATCGGCGGCGGCATATGGCGAGCCCACGGCGGCGGCGCGTTGCGGGCGATCTCCGCAAGGCGGCGGCGCAACAGGGCGGCGCTCGTAGTCAAGTCTCCCACGAGCGTCGCTTCTCCGTCGAACTCGATCACCGCCGCCTTATCCTTGTTTGGGCGCATGATGGAATTGACGAAGCGCGCGCCGGCGTCTGTCAGTTCTGGGAGCACGGGCGCGACGCTGTTGCTCACGTCAACCAGAATCGCCATGGTCAGAGGCAGATCGCTCTCGCGTTTGAAGGTAAAAATCTCCTGCGGCCTCCCGTCCTCCAGCACCTTCACGTCACTCGCCGTCAGGTCGTTGACATAGCGGTTCTGCTTGTCGGTGACGCTGAAGAGCACGTTGACCAATTGTGTGCCGAGGCGGATAGTCGTTCCTGCGCCTTCTTGAGACTGGGGCCTTCCTTCTTGAGATTGTGTTGTCCGCCGCGCCTTGGCGCCGCCAGAATGAGTCAGCGATAACGCGATGAGAATTACTACCAGCGATGGAACCAGACCATAGCGAGCTCTCGACATCGTCTTCCACCCCATTAGATCGGCGAACATGTTTGCGGAGCCGCGATTATAGCGCCCAGGCGGATCGTCAGTAAAACAGACACCAGCCGAGGCCTGGTGTATAATTGCGAGCCTTACTTTGTCGCTTCCTCTCGCCAATGAATTGATGTTTTCATCTGAAGCCGAATCTAGAAAGGGGCTTTTTTTCATGCGCCATCGAGAACAGGTACGTGTAATTATCGTTATCGCGCCTGTCTGCGCGTGTCTTGCGCTCACAAGTGGCTTGGCGACCGCGCAGAATCCGTCACAACCTCCAACTGCCAGGCCGGTCAATCAGCAAAAGGGCGACCAACAGAAGAAGACTCAGCAGCGTCAGGAAGCGCAAACGGAAGGGCAGTCGAAGGACGCTGGCAGCGGACCAATCAAAATACCTACCGAGATGGTCCAGCTCGACGTTAAGGTGACAGATCAGGATGGACGCCCGGTACCCGGCCTGACGAAAAACGACTTTGCAGTTTACGAGGACAAGGTTAGTCAGAGCATCGAGACGATCAACAGCGAGGAGGCGCCCGTGAGCATAGGCCTGGTAGTAGATACCTCCTCCAGTATGCGCGCAAAACTCTATACGGTATCGCTCGCGGCGCGTGGCTTGATCAAGCAGATGCGGCCCGACGACGAGGCGTTCCTCGCCCAATTCAAGACCGAGACCGCGCTTGTTCAGGAGTTCACCTCCAACCAGCGCGAGTTGGAGGACGCGCTCGGGCGCTTATACCTCAAGGGTGGGACGGCGCTGCTCGATGCGATTATCGCTACCGCCGACCATGCGCGCGAGATGGGCAAGCGGCGGCGCAAGGCGCTCGTCGTGATAACGGACGGGCTGGAGAAGAACAGTTCGGCGAAGGAGAAAGAGGTTATAGAGACGATGAAGGAAGATGAGGTCCAGCTTTACCTGGTCGGCTTCGTGGACGAGGAAGTGTCATTCGGGCCGTTCGTCAGACCGCCGGCCAAGAAGGCAAAAGACCTCTTGACCAGATTGGCTGAAGATTCCGGCGGACGGGCCTTCTTCCCCACGGACGTGAGGGAAATGCCAGCCATCGCCGCGCAGATCGCCAAAGACCTGCGCGCGCAGTACGTGATCAGCTATTACCCCAGCAACGACATGCGCAATGGTTCCTTCCGTTCGGTGCGCGTCGTGGTCGACCATGGAGACAAACGAAAGCTGATCGCGCGGACACGGCATGGCTACTATGCGCACAATTAGGTTACTATTGGCGCGCGCCAGTCGCGCGTGGCGGAACCGCCATGTACCCCTTCTTGGTTCTGGCCTTCAGGTCTTTTCGTTTAGGAAGCTTCACTTCGACCTGGCGGTATTTTCCGTCGTAATTGCCGTTGGTAGGCTCATAAGCGATCAAATATTGGCTGCGCAACTCGCGCGCGATTCCATCCAGGCTTTTACCCAATTCGGCCAGGTCCGCGGTAAAGAATGCGCGCCCGCCGGTCTCTTCGGCCAAGAGCTTGAGGTCTTTATCTCCCTTGCGCCCAACCAATCCGGCCTGCGCGCCGAATAATCCCCCGGATTCCGTACTGATCACATAGACGGTGGTTTCGGAACGCTGCGCGATGTCAATCGCGTCTTTCAACTCGCGTTGGCTTTCGGTGTCCTCTCCGTCGGTGATGACGACCATCGCATGGCGGCGACCGAGCGAGGTCGAAGCCATCATCTTCTCTTCACAAATGCTGTAGATCGCGTCATACATCCTGGTCCCGCCCTGCGCCTTGACCTTGTCTATCGCCTGGGTCAGCAGGTCCGGACGGTCGGTCAAATCCTGATGAAGTTCGACTTGTGAATCGAAGGTGGCCAACAGCGCGCGGTCCTGACGCGAGTTGAGCATCGTTGCGAGGAATGTGAGGGCCGCGTCCTTCTCGAACTTCAGCTTCGGCTTAACGCTGTTCGAGGTGTCCATCAGCATCGCCAGATCGAGCGGCAGATTGTTTTGAGGCAGAAACGAAACGATGGCCTGCGGAGTTTTATCTTCGGCGATTTCGAAGTCGCTTTCCTTCAGGTCAACAATGAAGCGATGGTTCTTATCCGTGACTGTGACTGGCAAGCGCACGTTGATGGTGACCTGTTTGATCTGACCCGGATCAGTGCTGTCTTGTTTGACGGCGCCGGGTTTGGTTTTGTCGCTCTGTTTCTGTTTGGGCGCGGGTTGCTGCGCGCTTTGCGTCTGTTGCGCGCTTACACAAACCAGCCCGAGGCAAATCGCGAAAGCGACGAGCGCGAAGATGTTCAACCAGCGCTCCGTTTTCATGCCAGTTACTTCCTCCGAATCAGCGGCTCTATAGTGGTGAAAATTCTACGCCGCGCTTCCCCGCTCTTCAATCCTTAGGCGCGTAGTAACCGGTTCGCGCGCGCGCGCGGTAACCGGGCTTTTTTATTCGCACACTTAGCTTGCGGAAAGAGCCGTCGCGTTTTTCGTTGGTCGAGTAGAAGCCGAGGACGTATTGTGTGCGCAATTGTTCCGCAAGGTCTGTGAAAGCGCGGTCGAGTTCTTTCAGCGAAAGCTCGTCAGTCTCATCGTCGTATCGCGAACGATTTTTGTGTGGCGCAAGCCTCGGCTTGAGGACTTCACCGCCGGTCTCTCCAGTCAGCGTTTCGAGAGCGCGTTCAGCAGCCAGGTCGCGCAGGTTCTGCGAATGCCAGGGATTGCCCGTGAAGACAGCAAAGATGAGCGCATCGGATTTTTGCGCCTGTCCCAGAGCATCGAGCAAACTCTTGTTGCTGGTCGTGTCGCCGCCGTCCGAGACAATGACGATCACGCGGCGGCCTCGGGCGTTCTTGATGTAGTCCGCCGCCAGGTAGATGCCGTCGTAAAGCGATGTCGCGCCATACGCGTCGAGTTGTCGTATGGCGTCAATGAGCAGCGGGGTCTTATTGGTGAACTCCTGCAAAACGACCACGTCGGTCGAGACTGAAAAGACGGCGGCGCGGTCCTGCTGGCGGATCACGCGATCGAAGAAACGCGCTGCGGCGCGGCGCTCGAAATCAAGCGTCTGCGCGACGCTCATAGAAGTGTCGAAAAGCATGACCAACTTCAGCGGCTGGTCAGCGTTGCGGGAGAAATTGGCGATCTCCTGCGGGACGCCGTCTTCGAGGATTTCGAAATCCTCCTGTTTCAAATCAAGTAAGGAAGTGGGCTGTCCTCCGGCGATGGTCACGACGACGTTGACCAGATCGCTGTTGATGCGGATAGTGTCTTCGCTCTCTTTTCCGCCCTTTTCTTTTCGTTGCGGTAGATTTTCGGGCTCACGGATTTTCGGCGTAGGGCCTGGAGGTTTTGGCTTGTCGGGTATCTGCTTCTTCGATTCGGGCTGTTGGCCGCGCCCACTTTGACTGATGACCGTTTGGAGCGGCGCGAGCGCAAAAGTCGCTAAAGCAAGAAGAAGCGCCACCGGAACGGTACGATACCGAGGCCCTGAAAACCGCGGTGGTTTCTGCGTCTCTGTGGTGAACTCCCTCCTCATCTATTATCCCTCGAATCTCCGCTTTGCTTCTCAAACCATTTGCGCCTGCCTTGCCTGATCGGCGGCGCCAATCTGCGCCAGCCAATCGTCGAACGCTTCCAACCCACGCTTACCCTGAAAACGATGGCGCGCGGTTTTACGTTTCAATTCCCTTTCAATCCTGGCCCACAAAAAGAACGCGCGGACGCGCTCGCATTTGCAGTGGCGCGCAAATGTTTACACAACCGCATTTTATCAGCCCCGCGCGAGAATACTCCACTCAAAGCCGTAAGGCTTGAATGGAAAAGAACCCTGTTCGTCGCCGCTCGGAATGAATCCAAAACGACTCTTCCGCAAAGACCTTGAATATTAAGAAGGCTTGCCTCAGACTATGGCATTCGTAGCACAAATCCAACTTTCGTGTGAACACCGTACTCCGATAAGAAGCGATACAACTCTACAGACGGAAATGGATAGTAAGGAGGTTCGATGAGGCCAGTCTTCACCCTGATATTGGCCATCCTGTTTAGCGTCTGCCCGCAAATAGTGGCGCGGGCGCAAGCGCAACGAACTTTTTCCGGCACGGTCGTGACCGACAGAAATGAAGCGGTCGCCGGGGCATCGATCACCGTTCGCTCCTCCTCGGGCGAACTGACTGCGACTAGCGATGGCGAAGGCAATTTCAAACTCACCGTTCCAGCCGAGGCGCTGATCGTAAAGATCACCGGCAAAAACCTTGTCGCGCTGGAGCGCCGTGTCGACGCGCGTGAAGAGTCAGAGCATTTGCGTTTTGAAATCAGCTACAACATCCCGCCTGTTCACGACAGCGTGGTGATCGCCGACACGGCGCTCGACCCGACGATTGATCAACGCAACGACACCATTTACAAGAACACGCTCTTCGGGCGCGACGACCAACTCATCCTCACGCTTAACGCCGGCATCAACGCAGGCCAGCACGAGGGCGGCGGCAAATCGCTAGAGATCCGCCGCTTCGGTTTCAACCTCGATCACGGCGGCGTCAACGGAGGTCTGAAAGTGCTCGTCGAGGACGTGCCGCAGAACCAGGGCACCCAAGGGCACGGGCAAGGTTATCTCGGGCAGTTGAAAAGCCTGTCGCCGGAACTGGTTGACGACGTGGACATCCTCAACGGGCCGTTCAGCGCCCAGTACGGAGACTTCTCCGGCCTGGGCGTGGTCCACATCCGGTTGAAGGAATCTCTGCCGGACCAGTTCACTTTGCGGTTGCAGGGCGGATCGTTCGCTTCGCGCCGACTCTTCGCGGCTTACAGCCCGGAGTTGACGAAGGCGAAAGCCTTCGTCGCCTACGACGGGTCTTATACCGATGGTCCTTTCATCACCCCTGGCCGCTACCGGCGTGACAACGTCACGGGCAATTACACGCGCGAGCTCGGCGACTCCAAGTCGCTCGGCTTCAAACTCAACCTGGGCCGGAACAACTTTTTTTCCTCCGGGCAGATTCCCCTCGACCTGGTGGCCGATGGAAGCCTGGACCGCTTCGGATTCATCGACCCGGACGACGGCGGAAAAGTACGCACGGGGATCTTCAGCGCCTATTACAAACAGGACCTTCCGGCGGGCAGCGTATTCAAACTCGACGGGTTTCTGACGCGATCCCTCTTCGACCTCTTTTCAAATTTCACCTTTTTCCTGCTCGACCCGGCGTTCGGCGACGAGATTCAACAGCACGACTCGCGGTTACAGGAAGGCGTTAACGCCCAATTCCTGCGCCCCCATCAAATCTTCGGCCAGCAGGCGCTCTTAACGGCCGGCGCCAATCTGCATTCCAGCCAAATCGTTGTCGGGCTTTTCCCGGCCATCGCCCGCGTTCCGAACCGCCTGGAAGTGAATCGCGCCAGTGGCATCGATAACCCTGGCGTACTTTTGACAAGGGCGCACGCCGCGGTGACCAACACGGCGGGATACATTCAGCAATCACTCAACCTGCTCGGCGGCCATTTGCGGGTGGAAGGAGGCCTGCGCTTTGACTCCTTTCACTATAACGTCAGCGACGGAGTGAACCAAACACCCACTGACACAAGCTTCTTTTCCGGCGTCGATGGCTCCGGGCGTTTTCAGCCGAAGGCCGCAATCGCCTATACGATCTCGGATCGCCTGCCGCTGACCTTCTACGTCAATTACGGGCGCGGGATCAATAGCCAGGATGCGAGAGGCGTGATTCAGCAGCGTGACGCGCCGAAGATCGCTACTACCGATTTCTATCAGGTCAGCGCCGCTTATAACGTTAAGCGCTTCTCGGCGAGCGCCGATTACTTCGTCATTGACCATTCGAACGAACAGGTCTACATCCCGGACGACGGCAGCTTTGAATTCAAAGGACCGAGCCGGGCCACCGGATATGAATTGAAAGTCTCGGCGCAAATAACTAAATACCTGTCCTTCAGCAGCGCCCTGACACAGGTGACGAACGCCTTCTACCGTGGAACTACGCCGCGTGTATACGTGGACAGCGCGCCGCATACGGTGGCCGACGCCCGGCTGATCTTCTCGGCCTTTCATGGCTCTTTCAGCACGCTGGCCTACAGGCACACGGGCAACTACCGACTGGACGGCGAGGACCCGACGATTCGGGCTTCGGGGCTGGACGTGCTCGATTTCAGCATGCGCCAACGCATCCGGTCCTGGGTGGACTTCAACTTTTCCATTGATAATCTGACAGATAAACATTATTTCGAGACGCAGAACTACCTGGAATCGAGCGTAGCCCCAGGCGCGCCGGCCATCGCTCGCATTCACGGAACGCCCGGGTACTCACGGGGCATGACGATCGGACTGACGTTCCACATCTTCAGAAAGAAATGAAGAGGCGGGTGATTTTTGCGGCGGCCGCGGCTTTGCTTACCACCGCCGCAATGGTGGGCGCGATTGGATTGCTGCTCTCACTCAGAAGTTAGCCCAGCCTCCTTACAGCCCATCTTCTCATTCGGGCCATTCGGGATTCTTCCCAAATTCGGTCCCTCAAACCTATACTGAGTCAGTCGTCGTATTGATTACTACTGACTAGGGGGAAGCGATGAGCGATTTGGTTCGCTTCGGCGTGAGCGCTGAAGAAGAGTTGATGGTGAATTTCGACCGGCTGTCGGCGGATAAAGGCTACAGCAACCGCTCCGAGGCGCTACGCGACCTGATGCGGGACGCGCTGGTGCAGGCGCGCCTGGAGAAATTCCCCGACACCGCCGACGTGGTTGGCAGTTTGACACTGGTCTACGACCACCACGCGCGCGAGATTTCCGATCGGATGGGCGGGATCCAGCATAAGCGGCATGGGCTGGTAGTTTCTGTGCTGCACGTCCACATCAGTCACGACGATTGCATGGAATTGATCGCGTTGCGTGGCAAGGCGCGTGACATCCGCGAACTCGCCAACGCGCTGCTCAGTCTGAAAGGCGTTAAACACGGAAAGCTATTTCTGACGCTCCCGGCGCGGGAGATCGCCGCTCGGAAGAAGGCCGCGCATTCCCATGCGCATCACAAAAACAAACCGGCGCGCCGCGCCAAATGAACCATTATCTCCCCCTTCGGCGCCTGCGCTGGAGGCGCTTGATTGCCCGACGCTGCAGTGATCCACTCTCGCGCCTGCGGGTCGGCGCCCCCACCGGACCTCCATTCACCCAACGCCGCTCCAGTCGCCAGCAACCCCAGCGGCGTCAGGATCATCAATGCGGCGAGGCCAATCCACAGTGGCCGCGTCGCGCGCCAGACGCTTTTCACGGGTATCACTGCCTTCGATGATCTGACGCGAAAAATCGTGGCGGTGATGCGGGCCGCCGAGTTTCGCGGAGCCAGGAGCCACATTCTGTAGTATTGACTCATCACACTTCCCACATTATATTGTAGCTGTTTTCGGTGAGCGGCCCACATGGACCGCTCGGCAAGAGGGAATCCGGTGTGAATCCGGAACTGCCCCGCAGCGGTGAGCAGGAACGAAGATCGTCATCAAGCACTGGCTCAAAGCGCCGGGAAGCGACGATTGGTAGGAATCGAAGAACATGCCTGCAAGTCCGAAGACCTGCCGAAAACCCGCGTCATTGACGCGGTCGTTGCCTAAGTTTTCCGAGGGGGAAAACGGCAAATTCAGGGGCCTGAAAAATCCGCCTGTCCGCCTGTCTGTTTTCCTTCCTCAAATAGAACCATCGTCTGTTTTTATACGAGTAAAGAAATCATGCCCGTAAACGTTATCGCTCTCGCTGAACCGGCGACTGCCGCCGAAACCGCGCCAACGACCATGCGCGTGCGCAAACGCAATGGAAATCTGGAACCGGTGGATGTCAACAAAATCGTTCGCGCGGTGGGCCGCTGCTGCGCTGGGCTTCAGCACGTGGATGCGATTCGCGTGGCGACGAAAACCATCGGCGGCCTGTATGACGGCGCGACGACGAAAGAACTGGATCGCCTTTCCATCAACACGGCGGCTTCGTTAATTGTGGAAGAGCCAGAATATTCGCGGCTGGCGGCGCGACTGCTGGCGACTTACATTGATAAGGAGGTTCGCAATCAGGAAATCCATTCCTTTTCGCAATCCATCAGCGCGGGAGAGCAAACCGGCCTGATTTCCGCGCCGGTAGCCGAATTCGTCGCCGCCAACAGCCGTAAATTGAACGACGCCATTGAAACGGAGCGCAACACGCTGTTTGAGTATTTCGGACTGCGGACAATCTATGACCGCTATTTGCTGCGCCATCCGGCGCGGCGCGACGCCCTGGAAACGCCGCAATATTTTTTCATGCGCGTGGCCTGCGGCCTGGCGCAGGGCATCAGCGACGCCATCGCGTTGTACAGGCTGTTTTCCTCGCTCGAATACATGCCGAGCACGCCGACACTGTTCAACGCCGCCACCAACCACCAGCAACTTTCATCCTGCTTTCTGCTCGATTCGCCGCAGGATGAATTGGAAGCCATCTACAAAAAATATACTGACGTGGCGCTACTATCGAAATTCGCGGGCGGGATCGGCGTCTCCTATACCCGCGTGCGCTCCAAAGGCTCGCTGATTCGCGGCACGAACGGCCATTCCAAGGGTATCGTCCCATGGCTGAAAACGTTGGATTCTTCAGTGTCAGCGGTCGATCAAGGCGGCAAACGAAAAGGCGCCTGCTGCGTGTATTTGGAAAGCTGGCACGCCGACATCGAAGCCTTTTTGGAGTTGCGCGACAACACCGGCGATGAAGCGCAGCGCGCGCATAATCTGAATCTGGCCAACTGGGTTCCCGACCTGTTTATGCGGCGTGTCGAGGCCGACGAAATGTGGTCGCTCTTCGACCCGAAAACCGCGCCGCATTTTCCAGATTTGTACGGCGAAGAGTTCGAACAAGCTTACCTGGCGGCCGAAGCGCAGAGACTTTTTGTCAAACAGGTCAAGGCGCGCGACCTGTATCAGCGCATGATGAAAACGCTGGCGCAGACCGGCAACGGCTGGATGGCATTCAAAGACAGCGGTAATCGCAAATGCAATCAGACTGCGCTGCCCGGCGCGGTAGCGCATCTGTCGAACCTTTGCACGGAAATCATCGAGGTGACTTCCGCCCAAGAGACCGCCGTTTGCAATCTGGGGTCGCTGAATCTGAGCCGCCACGTAAGCGAAGGCCAGTTCGATTTCGAGAAACTCGCGCTGAACGTCCGGCTGGCTTTGCAGGCGCTGGATCGCGTGATTGACATCAATTTCTATCCCATTCCAGCGGCGGCTTCATCGAACCGGCGCTGGCGCCCGGTCGGTCTGGGCGTGATGGGATTACAGGATGTTTTCTTCCAATTGAAACTGCCGTTCGATTCGCCGGAGGCGCTGCGGCTTTCGACACGTATTCAGGAAGAGATTTATTACCACGCGCTGTTGACTTCGCTCGAACTGGCCGAAGAACTCGGCGCGCATCCAGCCTTTGCTGAAACGCGCGCGGCCCGAGGCGAGTTGCAATTCGATCTTTGGGGCGCGCAGCCAGAGCAGCCTGCGCGTTGGGAAGCGTTACGCGAGCGTGTCAAAGCTTCAGGACTGCGCAATTCGCTGATGATCGCCATCGCGCCGACCGCGACGATCGCTTCGATTTGCGGATGCTATGAGTCCATCGAACCGCAGGTGTCGAACCTCTTCAAACGCGAAACGCTGTCCGGCGATTTTCTGCAAATCAACCGCTACCTGGTCGCCGACTTGAAACGGCTGGGGCTGTGGACGGAAGAGATTCGCAACAAGATCAAACTGGCGGAAGGTTCTGTGCAGAGACTGGAAGAACTGCCCGCCGATTTGCGCGCGCTTTACCGCACGGCATGGGAGCTGCCCATGAAAGCATTGATCGACCAGGCAGCGGCGCGCGGGGCGTTCATTGATCAAAGCCAATCGCTGAACCTGTTTATGGAGACGCCAACCATCGGCAAGCTGTCTTCGATGTACATGTACGCCTGGAAACAGGGGCTGAAAACCACGTATTACCTGCGCTCGCGGCCCGCGACGAACATTGCGAAAGCCACTGTTGCTGCCAATCCCACTGGAGCCGCGCCATCGCGCTTCAGCGAAGCCGAGGCGCTGGCTTGTTCACTTGAAAACCCGGAAAGCTGCGAGGCCTGCCAGTGATCGGAATTCAACGGCGCCGGCGTCAATCGCCGCGCCATCGCCCCAATGGATAAGGAGAAAAGATGTTGCTCAGGCCCGGATTCAATCTGACGTTGCGCCCGATGAAGTATCCAGTGTTTTACGAGATGTACCGCAACGCCATCAAAAATACCTGGACGGTCGAAGAAGTCGATTTCTCGACGGATCTGGCCGATTTGCGCGCGCGGCTGACGCCCGCCGAACAACACTTGACTCACCGGCTGGTGGCTTTTTTCGCCACGGGAGATTCCATTGTCGGCAACAACTTGGTGTTGAACCTGTACAAGCACATCAATGCGCCGGAAGCGCGGATGTACCTATCCCGGCAGCTTTACGAAGAAGCGCTGCACGTGCAGTTTTACCTGACCTTGCTTGACACCTACATTCCGAATCATGCCGAACGCGAACAGGCTTTCGCCGCGGTTCACAACGTCCCTTCGATTGCGCGCAAAGCGCAGTTTTGCCAGCGCTGGATTGATTCGATTGTCGCGCTGGATACGCTGAACGCGCGTCAGGAGCGGCGACAGTTTCTACTGAATCTGATCTGTTTCGCAGCTTGTATCGAAGGACTGTTTTTCTTCGCGGCGTTTGCCTACGTTTACTTTCTGCGCTCGAAAGGATTGCTCAATGGGCTTGCGGCGGGCACGAACTGGGTCTTCCGTGACGAAAGCATGCACATGGCTTTTTCGTTCGAGGTTGTCAAAATCGCGCGCCAGGAAGAACCGGAATTGTTTGATGAAGCGCTGAGCGCAAGCTTATACGAGATGCTGGAAGAAGCCGTCGCTTGTGAAATGCAGTTTGCTGAAGATTTACTGAATGGCGGCGTCGCGGGGCTTTCCACACGCGAAATGCGACAGTACCTACAATTCGTCGCTGACCAACGCCTGACGCAACTCGGCCTTCCAACGCTTTATCAGGCCAACAATCCATTTCCATTCATGGAGCTGCAAGATGCGCAGGAACTGGCGAACTTCTTCGAGCGGCGCGTTTCCGCCTATCAGGTCGGCATAAGCGGACAGGTCGCTTTCGACGAAGCGTTCTGACCCACTGGCGCGCATACTCTGCGATACCTGATCGCCGAAACCGGCGCCGGAAGCTGCGCGCACTGTTATTTTTGAATAAGCCTAAAGTCCGAGTGTCTGGTTTGTCGCTCCAGTCTTAATTCATTCCGGCCTTCTCTGCGGAACACGCTTTCGATCGCCTTTCTCTTGCGCCGGCGGCTTCTGTTCCTCGCCTGGGAGAACGGGCGTGGGCAGATAGGCCGCCTCGTACCGTGCCAGGCTGAGGGCATGGATGGCGTCGGGAAGTTGAGGCGCTTTCGCCTTATCGGCTTCGAAGCGGAACGCGGCCGTCAGATCCCCGAATGTCTTTCGACGCCAGTCGCTGATGTTTGGCTCGGGCACACCCGTCCATTTTTCCAGGAACTGAAGCACGGACGTGTGGTCAAAAGGCTGGCTACACACCCAGCCCCCGGCTGTCCACGGCGAGATGATGATGCACGGAACGCGAAAGCCGCCTCCGATGGGAAGATCCTTCACGAACTCCCTGGGCGCGCCGGGCGCCGGGACCGGCGGGGGGACGTGATCGAAAAGGCCGTCGTTCTCGTCGTAGTTGAGAATAAAAGCCGTCTTCTCCCAAACATCCGGGCGAGCGGCGATGGCGTTGAGTTTGCTGGCGATGAACGCCGCGCCTGCCGCAGGCATATAATCCGGGTGTTCGGACTGAACGCTCGTCGGCATGATCCACGACACCGCAGGCAGCTTGTCGTTCATCGCGTCATATTCAAATTTGCCTTCCGGCTCGCGAATCATTCCCCGGTTGTATAGCCGGGAATCCCGATCGGCCTGTTGGAACGTCTGGAAGTATTCCAGCATGTTACAGCCATAGTTGTCTTGCTGCTGATAGACCTTCCAGCTCACGCCCGCCTTGTCCAATCGCTCGGCGTATGTTGTCCATCGGTACCCGCCCTTAATAGTCTTATTGCTGAGAAGCGGCCCGCCGCCCTCGCCATCCGCATCGATTGCGCCTGTCATCCAGTACATCCGGTTTGGCCAGGTAGGTCCCATAACGGAGCAGTGGTAGGCGTCGCAGATCGTGAACATCTCCGCGAGCGCAAAGTGGAAAGGGATGTCCGCTCGTGTGTGGTAGCCCATGACGTAGGGCGCTTTAGCGCCCTCGGCCTGACGGTGGGCGGGGAGCCAGTTATCCATCTTGCCGCCGTTCCAGGAAGCATGCTGCACGGCCCAGGCGTGGCTTGTCGAGGGGATCTTCTGCGCGCTGCTCGCGCGTGTGTCCAGGTGAAATGGAAGCAGGTAGCCAAGGGGATTGGCTTCGTCCGGCTGATGGAAAACCGATTTGCCGGATGGCAGAATCAACGCCCTCTCATCCCCGAAGCCTCGAACGCCTGCGAGGGTACCGAAGTAGTGGTCGAATGAGCGGTTCTCCTGCATCAGAAGGACCACGTGTTTAATGTCGCGCAGGGAGCCTCCGCGGATCGGATCCTGCGCCATGACGCGTCGTAAGTTGGTCGGCATCAAGTTCGTAGCCGCGGCGACCGCCATTGCGGCGCCGCCGCCCAGGAGGCGACGTCTCGTCATCGAAAAGGAGTCAATATTGTTTCTGTTTTGAGTCAACGATACTCCTTCGTTTTAGATCAAAACCCTTCAAGCCATAGGCATCGGCCTCGTCGTGGCCTTCTCTCTCTTAGCGTCGAAATACATCGTCTGTCCCGAACGGTAGGCGTCAACGCCCAATCGAATCGCGACCATCGCTTTGTACCCGAGCTCCGCATCGAAATGGACATTCTCAGTCCCGCGGATCGCATTGATGAAGTTGGCCATGTGGTGGGTTGTGAATTGTACGGTCGGGCGTTCGGCTCCTTCGCCGCCGAGCGTGTTCCCGGAAACGTCAATCACCAATTCATTGCCGCCCGTCTTCTTGCTGAACTCTTCACGGTAGGGGCGTTCGGGGACGACACGGATGGCGCTGTTGTTCTGGAACTCTCTCGTCTTCAGGTAAATCGAGCCTTTTGTGCCGCGGATCATTTCCGGGATACCGGTGGCGTTGAGCATTGACGATCCGAGCATCACGGCGTATTTCCCCGGAAACTCAATTGTCGTGATGTAAGTGTCGGGCACTTCGCGGATGTCGCCTTCGACCGGGGCGAAGATCCCGCCCTGCGCGGTCACACGCGTCGGGAATTCGGGCGAGCCGATAGAGAACATGAGCGGCGACAGGCGATGATAGAAGAGGTCTGTGGCGATGCCGCCCGAATAGTCCCAGTATTTGCGCCAGCGGAAGAAGCGGTCTTTGTCGAAGGGGCGCTTCTTTGCATAACCGAGAAAGGCCTTCCAATCAATCGTCTTCTCGTTCGCTTCTTCGTCGGGGTCGATCTTGTAGTAGTTCCACTCTCCGATCGGCGTGTTTCGCGAGTAGCTCGTGCTGGCCCAGAGGATCTTGCCAATCAAGCCGCTTTGAATCACTTCGCGCGCTTTCCAGTGCTGAATGTCGGACAGGTGCTGGCTGCCGACCTGAAGCTGCAAGCCCGTCGCTTTGACTCTGCGGGCGAGGTCGCGAGCCTCATCGATGGTGTAGGTCATCGGCTTTTCCAGGTAGACGTGTTTGCCGCTGTTCAAGGCCTCCATCGCGTGCCGCGTGTGCCAATGGTCGGGCGTGGCGATGACCACAGCATCAACATCCTTGCGCGCGCACAGCTCGCGATAATCATGGTGGATGTCTTTGTCTGATACTTTCGTCTGCGCCTGGCCGCGCCGCTTGTTTTTCTCGTAGATGTCGCAGACGGCCACAGCCTGAACATCGCCCTGATTTTTGTTTCGAGTCGCGACGTATCCGGTGTGTTCGCCCATTCGACCGCCCATTCCGATGAAGCCGAAATTGACGCGGTCATTCGCGCCCAGGACGCGCCCTGTGGCGGGAGCCTGGCGCGCGTTGATCATCTCTTCAAGCCGCTCTTCGGCTTTAGCCGAAATCAAAGAGCCGCCGGCCGACAACGCCGCCGCGCCGGCAGTCGCTTGAGCAATGAATTCGCGGCGAGTGGATTTCTTCGCCATGCGGATTGTCCTCCCTATTATCTATTTTCGTCGTTCGATCGCAGCGCAAGAAAAGTTCGCGCAAAAAGTGAAAGAGTGTCTGATGGCCAGGACGCTCGATTTGATCAGGGGTTACATGTTTTCCCATCGGATGGAGCCGCGCGGCGCCGGGACCGGTGGAGACGGGCCGCGCCAAGCCTTACTCACGCGCCTCCCGAATAGGGAGGTCGCGAGGAGTGAACGGAGAATGTTCAGCGACAATGGAGCTGCTTATCCTCTCTCTTTAGAGGCATGGGCTTGGGGCGAGGTGTCGGTACATGACTGCACATCAGTGAGATTTTCCGTGGGGGCATGGGTATTAAACACATTCGCGGGATTTCCTTCGTTCAGGTTATCTTTCGGGGCGGTTGACCAGTGCAAAAGCCCGATCCTTCGTCAAATGGTTTGAAATGGTCATTGGCTACGCGACGTAACCAACTGTCTCCCGCCGATGAGCCTGGATCTCCACTAAATGCGCCTCCTCCAGTTGGCGATAAAATTACAAGTTTCATTACTTGACATTTGTAACCACACAGAATACACTAGCTCATGTCAACAATCGAAAGGAGCAACGCACGAGAGGAGCACCGAAATGAGTGAAATGAATGAAGCGACGCTCGGGGGTCAGTTTACATTCCCCGGCACGTCATTGACGGTTCAACGGATAGGCTACGGCGCGATGCAACTGGCCGGCCCCGGCGTATGGGGCCCGCCCAAGGACCCTGATGGCGCCATCGCTGTCCTCCGCGAGGCGGTCGCGGCCGGCGTGAACCATATTGACACGTCCGACTTCTACGGCCCGCACATCACCAACCAAATCATCCGGCAGGCGCTGAGCCCGTACCCAACGGGTTTGGTGATCGTCACTAAACTTGGGGCCCGCCGCCCGCCCGACAAGTCGTGGCAGCCGGCCATCTCGCCCCAGGATCTGACCGACGGCGTCCACGACAACCTCCGCAATCTTGGCCTGGATGCGCTTGATATCGTCAACTACCGCGCGATGGGGGCGATCCACGGCCCCGCGGAGGGGTCTATCGCCGAGCAGGTGACGGTACTGGCCGACCTCCAACGCAAGGGGCTGATCCGCCACATCGGCCTGAGCAACGTCACGGCAACCCAGGTGGCCGAGGCGCAGGCGATCACTGACATCGTGTGCGTGCAGAACAACTACAATCTGGCCCAACGCCTCGACGACGCTCTGATCGATGACCTGGCCAGACAGGGCATCCCGTATGTGCCGTTCTTTCCGCTGGGCGGGTTCACGCCGTTGCAGTCGTCCACCCTATCGAATCTCGCGGGCCGGCTCGGGGCCACTCCAATGCAGGTTGCGCTGGCGTGGCTACTGCACCGCTCGCCCAACATCTTGCTGATCCCTGGCACATCGTCGGTCGCCCATCTGCGCGAGAACCTTGCCGCGGGGCAGTTGACGCTCTCGCCGCAAGTCCTGGAGGAGTTGGACGGGATTGCCGTCACGGCGGAGGCGCCGCACTAATTACCTTGTAACGACCATTTAAGGAGAAGTCGCGCATTTCGCGGCGATCGATGCCCGGCTCGAGTCAGCGAACTCGGGAACTGCTGGGGTGACAGCCAAAGCAGCCCGGGCTGATTCCCGATCTCGACCCGCCAAGTTATTTCGGAATCGAAAAGAGATTGGCAGCTTGAATTATGTCAACACTAGAAAGGAGCGCTGAAGCGCCCACACCGGTGGAGGAGGTATATGTCCCTCGATGATTCCCCGCTCACCCTCGATCGGATCGTCTCCGCGGCAGAGGACGTCATCCGCCGCTTCGGTCCGGCCAAGGCGACCGTGGTGGACGTGGCCCGGTCGCTGGGCGTGAGCCACGCGGCCGTCTACCGGCACGTGGCGACCAAGGCCGAGCTGCGTGACCTCGTCGTCGGCCGGTGGGCGGAGACGACCATGCCCCCGCTGCGGGCCATCGCCGCCAAGTCGAGCCCGGCTCCGAAGCGGTTACGGCAGTTCCTCGACGCCCTGATCGAAGTCAAACGCCGCCGGGCCGCCGAAGACCCCGAGCTGTTCGCCGCCTATCGGACACTAGCGGCCGATGCCCAATCCGTTGTTGCGGCCCACCTCGACGAGCTGGTCGGGCTAGCCGCGACAGTCATCAGATCCGGCGTGGAGGAAGGCACGTTCCGCACTGTCGACCCCGTGGCCGCCAGCCGGGCGGTGCTGTTCGCCACCTCCCGGTTCCACCACCCGGTCCACGCCGCCGAATGGGCCGACTCGGACATCGACGCAGTGTACAATGACGTGTGGGAGATGCTGATGAACGGGCTGTGCGTCGCAAAGCGCCCCAGTCAGAGCAATAAGCAAAGACGTCGCCAGACACCATAACGGGTGGAGTTAATTTATGTCGGAAGAGATGCGCTCAACTGCCTTTTGAACATCTCCGCTTATGCCCAACTGCGTCAACACTTCACGGAACGCGGTCGTTGACTTCATCTCCACTCGATGGGCGCGAAAGCCCGCTGACCGGCGGATCGTTTCCGCTCATTGAAAATATGTCGCGCCACCGTCTTGAGCGAGCTTAGATTGCAATCTCCACATTTCCCAATTTAATTCCGGAGTCAATCTGATGGAATCGCTCTGGCAGGATTTGCGATATTTGGCTCGGACGCTCATCAAGCGCCCACTCTTCAGGCTGCTCATCGTCGTCATGCTCGCCTTGGGCATCGGCGCGAACACGCCGACCTTCCCTGCCCTCCCGCAAGACCACCAGTCCACCCACGTCAGCCGGGTCGAAGCCAAATACGACCGCCTTACCGATATAACGACAGTACAATGCGATCTGGTCGAATTGGGGCAAGGCGCACCAAGGCTGACCGTCCGGGCTAACGCATCCTTCCGCGGGAAGGAGCCGAATGAGACAGCGATATTCTGGTTAGGCCTTGCATCGTACAAGGGCGGGGCGACGCGGCATACGCGGCGTTCATTCGAGGACGCGACATCTCTCTACCTGACGATGGATTCGGCGCGGCTGGAGGTTCCGGTCAAGGACTATCGCAATGACTTTTACGAATTGAATCGCTTGCTCGCCGAGTCGGCCCGAGCCGAGATCAGCCGCGAGGATTTGCGGAAGCTGCTCGAAGCCAGGAGTGTTGAAGGCAGGTGGGGTGACGTCGAGTTCAAGTTGTCCGAGGCCGCGCTCACGGCGCTCAAGGACCTCATCTCACGCCAGGTTTTTGCGGCGGGCGACCGCTGAGCGCCGACTCTCACACCTCGACTTTTCCTGGCGCAGCTCCGGTTTGGCGAATACGCTCGATGTCGCGGCCATTGAGAATTATCCTGTGGCCCAGACCCACATTAGGCTTTCCACTCAGCCGTCCAAACCGGCCATTGATTCCAGCTTGGGAGCCACATCTTAAAAAGCCGTTTGCCAAAGAAATGAGCTCGCCTATTTTGGCGAAGCATTGCATTGCCGCAGAAGCTGTTTGGAAGGTTCTGAGATCGAATTGATCGTCTAACTTTTCAAACAGCTTTTTGCCATTCGGCGGCGGAAAACTTCAAAATGATCGCTTTGTTTTCTTCAAGCGCATAGGCGCAGAAAAAATTATGAAGCCGCTTATGCGCCTGTTTGCCCCATTGACCGCGAATTATCTTCCATTGGTTTAAATGTGGCGCCGAAAATTGAAAAAACCGGTTAGCCTTAGCCTCGCGCGGGCGCTTTTATTACTTCCACTCCTGGAGGTCCTGGGGGCGATGAGATTTTCTTATTACCCGCTCCGGATCGCGGGGCGGTTGTGAAATAACAGGAAGAGGATCAGGCGGCAGTCCTGATCGAAACGCAGGAGAAGAACAATGAATACAAGGTTTTTACAGAGAGTGACTTTGGTTCTTGCCCCGCTTGCGCTGATCGCGTCGCCGGCGCTCGGACAAACACAGCAGAAGCCGCTGGATGATAAAGACAACCCGCTGATGATCGGCAAGCGAAACATCAACAAAGGCCAGATTGATTTTTACTCGCTCGACAAAGAGGTCGCTCTTGGGCGCCAGCTCGCCGCCGAGGTCGATCGGGAATCGAAGTTCGTCACCGACCCGATCGTCACCGAGTATGTCAATCGTGTGGGGCAAAATATCGTCCTCCACTCGGATGTCAAGGCGCCGGTTGAGATCAAGGTGATCGACTCGAACGAGGTCAACGCCTTTGCGCTACCGGGCGGCCACCTCTACATCAACCGCGGCGTGCTCGAAACCGCCGACAATGAGGCCGAGTTGGCGGGCGTGATAGCGCACGAGACGGGACACGTCGCGGCCCGACATGGCGTCGAGCAGGCGTCGAAGGCCAATCTGATCAACTACGGCTCGATCCCGCTGATCTTCCTCGGCGGAATTGGCGGATTTGCGATTCGGCAGGCGGCCGGGCTGGCGGTCCCGTTGACCTTCCTCAAGTTCTCGCGCGGCGCTGAGGAAGAAGCCGACCGGCTCGGCGCTCAATATATGTGGGCCGCCGGGTACGACCCGCATGCGATGGTCACCTTTTTTGAAAAGCTCGAGGCCAAGGAGAAGAAGAAGCCGGGCACAATAGCGAAGGCGTTCAGCACTCATCCGATGACGAGTGATCGCATCAAAGAAGTGGGCAATCTGGTCGCCCGCTTCCCGGACAAGCAGGAGTATGAGATCAGCTCTTCCGATTTTAGCAGTGTCAAGTCGCGTTTGGTTTCGATCAACGCCGCGCGGCGATCTGGAGACGAGCGCAACGGTCGCCCGACGCTCAAGCGTCGCCCTTCATCCACAAGCGCCGGCGGGGGTGATGACAGCGGTCCCGCCGAGCAGCCTTCGGACCGCCCGACGCTCAAGCGCGGCGATTCGTCTGGCGCGACTGACGGCTCCGGCCAGGGACCGGAAAAGACAGAACGACCTACGTTGAAGCGGAGCGGCAACGCGAATCCAAATCCTGATCAGGAGCGATAGCGCCTGGCAAGAGCCGATCCGAGTTGAGAATAAACGCCAGCTCCGAGGTCACGTGGATGAAGGCCGCCAGCAAAGGGTTGAGAAACCCGAATGCCGCCAGTCCCACCCCGACTTCTGCTGCGTTAGAACACCAGCCCCACCTGCGCTGAAAATGCGCGTGGCGTGACGAAGTGTGTGCCGCTGAAAGTCGAGTTAAAGTTATAGAGCGAATCCTTGTTGGCCAGATTGATCGCTGTGAACCGCAAGGTCATTCGCGTATGTTCGGTGCGCATAAGGTTGTCCGTCCCTATGCTCAGGTCAAACAAATGACGCGGCGCGATGCGCGGCGGGTTGTGGTCGTCACTCGCCGTCCCGTCCGCGGGGATTCGCAAACGCGTGGCTCCGCGGTTCGCGTCCGCGCAATCGGTCAGTCCTTGCAGCGGGGTGGCGAAGGCGGCGCCGCAGAACAACCCGATCTGCGCCTGCTGGTCCGGCGCCAGGCTCAGCGCGGTCGCAAAGTCGGGCACTGAACCTGCAACCAACCCGCTGTCATAGCGCCAACTGAAGGCGATGTACGGCTCGATCTTCTTGATCCCGTGGAACTGGTATTGCACTTGCATCGTCTGCTGGTACGCCTGGTCATGATCTATACGGAAAACGCCTTCCGGCAGATCGGAGTTGAAGAAGAGTCCGCCGCTCTCGGGCGGGAAGTAGCGCGCCCGCGTGTGCCCGGCGACGAAGAAGGCCGAGATCCCTTTGTAATCGGACATGTTAACGCGCGCCGAGAAGCCATCGAGTTTCGACTTATTCCACGAGATCGGGAAATAGATCGGCGTGTTCAAGATCACATTGAAGTCGTAGGCGTTGCGCGTGCGCTTCCAGAAGTAGTCGGCGTCCACCACGATGTGACGCCCGAGGCCTTGCTGGAGGCCGATATTGAATTGATGACGCTGGCCGGGCTTGAGCGGTTGGGCTGTGGCGTCCCCCAGGATGCCGTCGGCCAGGCCGCTCCCGCCGGTCACGCTCGACAGGATCAGGTTCTCGTTGTATGGCGTCTCCATCGTGCGGCTGTAGGAAGCGCGCAAGACCGTGTTGGTCGGTTTCAGATGATACGCGATGCCGAGGCGAGGCTGCCACAAGTTGTCTTTGGTGACGCCTGCGTAATTATCGAAGCGCACTCCCAGGTTCAGCGCCAGGTTGCCCAGAGTGATCGCGTCCTGCGCGTAGGCCGCCACCTGTTTAATGTCGGTGTGGCCGTTGAAGGCGAATAAGGAGCCGCCACGCGTCAGGTCGAAAGGCGCAAGTCCCGGCAGAAAGCTGTCGCTCGCCGGGTCATTGAAAGCCGGATCAGTGATCCCGAACTGGAATGCCTCGGTCAGGAAAGTGTGGGAGGCTTGCACGCCGAATTTGACGTTGTGCTTCCCTTTTGTGTAGGCGATGTCGGCGCGGACGCCTGCGTTGGTCAGCCGCCGCTGCTGGCTGATCGTAGTGGTTTGATCCGAGAAGGGGTCGGCGCTCGGGGAAAACCAGACCTGATCGAGCCGGTAATAAGGGTTAACTGTAAGCACGGTGGATGGGCTGAAGATGTGGACGTAGCCGGGCGCGATGTTGAGCGAGCGCACGAGCTGCCGCTGGTCCTGGCCCAGGGTTTCCTGCTCGAAGGTGTTTGGAATCTGGAAGCGGTTGCGCCCCAGCAGGAGGTTCAAGTGAAATGTGTCTTTCGCGGTCGGGCTGTAATCGAGGCGGTCGAAGACGCTCAACGATTTGCCCTCGTCGTGCAGCACGGCGAATTCAGGGGCGTCGAAGAAGCGCCCCGAGCGCTCGAATTTGAAGGCGGCGAAGTTGCCGGCCTTCGCTCCCCCCCAGCCCAAGCTGGCTTCCGTGTTGGACGTGCCGAATGTGCCGTATTGCGTCGATAGACCGCCGGTCGGTTTCTTCTGACCGAGGCCGGAGCGGGTGATCGCGTTGATCACAAGGCTGGTCTTGTCGCCGTACTCGGCCGGCGGCGCGCCCGTGATCACTTCCAGCGACTGGATCGCGTTGAGCGGCGGCTGCGTGGAGAAGGCCTTGCTCGATTGATCGGAGATCGGCTGGTTATCGAATGAAATTGAGGACTGCGCGTGATCGCCGAGCGGGTGGAATAATCCGTTGGAGTCGGCCACCACGCCTGGCGCGGCGAAGGTCACCACGTCGCTCAAACCCGATCCGGGAGACCGCACCGGGAGCCGGGCGATGAGCGATTGATCCACGTCAGTGTGCGTCGTCGGGATGTTCTCTATGATGTTCTCCGAACTCGAGATGTCCACCGTGCTGCTGACGCCGCTGACGGTCAGCGGGATGTTCAGGTTGATCGGCACGAGCGTCCTCACCGTGATACTTTGCGAGGCGGTGTGGAACTCGCTCGCGGTGACAGTCAACTGGTAATTATTGGGCGGCACGTCGGTGAAGCGGAACTCGCCGCTCGAGTCGGTAGTGGCCGTGCGCCGGTAGCCCGTGACCGAATTTTGAATGACGACCGTGGCGCCCTTGATCACGGCGTTGTTAGGGTCGGTGACCGTACCGCTGACCGTGCCGGCGCTCCCGAGCGACTGGGCCAAGCCGGTCAGCGACAAGGTGTACAACAGGCACGCTACCAAGGCATAGAGATGTTTCTTGATCTTCATTGAGTTCTCCTCCTCGCGCGTTCCCGCAGGCCGCGGCGATGAATTAACGTCAGGATTAAAGTTCGATTGTTCAGTTTTAAAACTGGCGGATGTTAAGAAGGAAGCCGGCATTCCGCATCCGAAATTAAATGAACCGGCTGTAGATCTGGGTAAGTGGTCGAACTTTTCCGATGAATGGATTGGCCTGCATATGCCATATTCCTCATAGTTTTAAGAGGTGTTCGCGCAGGATGCGTCCCTGCAAACGGCTGATGCTGAGTTGCTGGCCATTACTCAGGGTGGCGACGTAAGTTCCGCCCGGCATCACGCTCACCCGCCTGAGCATCTCCAGGTTGGCGAGCGCGCCTCGACCGAGCCTTACGAACCGCGTCGGATCGAGCCGCGCCTCCAAATCCTTAAGCCGGTATGAGAGCGTGTAGGATTCGTTTCGCTCCGTCGTCAATCGAAGGAGTTCTCCTTCGGCGACGACCGAGGCGATCTCTTTGACAGGGACGATGACGATATCGTCCTGCTGCCGCACAGGTATGCGTTCGAGCAGCGGCGGTCGTGAGATAGTCTCGTACTCGTCGGCGGCGGTGGCGACGCGTGTGGCCGCTTCCATTCGAGCTTCGGGCCGCAATTCGGCGCGATCCAATCGCTCCTGCGCGCGGTTGAGCGCTTCACGCAGGCGGGCGCGCTCGACCGGTTTGAGCAGGTAGTCGACTGCGTTCATCTCGAACGCCCGCACGGCGTATTCGTCATAGGCCGTGACGAAGGCGACGAGCGGCATCCGGCTCTTTTTAAGCAACCGCACGACTCCGAGGCCGTCTATCTCGGGCATCTGGAGGTCGAGCAGCGCCAGGTCGGGCCTGGCCTTCTCGATCAATTCAATCGCCTCGGCGCCGTTCTCCGCCTGGCCTATCAAAATCACGTCGTCAAACTCGCGCAGCATCGCGGCGAGAAACAAACGCGCCGGGCGCTCGTCGTCGGCGATCACAACGCGCAATATGTTGCTCATCCGAGCATCCTCCTCGTAGTTTCGACGGCGACGGCAGCCGCTCCGCCCGCCGAGACGTTTACAAGTTTCTCAGCCGCAAGATTGACCGGCAGGCTCAATTCCACCGTCGCACCGACGCCCGGCGCCCGTGCGCAGCAGCGAATGCGCGACGACCGCAGGCAGAAAACCCAACGCGGTGAACGCGGCCGCCATCAGCAATGGAAACAGGCGAACATTTGCGAAACTCCGCATCACGAAGGCCGTAATCGCGCCCAGGTTCCACGCCAGGCCGAACAACGCGGTCAGCAGCGGCAACCGGTCGGTTTTTCTCCGAACTCGCGCTCCCCATGCCGATGGACGAAGCCAAGGTTTGACGCCCGAGCGCCATCACTAACAACATCGCGTAAAACACCGAGCCGGTGATGTATTCCAGCAGATTAATCAAAGCGGCGGCGGCAGGGGCGGTCATGACTTCACCTCAAGTTCTTCACAAACGATCTTCGCGACCAATCAATAGGAGAATCTATCTAAATGTGAGTAATTACAAAATCGATACTCAATGATCAGTCATCATCAGCAGGTGAACGGCAGGATCATGCGGGTAAGTGGGGACAGCGACAGGTTGCGTGGGCAGGAAAGTTCGGCGCTCGACTACAGTCTGTTGGGCGTCGTCTCGTAATCACGGACCGAGCGCTTTACTCCTCAATCCCCTCCTCTGTGCGGCCATGTACCGACACCTTCAGGCGCAAGGCGCCAGGCTCTCTCATTGTTGAACATTTTCAGTTCAATTCCATTCTCGCAATCTCCCCACAAGCTGAAGGATCTGGCCTATCAACCGATTGAAAGCTAAGGAGTCATCCAGGACAGAACTCTTGACGGGGGGTGATAAACCGTAAGGGGGATTGAGACGCGTATGACTCGCATCACATCGTTAGTAATTTGCGCGCTCATTATGATGGAAGATGGCGCCAGTTTTCGCTGCTTCGCCCCGCGCCAAATTCATCCCATCGCTGGAAGCGGAGGGCTTTCTTTCGCTTTTTTGTAAGATTTCTTGTAACTGGAATAGCATCTGCCTCGTAAAAACCCTCCAGCGGCGCTTGCTCACGAGAACAACAATGTCACTCAGCAAGAATACATTGCGATGGACATTTCCATCGGCAAGAAAGCGCCATCAACCAAGTCCTCGGAAATCAAATCGGCGCCCGGCGCCTGACAGTCTTCTGTATAACTGACATTTGCTGAGAGGGAGTCATGCCAAGAATATTGGTCATCTGTGATGAGACTAAAGAGCTATCGTGGTTGTGGGAAACGCCTTCATTACAGAATTGCGAGATTGAGACGGTCGGCGAGGATGCCGAGGTCTTACAGCTTCTGCGACGGCGCGATTTCGATATTGTGGTGACGAGTCTCACGGCCACGTTGAGGCTCCGGCCAGGGACGTCGATATCATCGAGCGCGGAAGCGGACATGTCCACGGACCTGGATGGTGTGGCGTTACGCGCGACGCTATGAGCGGCGCAGGCGCCGAAAGATAGAGCGATGAGCGCGAAGGAAAGAGTTTTATAGATCGGCATAAAGTTCCTTCCAGTTTGGATTCATTCGACCTTCAACCGGCCGCGACCCCGCAGGATGATTTCAGTCGTTCCACCGGCTTGACCGAGGGCTTACTTCTGGATAAACAATTGGATCGTTATCGGCCTTGGGAGCTAATAGTATTTGACTATGAAACAAACAACGGAGGCAAAATCATTTCATGAACGAGAACCCATCAACTTCCGACTGGGCCGCCGAGCGCGGCGAGAAATGGCGTGACCAGCTCTCAGGCATGGAAGCGATGCTCGCCCCTGTCGACGAACCATTGATCAGCGCGCTGCGCCTCGACGCGCCTTACAGGATCGCCGATATCGGATGCGGCGGCGGTGGGACGACGATTGAGATTCTGCGCCGGGCGCCGGAGGGAAGCGTCGTTCGCGGCTTCGATATTTCGCCGGCCCTCATCGACACGGCTCGCGCCCGTATTCGTTCCGATGAACCCAACATCGCCTTTGCGATCGCGGACGTGGCTACGGCGCCGGCGCCGGAATTACCCTATGATCGGCTTGTCTCGCGTTTTGGCGTAATGTTCTACGACGATCCGCCGGCCGCCTTCGGCAACCTGATCCATTGGCTCGCGCCGGGCGGCAGGTTCACCTTCGCGATCTGGGGTCCACTGACCGAAAATCCCTGGATGACCAGCCTGCGTGACGTCGTGGCCGAGATCATCGATGCGCCGCCGTCCGATCCAGAGGCGCCTGGCCCGTTCCGCTACGCCGAGGCAGGCAAACTGCTCACACTGCTCGATCAGGCCGGTTTTGGCGACCTCAACGTACGCGACTGGCGCGGAGCGCTTGCGGTCGGCGGCGGGCTTCCAGCTGCGGAGGCGGCGAATTTCGCGATCGCATCCTCATCGACGGGCGATTTGCTTTCCGAAGCCGGCGAGGAGGCGCTTGATAAGGCGCGCCGCGCCCTAACCGCGCGCTTTTCCAATTATGAAAAGAATGGGGCTGTTTGGATGGACGCATGCGTCCACATCTTCACCGGCGTGCGCCAAATGATAGAGACATGAGCGCGAGGGACAGAAATTTACAGATCGTCATGGTTTGAGCAAGTGTACCGGCTTTCCGAAAGTTCACCCTGATCGGCCCTCACGATTTGAGTCGAATCTTATAAAGGCTCGGCCCTCCGGCAATCAGAGCCTGAGTCCCCCTATGGAAGAGTCTGAGATCTTCATCAAGAGCCTGATCACGAATAACTCTGATCTTCGCCGAATCCCTGACGTTCGGGAAAACTTCCAATCTTCCATCTTCAGCCAGGTGAAGGACGATACCACTATCAAGCACAGTGAATTCGATACCGGTTGAAACGATGTCATCCAAACGGCGGCAGTCGTAACCGCTAAAGTCGTCCGAAAAACGAAAGATGAGCTTGTCGTATCGCCCCTCAGTAGTAACCACCACAATCAAAACATTCCGATCCCGCCTGGCATCGACAACTTGATAGTCATCGAGTTCAGGTATACGAATCTGATGACACACACCATCCGCAGTGGGAATTGAAACGTAGTTAGCGCCAAGTAGATTCTGGATCGCCACTCCTTCAAACATCCTGGTAGACCTAATCATAACATTTGCAACCAACCTGAGGCCGAGGAGGAGACTTTGAGGCAGTTCAATAAGATCGACCGCAAAGATACTTTCGTGTTGCTTGATGTAAAGCTTGCCGCTGCTCAACATCGCACCTTCGCCTTCAACTTCACTGGCGACATCCTTGTCTACCGTAAGATCCCGAAACCTGAGTCTTGTTCCATCATGGAAAGCTGCGATGAGATGACGTTGTCTCGGACTCACTACCAACTTCACGTCAAATGGCGGTTTGGGATAAATTTTGCCGTCAAAGTAAACGCTGCTTTGAGTTACGGTAATGACTCCGTCATGCCAGATGATCTCAGTATCGAATTCGTGGACCCTATTGATCACAAAAGAGCCGCTCTCAACTGATTCGTTAGCGCGCGCAGTGGTCACAATCACGAGCGCATGCGCGTTGTCCGGCGGCGGCAGGCGATCCCCCTGCTCAAAGACGGCTCGATACCAATCAAGGTAGACCTGGGGAATCACTGAAAAAGGAAGACAAGATGACGGCACTGAAACATTCGGATGCAGGACAGAGATGTTAGCCAGCATACGCGCATCGAGCCTCTTCGCTTTGTCAGGCAGGTGTTGCAACGGAGCGTAAGCGCCTTTGAATGGATGAATCCCGGTAAACATCTGAAACGAAACGACTGCAAAGGAGAACCAGTCTGAGCCGTGGTTAAATGTCATAGTGTGACGGTCTCGCACGCTCTCCATGAGAACAGTCGCGGGGAATGACGGAGTTTGATAACTATCCACATCAACAAAGAAAACCTCACTAAAGTCCGCTGAAACCAGAAAGTTCAACTCATTCAGATCGACAATCAGAATGCGCTTGTCGTGAACGTGTGACACCCCTGCCTGCAAGCGCAGCACAAGACGAAGCATAAGTTCAGGAGTAAGGTTATTTCTCTGTCGGAACGCCTTGGGAAAAAGCTGGCAGAGGGCGTGAGCTTTCTCGACGCTGCGCATGGAATAACCAACCGGCGTGTTTTTTCCGTCAAGGATTAGATCCAAAGGGCGGATGATATTAGGTTGATCGAGCGCCGAAAGCTCATCGATCTTGGCCAGAGGAATGGCGCGTGTCGGATTCGCATAGATCTTATAAGCCGTCGATCCTTTCACATAAACTGCGCCTTCGCCTCCCTGAGCCTTGAAATCAGACCTGCCCAGGCGAAGCTCGCCCTTGCCGTGGACGAAGTAGCGCGAGACGTCGCCACTCCTTTTCGTATACGACTTGAGACCAGGAAACACTGATCTGGCGCACATATTTACTCTCCAAGGTATAACGCGCCGAAGGCAAGGTCGTCCGCGTGACGCCATTCCTTCGCCCGGCAGTCCTTTTTGAACTTGTTCACTCGACGCGAGACGAACGCTCCGTGCGAGTTTTTAAATGACCACAGCTCATTCAAGGCCTCGACCATGGGAATGGCTTCAACTCTCTTGCCCTCTATCGATGGTTTAGCGCTGAAGAATGAATGGATGCCGTCGGAAACAATGGCCGCGTACTTATGGTCTGAGACCTTAAGTCGAAACACCTCGGTGAGTGAATCACTGGTATATTCGTTTACCAGTGTCAGCGGCTCGTCGGCCGAAACACGACGAAAGTGTTTCAGTTCTTTGTAAGCTCGCCCTCTGGCGATTAGATCGTCGAGACGCTCCGGTTGATGAACATAGCACGGGTAAATTGGATAGCCTGAAGGGGAAGAGATAGCATGAACATCGATGCGTCCCTCTCGAGTCTCCAACACGACCACTCCATCTCCGGAGCAACCAATGATCAAATCGTCTCGGTTGAGATGGGCGGTGAGTAGAGTGGCGTCGACTGATTGAGTGGGCAAGCCAAGGAGCTCGGCCCAGCGGAGCGCCAACTGAGCTGACTCTTTGTGAAGCTCCGTTACTTCTACGTCGCCGCTGAAGATCCGTCGGGTAGCGCTGGCCAGAAGCCTTGCGCCAACATCAGTGTCGGGAGACGACGAACACCCGTCTGAAAGCGCGACGTAAGGACCGGCCTCAATGCCGTTTGAAGTGAATCCAGGAACCGCGACCGCATAGTCCTGACAAATCGAATGTTTAGATCCAATGGTGAAAGCACAGTCAGCATTCATCGTGAACTCCCGGTTTCGTCTTAACCTGCGAATCAGGCGTCAGCGTAAAGCCCGGGTCGCAAGCCCCAGGTACACTCAAGCAACCCATCTGAGCCCGCAAAGCGGGCGACAACTACTGAAGGGTGGGGGGGATTATACGAGACATGTCCTTACATGCGCGCGCTGTCGCCCGCTTCGCGCCACGACAAGAGGGTCAACGACCTCGAGGGTGCGCCTTCTAAAATACAAGTGGTTGAGAAGCTCCGCCTGTGCCAAGCGCCTGGGATTGCGCGCTGATACTTTGCGAAACGAACTCGGCCAACCTCGCAAGGGTTTTCGCATCTGCCTTGTCCAGTTCCACGTACTGCGTGAAACCCGCCTCGATGTGGAAATCCTTCAGGTAGCGACTCACTTGATGGTCATTAACATTGACGCCGATTAGAACCGAGATAACAGACTCCAGCGCTTCGCTCTTTATGCTTTCGGCGAACGCGGCTTTCACCCGCTTTGAAGATATCTTCGAAGCGTTGTCCATCCCGTCCGTAATCACAAACAATATTGCGTTAGCTGAGAAGTCTCCGGCGGCAAGCTTTTGCGCGTAGTTCGCCGTTGAGGCGACTGCGTTCTCCGTCGCGTCATAAAGGGCGGTTGAGCCTCCGGAGCGAAGGCTCCCGCCATAATCGGCCGGATGACAGTTCTCCAATAGCTTGAAGCCATGCAACTCGCTTAACGAGTCGTCAAAGGCAACCAGCCGCAGCAACAGGTTGTCGGCCCGCGGACTGAACTTACAGGCCTGCACAATCCTCGTAATCGCGGATTCCATATCAAAGGTGAAAGCGGCTGTACTGCCACTGACATCAGCAACGATGGTTGCGATCGTGTACTCCGTGGCCCCCAACTCATCCAAACGTGTCGCCGTGTATCCATAGTGACTGTTGGGGAGGTTTATCTGATCAAGTTGTGTATCGTTGAGTATCGGCATTTCAATCTCCTCTTGTCAGGCAAGAAACTCAGTGGTGGTTGAGACTTGCATACCTCGGCCCACCATCTCGTTCATGAAGGTCTGCGCGTGAGTCTCAAACCCGGGTATGTCGCTAGAGGCGTCGGCAAGCAGAACAAGTTTTGAGACAAACGAGTCGTCGCCAAAATTGTTGGCAATGTCGCGCACTGTGTTTGCCAGACAGTGCGTGCGCGCTTCACCCGCGATAAGGACTAGATCGGCATTCTCCAATGTCTGAATCAGGCGAGTGTTTATCTGTGTCGACGCGTCGGCCGCATCCGGAACGTCGGCCTGCACAGCAGAATAGTGTTCGGTGAGTATGTTGCTGCCTTTGGTCACATAGTCGACGAAGGCGAACCCCGACTCCCACTCAGTCAACGCGGCGAAGAGTTCCGGGAAAACAGTGTGACCGAGACTGCCGATAAGACAGTGCGGCGGCCAAATCGTCAACTCGTAGCGTCCGTTCTGCTGAAGCTTGCAGACGTAGTCAAGCGCTCGACGATAAAGACTGGGCGCTGTGGGCGTCCAGACACCGTCCTCGACATCCGATCTGCTGACGCTGGTGAAGAACGCCGGGTGCTTGCCGCTGGAATCACGCCAGAAGACCGGGTGGGCGATGTGAATAAAGTGATGAGAATCGAGTGTAACGTGAATATCATCAAGCTTGTCTTTAAGACGCCGGACCATTGTCGCCAGGCGCGTCATATCGCGCTCCGCGCCGGGCACGTACAGAGCTCCCTGCCGGGGATCGCAAAAGTCCACCTGGGGATCAATGACCAACAGTTCAATTCTCTTACTCATAATGTAGTCTCCTTTAAACTACCTTAGCGTCATTTCTACGCTAACTATTCAGGGCAAAAATTTTAGGTCGCCTGGTCTGTCTCACACCCTGGAAACTCGATGTAATTCACCCCCGACCTTTTCCGGCTGGTTTCGCAGCGCCAGACACAAAAACTTCCTGATCTTGATATTTCGATCGCTTTTCATGATTACAACTCGAAACTAATGCCACGTCTTATCAGCTGGTTGTACTTTCGTTCATCAAACTTATAGAGTCGCGCAGCGCGGTGGGCTACCCCCTGTTGCATCTCACCCAATTCGCGCAGGACGTTCATGGAGAAAATCTTCTTTCTGAAGTTCCGGTTGTCCAGTTCTCTGCCCAGGACGATCTCATAGAGCTTCTGCAAATGTTTGATAGTGAACTTCTGTGGGAGTAATTCGAAACCAATTGGAGCGTACGTAAGTTTCCCTCTAATTCTCTGGAGCGCAGTTGCGAGTATCTTGTCATGGTCAAAGGCGAGGGACGGAAGGGACGTCACTGGAAACCATTGTGCCTGCCTCGCGTCCGTAGTCGCATGAATCTGATGTTTCTCCGGAGACACAAGGGCATAATAAGCTACCGACACAACCCAGCCACGTGGATCTCGATCGGGATCGCCAAACGTGAACAGCTGCTCGAGAAAGACGTCTTCAATACCCGTCTCTTCTTCAAGTTCTCGAGTGGCTGCGGTCATCAGCGTCTCACCCGGGCGTACGAAGCCTCCAGGAATCGCCCAAACTCCCGCGAATGGCTCGAGATCCCGCTCGATTAACATTACCTTGAGACTCTCTTCATCGAGATCTAGCCCGAAGATCACGCAATCGACCGTTAGACCGGGTCTTTCGTATTCATACTCAAATGACATTACGTTTTGACCTCGCTCACTAATAGCGTCTCTTTTACTCTATCCTTAGCGTACATAATACGCGAAGCAGTTAAGATGTCAAGATAAATTTTGACAGGCGCGGCGAGGGGCCTCTTTCGGTGAGCCGGCGTGGTGCGACGTGAAAAGTCGCTTGTATGTTTGTTTCAGTCTTTATCAAAAATACAGGCAATGAAACCTGCTGTTCCACCGGCAGTATCCTACCGGGACAGGCGGTGTCGGCAACGTCGCCGCCCACACTAGCCGGTTCCAGGCTCTATCTGCGCGACCTGAAAATCGTGGTCATAGTGATAATTCCGTCTCTCTTCGTTTTCATACACTTACAGATATCCAGCGTTAAAAGTTAACTTGCCGTTATTAACGACCCCGCCACGCTAGGTTCAAATTTTGATCTTGAAATTTATGGTTGGGAGAAAAATAAGCGAAGTTGTTGAAAACACAAATGAATTGAGTTTTGGCGAAGGACAGGTTCGTTCTTCTGAGAAGAAGCGTCAAGTACGAAACCTGAAATCGCAAGCTCCATCTACAGCGCGTCCTCGTGATTAGATGGAGTAGTTGCCCCCTCTCCCTCCACAGAGTTTTCCACAAATCCCTCCGCAGAACAATCTCCCATAACCCCTCCGCCTGTAATCATTTGGCGACACCAGTAAACATGTAATGACATATTTTTCCTCATCTGATATATCCCATCGTTTATGGCCCTCTTCCCTTTTCTCCTTTTCCTTGCTCGATCCTTTTTTGCTCCTCGCCTGGAACTGATGGCGGAAATCCTCGCCCTTCGACAACAACTCGCCATTCTCAACCGAACTGCTAATCGACCCTCACTGCAATTTCAAGATCGACTGTTTTGGCGTACCCTTGCGAGGTTCTGGCAGGATTGGCGCTCCGCTCTGCTGATCTTCAAGCCGGAAACCGTCATCAAATGGCATCGTCACGGGTTTAGACTTTTTTGGCGCTGGAAATCGAAAGCCGCCTGGTCATTGAATGGGCGCGGAACTACTGTGAATATTGCCGCTTGATTTACAGAAAAATGTGAAGAAGGGAAATTCATGCTTAACAAAAGACTCTTACTCGCGGCTTTGCTGGTTGTTCTCACGTGGGCCATCGGCGCGGGGCAAAGCTCTCAGGCCGATTACGACATCATCATCCGCAACGGCGTGGTTTATGACGGGACGGGCGGCGCGCCACGCCGAGCGGATGTCGGCGTCAAAGGCGATCAAATCGCGGCCGTCGGCGATTTGTCGAAAGCCAAGGCCACGAATGAAGTTGACGCCGGGGGAATGGCCGTCGCTCCCGGCTTCATCAACATGCTGTCGCATTCCGAAAATTCGCTGATCGCGGATTACCGTTCGCTGGGTGAATTGCGGCAGGGCGTGACGACGCAGATTTTTGGCGAAAGCTCCATGGGACCGCTCAGCGATGAGATGAAGAGGACTCAACGGGCTTCGCAGGGCGACATCAAATTCGACATTCCGTGGACTACTTTGGCCGAATATCTGCAATACGTGGAAAAGCGCGGGATTTCGCAGAATGTGGCGTCGTTCGTCGGCGCCGGAACGCTTCGCTCTCACGTCATAGGATTGGAAGACAAGCCGCCCACGCCCGCGCAACTCGAACAGATGAAGGAACTCCTTCGCCGCGAAATGGAAGCCGGCGCGCTGGGCGTCACGACGGCGTTGATTTATCCGCCGAACTTTTTCGCGAAGACCGACGAGTTGATCGAACTGTGCAAAGTCGCGTCGAAATATCGTGGCAAATACATCGCCCACATTCGCAGCGAAGCGAATCAATTAATGGAGGCCGTCGATGAGACATTGCGCATTGCGCGCGAAGCGAACATCCCGGTGGAAATCTACCATCTAAAAGCTTCGGGTGAACAGAACTGGTCGAAGATGGACGCCGTCATCAAACGCATCAATGACGCGCGCCGACAGGGATTGAAAGTTACCGCCGATATGTACACATATACGGCGGGCGCGACGGGACTGACCTCGACTATGCCGCCCTGGACGCTGGACGGCGGATACGAAGCGCTGTACAAACGATTGCGGGACGCCGAAACTCGCAAAAAAATCGCCGCCGAGATGCGACAGCCAACCAACGAATGGGAGAACATGTTTGTGCTGCCCGGTTCGCTGGATCGCATTCTGCTCGTCGGCTTCCGGTCAGAGAAATTGAAACCTCTGACCGGAAAGACCCTGGCTGAAGTGGCGAAAATGCGCGGCGCCGACCCGACCGACACCGTGATGGATTTGATTTTAGAAGACCGTTCCCGCATCGGCACGGTGTATTTCCTGATGTCGGAAGAAAATATTAAAAAGCAGATCGCACAGCCCTGGGTGATGTTCGGCTCGGACGCCGCGTCGATGGCTGCGGAAGGCGTTTTCCTGAGATCGTCGACTCATCCACGCGCATATGGCTGTTTTGCCCGATTGCTGGGTAAATATGTCCGCGAAGAAAAAGTCATTTCGTTGCAGGAGGCCGTCCGCCGCTTGTCCGGCCTTCCGGCGGAGACGCTTGAACTGGATCGGCGCGGATTGTTGAAGCCTGGGTATTTCGCCGATGTGGTCGTCTTTGATCCGAACTCCATAGCCGACAAAGCCACATTCGAGCAGCCGCATCAATACTCAGTCGGAGTAAAACATGTTTTCGTCAACGGAGCGCACGTTCTCAAAGACGGCGAACACACTGGCGCAAAGCCGGGGCGGGCGCTATACGGCCCGGGCAAGTTGAGTCACTGACGACGGCGGCTTGACGAAACTTGTCGGGGATCGGCTGGCGCGCGTATTTGCGGGTTGCGCGCCAGGCGATCTTTTGTCAAGCCGCGCCACCTCAAGGAGACGATCTTCTGCGTTGCCGCAAGGACACATCCTATCTTCAAGTGAACCTAGAGGCGGCGGTGAGCCGTTAAGTGACCGACTGCCGCATCCATGAGGTATGAACATGCGAATCGTATCGATCCTGTTGAACGCTCTGCTTGGCACGTCGGCGTGTCGTGTCGAGTCCGTGTTGTGGCCGACGACAGGCTGGAAGACCTCGACTGCAGCAGACCAAGGTGTGGACCAAGCTGAATTGCAGGAACTCGACAATGAGTTCGCGAGAGGCGATTACGGGTACGTCGACGGGTTTCTGCTGATCCGTCATGGGTACGTGGCGCACGAGAAATCCTACGAACACAATTACAAAGGTCTGTTCTCCTCAGCCCCGAATAAGGCTCCCGGACCGTACAACTACTACGATTTTAGCTGGCACCCGTTCTATCAGGGGGGCACACTTCACACGATGAAGTCCATCACCAAAAGTGTGACGTCGGCGCTTATCGGTGTCGCCATTCAACGCGGCGAGATTCCGGGCGTCGAGACAAACGCGCTTTCATACTTCGATGGATACAAAATCCTCGACGATCCGCGTCGTCACAGCTGGACGCTTCGACATCTGCTGACGATGACTACAGGCATCCAATGGGAAGAAGACGCGCTGCCTTACACAGACCCGGCAAATATCTGTGCACTAATGGAAGCGAGCAAGGACTGGGTGCAATTCGTGCTCGATCAACCCATGGCCGCCGACCCAGGCAGCACATTCCTCTACAACAGCGGCGCGACTCAACTCCTGTCACACATTCTGAAGAAGGCGACCGGCATACATGCAGATGCGTACGCGGCCGAGTATCTCTTCAAGCCTTTGGGCATTTCGAACTTCTACTGGAAGCGCACACCCACAGGCCACGCAGATACCGAAGGGGGTCTGTACCTTGAGCCGCGCGATCTAGCGAAGATCGGCTATCTGTATTTGCATGGAGGTGTCTGGGAAGGCAAACGGATTCTGCCAGAGGGGTGGGTCGAAACCTCAACGACGGTCCAAACGAGTACGGGCTCTGACGCCCGGGGCTTGGACTACGGGTACCAATCATTGGTATCTACACAAGTCCAAAATTATGTAAAGTTCTTTGAATGCAAAACATCTACCCGAAGTTGAACCACGGCTTCAAAGCCGATACAAAAGACTCGTGAGCGAACATCTCCACTCAGGTGAAAAAGTTGCTGCCGGG
>DASTMP010000039.1:0-34627 GCA_035714085.1 Blastocatellia bacterium
CTAGCTACAGGACAAAAGTTTGATAACTTTCCGCCAGACAGCAACATCGAAGCGCTCGAAGTTGGTCACTAAACGGCACAAGATATCGAGGCCTCGGCGGAAGATGCTCTTTGGCGGATAGCCATGTTTCTTCAGTTTCAGTTCTTTGACACGCGCTTGCCAGAGGCCGACGACAAAGGCCCAAGTGAAGGCCAGCGCCAGTAACGCAAGTAGTCGGCTCAAGCGTTCCGAGTCTTTCAAATGCGTGTCTTCGAGATTGAAGCCCCGAGATTTCAACGCTCCGAATAAAGACTCGATACCCCAGCGCTTTTTATATTGCTCGTGTGGCCTCTCGCAAAATTCGGACGAGACAAGAATCAAGTACTCGCCGTCCTTCAAGCGGCAACCGCTCAGGTAGAGTTCCAGCCCCCACATCTTGCGGACTTCAGGGATGACCAGAGGGCAATTGATGCGCGTCCGGCAAAACAATCGCCAGGCATGCGCATACTGTCCCCGCCCGTTGCGGACCAGCGTGTTCTTGTGTAGACGCATCTGAAACTTGATCCGATGGCGCTTGAGATAGCGAAACCATTCGCGTCCGACGAATTCGCGATCGCCCAATAAACACGTGATGTTTTGCGCGCCGAACAGATCAAGGAAGATTTCTATCACCGTCGTCCGTTTTGATGCGGGCTTTGTTCCACGGTAAATTGTCAAGCAACGTTCGCTCAAGCGAGCGAATGTCGGTCATCGTGCGATCTCCTTTCAGTTTTGGTCAACCGAAAGTCTAATCGCGCGATGACCTGATCAGCTATGACCACAATTCATCATCATTTTTTGTCCTGTAGAGAGCTGTGAAGGATTCATTTGATACGGCGGGGATCAGAACAACATATGGCTCCGAAGGGAGCAAAAATTTCGTGTCGTCCGAAGACGCTACCGTTGTAAAGCGATTAAAAAGCGCCGGTGTAATCCAAGTTGCCAAAACAAATACTCCCGAACTTACTTGGGCATTTGAAACTGATAACGGAGTCTTTGGTCGTACGAACAATCCCTATGATTTGAATCTTTCTCCGGGAGGGTCGAGCGGAGGCGCCGCTGCAATAGTTGCAGCGGGTGGCGCCCCTTTTGATATTGGGAGCGATACCGGCGGCAGCATTCGGTTACCCGCCCATTTATGCGGCATTTGCGGCCTCAAGCCTACTTCTGGCCGTGTTCCTCGCACGGGACACATTATTTCTGCCGACGGAACCCTTCAGTCGTTCACTCAGTTGGGGCCATTGGCACGCTCCGTCGAAGATCTTTGGCGCATTTTCAAAATCGTCGTCGGCCCGGATAATAAGGATCCATGGGTAGTTCAAGAGAACCTTGGAGATCCAAGCGCTATAAAGACGAGCGGCCTGCGTGTCGCATTCCATACCGACAATGGTATACGATCGCCGGATGGAGAAGTTGCAGCGCTGTAATGAAGGTTGCGGCTTTTGTGGAGCGCCAAGGAGCCAAAATTCGTGAAGACAAGCCAGGAGTAATTACAGAAGCAGTAGAACTGGATAGGGATCTTTATTCACTCGATGGCGGAGCATCGCTCAGAAAGATCTTGGATAGGTTAGGTACGAAAGAACCCGGGGCCGTAGTTGCTGCGAGCATAACGAATAAGCCAATGTCCGAAGATCGTGCGGCCGAGGTTGTGGATCGCTGGCATAGATGGCAGGGGCAGATGCTTGGCTTTTGGAATAATTACGACGCCATAATATGTCCTCCTTGTGCCGTGTCGAAGCTGCCGCACGGCAGCTCATATACCGAGGAGGCGTATCAATGGTTTAGCTATACATATGTGTACAATATGACCGGGTGGCCCGCAGTAGTTGTCCCCGTTGGCTTAACCGGCCAGGGATTGCCGATTGGGATCCAAATCGTCACTCCCCCGTGGCGCGAAGATGTTGCAATAGCTTTGGCAGCTCAGGTCGAACGAGAGTTCGGAGGATATAGAAGGCCGGCGCTTTGATATGTGAAAACCGCCCCCTCGGTGAGAATCTGCACGATTGTTGGGTCTTCCCCAGACCGAGGACCTTCCAGAGAGGAGACCGCCGAACGGACGAACCGCGTTAGCGAAGCCTATCTTAAGGAAGGACTATGTATGCAAAAGTTGATAGCCTGCTCCTTCCTGAGTGTGATCCTTAGTATCCCCAACCTGATCCTAGGATCCCATTCTAAATTTCACCGTTCTCAGGCCATGCGGCAACTGTCTGGGTTAGCGAATGGACCTGGCGCAAGTCATGATTGGCCAACCTACGGTGGCACGATAGATAATCAACGTTTCTCAGCACTCTCTCAGATCAATCGCCGGAACGTTCGTGACCTTAGTGTGGCATGGGCGTTTCAGGTTGGCTTTTCAATACCGGCTACATCATTTGAGTGTACACCGATCGTCGTCAACGGCGTCATGTACGTCACATCGCCTTTAGGTGATGTGTTCGCCCTCCGCGCTGATACGGGCGAGCGGTTGTGGAAGTTTGACCCCAAAGTTAATCTCGACACCACTACCAAGCTCTGTTGCGGCGTCATAAACCGGGGAGTCGCGGTCGGCGGTGGAAAGGTCTATTTGGCCACTCTCGACGCGCATTTAATCGCACTTGACGAAAAGACTGGCCAACCTATCGCTTCATTCGGCGACAGCGGCATCGTCCAAATAGCTGGCCATAAAGATGGCTACAGCGAGACATCACCACCGATTTTTCATCAAGGTATGTTGCTTATTGGCGCGGCCGGTGGAGAGTACCAGACACGTGGGTTCTTCAGCGCCTATGACGCAGAGACCGGAAAGTTAATATGGCGTTGGCACACCATACCTGCGCCTGGCGAATCCGGGGGAAGCACTTGGCCCGATACGGGCATTTACAAGGTAGGTGGAGGCTCCGTCTGGATGCCGCCGGCCGTAGATTTACAGAGGGGGCTCGTCATCTTCGGCACGGGTAATCCTAATCCTGATTTCGATGGGAAAGCTCGGACCGGAGATAATCTCTACACCTGTTCTATTGTCGCTCTGGATGTCACAACGGGAAAAATGCGGTGGTACTTTCAACAAGTTAAGCATGACCTATGGGATTATGATCAAGCGGCTCCTCCGGTACTCTTTGATGTTTATCGCAATGGAAAGCGGATCCCGGCGATCGGAGCTGCAGGCAAGACCGGCTGGTTTTACATTCTTGACCGCGCGACAGGAAAATCATTGATCCCGACCTACGAGAAAGAGGTCCCGCAGAATCCGGCCCAGGCTACGGCTCGTACACAAACATTTCTCACCACGCCGCCGTTTAGCGAACACAGCAACATCTTCGGCGTCCTTGATACCCAAGGCGCGTTGATGGCCCCCGGGATCAACGGCGGCTCGGAGTGGAGTCCTCTGTCATACAGTCCTCGGACCGGCCTTGCATATATTATGGCCGTAGAACAGCCGATGCTCTTCATCACGGACAGCGCGAGGAAAGTCCCCTTCGAAATGACTTTAGGTGGCGACACTCTCAGCCCACCGAAACAGATGCCAACGGGCGCGTTTGTCGCTGTCGATGTCAATACCGGATTGGTGCGCTGGCGCGTAGCTACGACCCCGTTCCCGGAAGGTGGCACATTAGCCACCGCCGGTGACATTTTGTTCGCCGGACAATCTGACGGCCTTTTCATCGCGCTTGACGCCGCGACAGGCAAACGCCTCTGGCAATTTCAGTGTGGAGCGGGTGTGAATGCCCCACCGGTGACGTACGAAGTCAATGGACGGCAGTACGTCGCGGTTGCTGCTGGTGGCAATTCGAAAGAAAGGGACCTCACTGGACTCGCGGGCGAGCGATTTTTTCAGAATGGAGGAACGATCTTCGTCTTTACATTACCTGGCTTAAAATCGAGGTAATTGCCAATCGCAGGATCGAAGATGCGTCAGATACCGTCCTTGGAATGAATCTGTCCCTGTGGGACGGTGAATGCCCCTCCGGTCACGGCGGCCTACGTGGAGTGACAGAGAGCCATATTTTTCTCGCCGACCGAAAGCGTTCCCTTCCGAATCACGATAAAATACCCGCAATACGAACGGTTCTGTCACGAAGGTTGAAAGTACTGCGTGAATCACTGTTGCGGCTTTTTGAAGCTCTAGCTAGCTGGTTGTGGCGGGAAGGCCGCCACGTAAAAGTTAGACCGCTAAAGTAGAGGAACAGCCGGATATGGGCCATACAATTCATATAAGTTTATAGGGCCGGGCAGGCCCGAATACAACGCCCGTGGAGGGCGACGGCGCTCATTGAAGCGGGAACGCTACGGTAGCAGATCTCGATCGGCGTCACTGCGTGACAAAGATTGAGCGCTTTTATCGATCGGCGACGCCAATATGTTTCAATGATAGGCTGGTGGAGATGCGATTCACGGCATCACCGGGTCGGTTTCGAGCCGGGATGCAGTTTTCGAGCGCAAGCATTCATGAAGGTGACCATTTCATCCCACTTGAATAGTGGAGCTGGATTATCCCAGGCGCTGATGTGTACGCCTACAGTTCGTCGCGACAAATTGACGTATAACATTTGTCCGAAAGCCCCCCAAGCAATGAGAATGCGGTCGCTATCTTGGGCTTCTTCAGGCTCAGCAATATACCACTGATTATTGTACCCGTAGGTCCGCATGCCGTTCCTTAGCCTCTCTGGAGGAGATTTTTCTGGCGACAACCCTTTCACTCGAATATCGGGATTCAAAGTCTCTTGAATCCATCTCTCGGAGATCACGCGGGCGTGGCCAGGTAGCCGCCCTCCATTCACCATCATCCATCCGACTCTGGCATAGTCCTCCGCCGTAGCGTTGAAAGTGCCTGCTGCACAGGGCTCCGTAAATTTATGTCCGCTATAGTAGAACCCATCGCTCATGGCTCCGATTTTGGACCAGAGTTTACTGGAGGTGTACACGTGAAATGGAGTCTTGGTCGCCGCCTCAAGTATAAGACCCAATACAAATGTATTAAGACTTTGATAATTATGCGCCGTCCCTGGCGGAACCTCGTTCCTAACTCCCATAGCCAACTCTTTTATCGTTGGGGTCCCTTTGAAGATCGCGCTGTAGAGCTTGGGAACGTCAGAATCCTGCTTTCCAGAATAGTCCTCACTCCACTTTATCCCTGATGTCATTTGAAGAAGGTGTCGCACCGTGACGTTTTGGTACCCGCTGTCCTTCAGGTATGGGAGATATTTGACTACCGGATCGTCAGCGCTTCGAATGTCCCCCTCTTCGATAGCGACGCCCACCAAAATGCCGGTGAGCGACTTGCCCGCAGATTGAGTGAGGAACCGTGAGTCCCGAGAAGCTCCGTGCCGGTATTGCTCGAAAACAATCTCCCCTTCGTGGAGGATCAACATTCCGAGTACGTTGCTGCGCGTCAGAAATTGTTCGGCGGTGTATTCCGTGCCCAAAAAACCATAGCTGAAATCATCCTGGTTACCCCGCCGCTCGAGAGGAAATACGCGACCGCCCCTCTTGACCCAATCGAGCCTGAACCCAAGCTGATCCATATTATGATAATAGTATTCGCTGTTGGGCCGGACGTAGAGGCTATTCGTGCCGGCTTTCATCGGATTCAGCGGATCCATGTCGGTATATTTCATCGAAGGCCGCTGTTGGAGGCCAGGCGGGATCGCTATGGTTTTGAAAGAGGTCAGAAAAGGAGAGACTCCTAGAGCAGCCAGGGAGCGCACGGCTTTGCGACGAGAAACTCGTTTAACTACATCCCGAGAAGGTCCGGAGAGAGAAGCAGATTTGATTTCTGCGTCGTAAATATATCCCATAGCCAATGCTCCTACTCTTCGCGCTTGATATTCGCCGTTTCTACGAGTCAAAGACGAAGTTTCCATTTATTTCTCAAATCGGCATATCGTGCGATGCGCTCTCGGCAGTTGTGCGACGACATTTATCGTAGATCAGCGTTGTCGTGATATGCCGATGGCCGGGCAGTTCTTGTGCTTTCCGAATATCCACGCCCGCATCGATGGTCCAGATAAATACACGGGGTTGAATCGAGATTTTGATGGTTTCGCGCGTCGCGAACGATCGTTTCTTCGGCGGCATCTATTCCAAGGTCGGGATACGGGCTATTGCGTGATATGTGGGGGGAGCTGCCTGTCTCATTGCTCGTTGCTGCACACATCAAGCCGCGGCCGTTCTGCGCTGATGAGGAGCGTAGGGACTATATCAATGACGTGGCGCGGTGCGCATAACTCAACTGTCCACCGAACGATGTAAGAAAGGAAGGGCTGCATGACTCAACGTAATCAACTCATTGCCTGCGTCATCAGACAATACAGCACAGGGCTGTATCGAGCATGGGTCATTTCGGACAAAAGCCATACGATATGTTTGGGCTCGCATCAGGATGAGGCGAACGCGACGGAGCTGATCAATCGCTTTCTGGAGTCCTAACAGGAATGGCGGATTAAGACATTCGAAGACATCATGGCCTTTATCAACTCGATTTGTGTGAAAGACCCAACGGGGCCTTTGTCCGCAATCTGGCAAAACGTCGGTGAGATGGCGGCGTGAAGACCGGTATGCAGTTAGGATTTATAGTCTTTTCCCTTTACAATGTCGCGCAACGCACTTTGAGAATTATCATTGGCTTGCGCCCGATGTTGCCGTCAATCGTCCACTAACACCCTATCGGAGCTTTAATCTATGCCCACCGCAAGGAGAAATGATCCGGCGGAATTGCTTCGCCTCGCCCTCGACACGCAGATTGCAGAGTTGCGGGAGATAAGCATAAAACTGGCGGCGATGATCGATCAGCCCGCCGCAGGACCCACCGTGGAAGTGGCGGCGCCACAAAAACGACGCAGGCTCTCGGCCGCGGCGAGGGCGAAAATCAGCGCCGCTGCAAAGGCGCGATGGGACAGGGAGAGAAAGGCGAGAGCAAAGGAACAAAAGCCTAAAGAGACGGCCAAGAAGGCGCAGGTAAAGGCCAAACCCGCAAAAGCCAAAGCGACTCCCGCCAAGGCGAAGAAATCTCAGGCGAAAAAAGGGAAATCTGAATCGCGCGCTCCTGCGATGAAGACTGAAGAATAAAAGACCGCCGCCTGATTTGGCGGCGTTCAATAAACACGGTCGCGTTACTTCGACCAGAAAAGGAATGAACGTAGAGATGATTAAAAAGATGTCGTTACTCCCACTGGCCGGAATCATCTGCTTCACTTTGAACATTGGGGTACGGGTGGAAGGAGACGTAATGAAGGGTCCTGCTCCGCCAACCGAGTTTCCACTGCTTAATCATTCAGTCAATCCCGTTCTGTTTCAGGAAGCGGAGAAAATCGACATTGAGAAGGTGAACCCCAGACGCCTTTTGCTGGACGGGGACAGCTTTATGGCTCAACCCCACAGTTTTTACTACTTCCACAATATGGATAAGCTGAATTTTCAGCTCGATTGGGTGAAGAGGGGAGACCACATTTTTCCATTGAAGGAGCCAGTTGGAAAATTCACGGCAGATTACACATTCCGAGGAAAACAGCGCACGCTTGAAGAGTATTTCGAGAGAAGCTTTGTCCTCGGATTTCTCGTTCTGCACGACAACCGGATTGTACTTGAAAAATATTTTCATGGCGCAAACTCGAATTCCCGGTTTCTCTCCAATTCGGTGGCAAAGTCGTTTCATTCAGTTCTGGTTGGCGTGGCCCTTCAGGAAGGAAAGATTCATGGCGTAAATGATCTGGTGGAGAAGTATATTCCATCTTTGGCCAATAGCGGGTTTCGAGGCGTCACCATCAAAAATCTCCTGCAAATGACCTCCAACATTCAATGGGACGAAGAGTATTTGAAGCCCGAAGCTGATATTCATCGCTATCTTGTAGCTCTGCTTCGTGGAGAACCTTCGTTTAAGAGTCTGGTGGCCTCTATCAAGCCAGGAGGAACGGCTGGCGTCGTGTTCAAGTATCAGAGCATCAACAGTCAATTATTAGGCTGGCTTCTTGAAGAAGTAACTGGTCTTCCGCTCAACAAATACGCAGAAGAGAAATTGTGGCGTCCGATGGGAGCGGAGAGTGACGCCTACTACTGCCGCGGAAAGAAACAGCCTGACATCGCAGCGGCGGGTAACCTGAATGTGACGCTTCGTGATTACGGGCGATTCGGTCTTATGGCGATGAACGGCGGGGTTCTTGGTCAACGACGCATAGTGAGAGAATCCTGGATTCGGGAATCCTCGACTCCCGACGCTGATTTCCTAAAACCCAAGCCTCCCGGCCCTGACGACGCGGTGGCCGCGGGTTTAGGATACGGTTATCAGTGGTGGCTGCCTTACGGCGGCGACCGAGCCTTTGTGGCGATGGGCATATACGGTCAGGCGATTTACGTAAATCCTAGGCGGCATATTGTAATTGTCCAGTCGAGCGCTTGGCGCGAACCTGACCCTAATGATGGTTGGGACGAGATGATAAAGGTGATGGACACTATTTCTCATAAAATTCACCCTTATAGATGAGAACGCCTTCGAGTGGCTCATTCGGCCAGGAGCGGTTCTCCCCTCTTTCTGGAGTCGTTTCGAATCATCGTTCATCTCCCTTCGATCAAGACACACAGCTACGAACAGCGGAAACCTGCCCGCTTAAGGAGAGAGCGAATGGAGACGCAGGAAATGAAAGGAATATGTGGACGCGGATGATGTGGCTGTCTTCTCCGGAAGAACAAGATAAAGCCCGGGTGGAGACCAAACATGCGATCTCCACCGGGCACGAATCGTAGAGTATGCCACTGATTTGAAGTGATCTCCTCAGCGGCCCCTCGTCAAGATGCTGAGCGGCTTTCAGCCCGCTCAAAACGGAATCCCGTCTTCTACAATGCCGGCCTCAGCGCCAGCATCCTCTTTCGCCGAAGAGCGCTTCTGGCCTGACTTCTTACCAGGCCTGGATGAGGCGGGCTTTGATCTCTCTCCTGACTCCGCCTCTTCATCGTCCCGATTGTCCTCATCCGCCCTCTCCACAACCCCATTCGCAGCTTCGCCGCGCTGGCCCAGGAAGTGAATGTCGCTGGCGTTGACTTCAGCGCTGGTCCGCGGATTGCCCTCGCGATCGGTGTACTCTTCAAGGCGCAACCGCCCCTCGACATAAACCTGCCTACCCTTCGCCAGGTATTCAGCGGCCACCTCAGCCTGGCGTCCCCAGGCAGATACACGGAACCAGATCGTGTGCTCTTCAGTTTCGCCCCTGGCGTTCCTGCGCTTCTCGGTCGTGGCGACTGACAGGTTGCAAACGGCCGTCCCCTGCGGCGTGTAGCGCAATTCAGGGTCGCGACCCAAATAACCGACGATGGTGATCTTGTTGAATGACATGCTTACCCCTTTCAGATTGATATTGAAATCGTTGAGCGCAAGGCGAGACGATTGCCCCACCCACTCACGTGCTCCGTTTTATAGAACAGCGAGTTCTTTCGGAACAGCACGAACCGCTTCAACACCCGCTCCGCTTCGTTATTGTCGATCGGGGTTCCCGGCGAGCTTAAAAATCGGGTCAGTTTTTCAAAATGATTCAACATGTACTGAAACGCTTTTCCCAGACTGCTATTGGGCTCGACCCTCCTGTCCCGAAACTCTCCTTCGATCCATTCACGCAACTCCCTCATCACCGGGCCGCTATGTTTCTGGTGATACTCGAGCCGCTCCCGATCGCTCATTCCCTTCGTTTGGTCGTCGTACTGGTAGACTTTCCGAATCGCCTCCATTACCTGTCCGCACTCGACGGGGAAGATCTCTTCGAGTTCCTTGAACTTCCCTCGACCGTGAGCCAGGCAGTTGGCGTCGATCGTTTGAGCCATCTTCTTCCCGTTGACCGCCGCCGCATCAGACATCTTGATCGGCATCGGCAACGATGGGCTTCGCCTCTCCAGCACATTATCCAGATTCTCGCCTGCATGCCGGCGGCCGCTGAAATAGAGCGCGATCTTATGATCGCCCTCATCCTTGACCACGAACCCGCTGGTGTGCGTCGCTCGCCGTTCTTTCTCGCTCCGATTTTTGTCTTCTCGGTAGCAGGACAAAATCCTCACTCGCGTGTCGTCGATGTGAAAGAGCTTTCCGCCCGCAGACAACTCAACCAGATGTCTGTAGACAGGGAAAACCGCGTTCGCCACCTCCTCACATCGTTCAAATTGCACCGACTCCGGAAGCGGCATGCCGCAACTCTCCTGTATCCTCGCTTGTCGGTAAAACGGCATTCCGCCCGCATACTTGTAGAGCGCGATGGCGACGTCCGCCGTCTCATCGAACTTCTCTTTCTCTTTGACGCCTTCCGGAAGATCGGCAGCATAGCGGTTGAAACAATCCGAACAGCGCAACACCCGTCGCTCGTATTTCGTCGCGCTGATCAAAGGCTGGCCCGTCAAATAGATTTTCACATTCGGCTGCTCTAACTGATGGAGATGCCCTTCGCAGTCCGACTCCGGACAGGGATCGCCCTGCGCCATCTCCAGATGATTCAACCTCACGATCCTGGCGCCCGGATATTCCGAGGCCGCCTTTCGACCATGTCCTGGCATTTTTTGTCTCGTTACTTTTTGAGGAGATGAATGCCCCTCGCAAGTTGACTTCGAGGACATCTCCTTTGGCGAATGGGTCTGAGAATTCTCCTCAGCCACGGATTGGCCCTCCTCCGCTCTGTTTTTGGCTTCGTCCTTGCCCAGCTCTTTCTCCTTGATTCCAAACAGGAGATCTTTCATTCGCAGAATCGATGTGCGTTTTCGCTGAAGGAGAGAGACGATGGTGAGCAGAATGTTCAGTAACTTCTCGATCAATTGCGCATCGCCTTGATCGAGTTCGCCCTGTTTGACGCGATTGATGAGCTGCTTGATCTCGGTCGTATTAGTGGTGGGGATGTCATCGTTGTTATTCATAGGCGGCAATCGCGCCGATCCTACGCCAGGCAAAAACGAACGCCAAGGCCGGAGCACAAATATTTTCTTTTTTCACGAGGGCTCACTGCAGGGACGCAAATGTGGCGGGCAGTAGAAAAATTGTGAAGAGGGCCATCAAATCTCCTGTCCAGCGCAAAATTCCTCGCAAGCGCCTCAGCGCTTTGCGTTCCTTCATCACCAACTCAAATCCGAACCAATACTTTTGGAAGAGTCATGCAAACACTCTGGCAATACCTACGCTACGCCGAGCGAATGTTGGCGAAGAAATCGTGTTTCACCTTGATCGCCGTAATTATGCTGGCGCTCGGCGTCTGCGCGAATTCGAGCGTCTTCAGCTCAGTCAACGCGCTGCTGGCAAAGCAAACACCGGCGGCTGTTACCGCCAGCCAGCCACGCAAATCAAGGGGCGTCAGGATGTCTCCAGAAGCGTGGCCGCCCGGAGAATTGGAAAAGTATTGGCGATTGCAACGCGACTTAGGACGGCCGCATCCGTCGGTTGAAAGCGCTAAGGGAATGGTCGCGGTTACTCACGATGCGTTTTCTGCCCGGATTGGATTGGAAGCCTTGCGGCAGGGCGGCAGCGCTGCGGATGCGGCGCTGGCCACCTCGCTCGCGCAGATTGTTCTGGATGCTGGCGCCGTGACCAGCTACGCCGGCATTATGACGATGGTCTATTACGACGCGGCCAGCAAGAAGGTCTATTCACTCAACGCCGGCTATAACACGGTCCTGGAAGAGAAAGATCCGCTCACGATTCCGGGGGGAGGGAAGCCGAGCGGACGCACGGCCCTTGTGCCTGGATTTTTTGCCGGAGTGCAGGCTGCGCACGACCGATTCGGTAAGCTTCCTTTCGCGAGCTTGTTTGACCCTGCCATCTATCTGGCTGAAAAAGGCTTTGTCGTGGATCCAGTGCTCGGCTGGATTAACATTCGGAAGGATGTTCTCTCCCGGCTGCCGGAGACGAAGCGGGTATTCACCAAACAGGACGGCGAATTCTACAAAGCAGGCGACCTCTTCAAGCAACCCCAATTAGCCGAGACGCTGCGGAAGATTGCGGCGCAAGGGACCGATTACATTTATCAGGGAGAATGGGCGAATAAATTCGTGGCAGCGGTCCAGAGTGAGGGCGGCAAGATGGCGCTCGCCGATTTGAAGGCCTATCGGCCCACCTGGTCCGAGCCCCTGCAAACCAACTACCACGGCTATCAAGTCTATAGCTTAGGTCTTCCGAGCCTGGGTGGGGTCAATACAATCGAAGCATTTAATCTATTGGAGGCTGCGGACCTGAAACAATATGGTCATTATACGGTCTCGCCTGATGCCCTGTATGAGTTCATTCGGATTTGCCGCGCGGGCTATTTTCTTTCTTTTCTCCCTACGGACTTTATAAAGACGTACCTGCCCGACTTAGATATAGCGCCGGAGTCCCGTGTGAAGAAAGAGAGCGCCAAGCTTCTCTGGCGGAAGATGCATGAACCGGCATGGGAAAAGATGCTCTCAGTATTTGCGCCGAAGGGCAAAGCCGGCAGTCACTCGGCCGGAGTTGTTGTGGTGGACGGGCAGGGAAATATGGCCGCCGTTAATCACACGATCAATGCAGTGTTATGGGGAAGCACTGGCATTTTTGTTGATGGCGTCTCGATTCCAGATTCAGCCGCGTCGGAGCAATCTAAAATGGCCAGGATCAAGCCAGGCGACCGTCTGCCTGAGACGACAAATCCTGTCATTGTGCTGAAAAATGATAAACCGTATCTGGCATCCAGCAGTGTCGGTTATGCGTTGCTCCAAACGACGATGAGTAATCTGGTCAATGTGCTCGATTTCGGTATGGATCTGAAAAAGTCAATTGATACTCCCAATTTCCTGGGGTTTTACTTAGGAAATTTCATTGGAGGAGGGCCAGTTCCACAGATATACATGGAAGTGTTGGCTGAAGGCGAGTTTGACGAGAGCTTGGTCAAAGCCGTCATCGCCAAGGGACAGGCCATTAAGCTTCTTCCGAAGCCTCAAACGGGAGGCTTCGGTTATTGGGTCGCGATTCAGATCGATCCGAAAACGGGGAAACGGATCGGAGTCTCGCCCCCATTGCTCAATGGAGAAGTCGCGGGTTACTGACGCCCTGGAATTTCGAACCACGCTGGCGCGCCGAGGGGACACGGCCATTCGCAAGAATTTGCCTCGTAACAGTTGGAGCGTCCAAAAAGTTTTGGTCACACTGGCCGCCAGCATATTCACAGAATTTGGGGTATGGCAACGATTCGGGTCCAAAGTGTCCTTTCGGGGCCGAGTCTTGACTCAAGCCATGCGCTTCCTGCGGATATCTTCCGGCGCCATGCCCGCTCACCGAAAGGACACGCATCAGCTACCGCTTCGCAGCGCTCAAATTGAATGGATTCCGGCAACGGCACGCCGAAGCTCTCCTGCAACCGCGCCAGCCGATACCAGGGCAATCCCGCTCCATACTTGGCCAGGGCCAGCGAGACATCGCAGGTCTCATCGTACTTCTCCGGCTTCACGCCTGCGGGTAACGGTGCCGTGAAGCGTTCCTGACAGGCAGAACAGCGCAAGACCTCTTGCTCGAATCTGGTCGCGCCAACCAGAGGCTGCCCGGTCAGCCGAATGAAAATTGCCGGCTGTTTCGTGTTGTAGAGCTTACCTCTACATCCATCATGCGGACAGCCGACGCCAGGCTTAAGTTCCGCGTCGCGACAACGCACCAGACGCGCGCCGGTATAGGATTCCGCTCCCATTCGCCCATGCCCACCTTTACGGGAAGGGCTCTGGGATCGCGCGCCTTTGGATATATCAGACGAAGGATTTTCAGTTGACGTTGAAGATGCGGAGCCGGATTCTCCTTCAGATCCGGCGCCAGGTGATGGGCTTGTCACCCTGCGCGTATCCGACCGGGGTCCGAACAGCAACCGCTTGAGACGGGAGAGAGAAGCATTCTTCTGCTGAAGCAGAGTGATCAAACGAAGCAGTAACCGCAGCAACCGGGCCAGCAACTGAGCGTCTTCATCGTGAAGCTGTCCCCGCTCGATCCGGGTAATAAGCGCCTCAATCTCTACGGAGTCAGTCGAATTGTGGTCTGGATCTTTCTTCATCGGCGACGGCGCCGATTCTAAGCGGCGCGACGCTCGGAGGCGAGAGCGAGCGGACCTTTTTTGCCTTTTTCACGCTCCATTGCAGCAAGGACACACAGATTTCGGTTGTCTCCGATTTGCTAACCAAGCGTATAGGCCGGTTCATTACGAAATCCCCTCCTCTCCTCAATCACTCGACCCATTCCCCATAAACTGACGGCAACAGATGTGCCGCTGAAGAGACGGCAGGCGCGCTTCGTCAATGATCAAGCATTTTCAAGGTTTCACTCAATCAGCCGGCGATTGAAGCGCAGACCGGGCTGAGTGATATTCCTCAGCGGGTGGGGAATTTGACCTGACCGCGGATCTTCACGCGCCAGAAATCAAGCGCTTATGACAGGCATATCTATTGCATCTCGACAGTATTGAAAGGACGAATGCTTGCTGTTTGCGTGAGCGGCCGAGCGACGAAAAAACTTATGTACACCATACCACGATGTTACACTTTAGATGGAGTCGCAGAGATCAGTCAGCTGCTTGAAGGTGTGACGCTGATGACGCTGGAAGCCTGCGATACGATCCATGTGCGGACGCGTAACAGCGACTATGAAATCCTCATGCTCGATCCCGAATCGGGGCGCGCGATGGTGCGAGGCGGTGAACACTTCACAGAGCCTGTGGAGGCAACAGTGAGCGGCTCGAACTTCGGCGGATGCATGCTCAAGATGGGTTGGCTCGGCGTCGGGCTTAGGATGGAGATTTGCGTGAACGGTCAGCGCACTGTGACTTCTCCGGTCCAGTCGCTACGCGTTGAGCATGTCGATTTCGGCTCTGACCAGTTTGAATCGGCGGAGAACGAATTTGCGGAATTGAGCGCATCCCGCGACCACTGACCCAAACGGTTTATGTGGGAGGGGACGTTGTTAACTCCCCATCGACAATGGACAATTCCCACAATTGCTTTTCGATGATATCCGCCGAAAGCGCCAGAAAATCGTATGCGTCAGGCCGATCGAAACGTCTGAATGCGCTTTCGGCCTTCATTATTGCGAGAAATTCGGTCGGCACGGTTATTGCCATTTGTCAGATGGAGAGAGTGATGAAACAACGCGTGATCAAATATGAGTGATAAGTCCTGGAACAAAGTGTTAATCGTAGACGACGAGCCGACGGTTCGGTGGGTCCTCGCCGAGGCGCTGCGCGGCTGGGATTACGAGACGGTCGAAGCTGAGACGGGAGCGGCGACGCTGGCGACCCTTGTCACAGAGCGCCCCGCTGCGGTGTTGCTAGACATCAATCTGCCCGACAGCTCAGGCCTCGACCTGCTGCGCGAGATCAAGCGCCGCAACCCGCGAGCTGCCGTGATTATGATCACGGCTGAGACGCTGTTCGAGAACGCGGTCGCGGCTCTGCGAGGCGGCGCCGACGATTTCATCGGCAAGCCGATCAACCTGGAGGAACTGCGCTTCGCGCTCGATCAGGTTCTTAAGTTGAAGCGACAGGGTCGTCAGCCGGACGCAGTGAGCCGGCCCCGCATTTTAATCATCAGCGACTCGGCGGAGCGCATCCCGCATTTGCAGGCCGGTTTCGATTCGCAGGAGGTCGAGATCGCCAGCGCCGTGTTTCCCGAAGAATGGGGATATGTTAGCGGCGACAGGCGCGACCTGGTGGTGGTCGATGTCGGCCCGGGGCTTCTAGAGCCGTTGCTCGGAAATCTTCGCGCGAGCAAGGAGTATGCTGAGATTCCCGTACTGGTGGAACAGAGCAGGATCGCGGCGGCGCCTCTGACGGGAGTGTTGCCAAAATATCGCGCGATGCCATGCAGTCACGATGAGCTGATCAAGCTCGCGCGTCGCCGACTCAAATCAATCGGCGGCCACGGGCGGGCGAAGGTACTCTTATGAATATAGATGAGACGAAACTCTACTCCTGGTTTCTGGGGCCGAAGGCAGAGAACGCTGACATGCTTGAGCGCCTCGTCCTGGAGGCGCTGCGCCCAGTCTTGTTGCGAGCAAGCGATCAATGACGCTTGGCGCCCAGCCGCGCTGTACGTGACGGAGCGTCACCCGCAGGTCAAAGCCCAATCGCTCGCGGCGCCTCTTGAAATATCGCGCCAGCCTTTCGGCGTTGTACTCCGCGCCTTCGGCCATCACGACGATCGCCTGCGCTTTGATTTAGGCCTTCCTGAAATAGCGGAAGACCGGGAATGTCCGATATGTCAAAGGCGCCAAAACAAGTCGCTGATTTTCTTAGCAAGAAGCATATTGCTGTCGCCACTCATGAAGATGGATCAACCCTCTGATGAGATTGGTGAGAGCGCTGTCAAATTCTCGCTCGGCCTACTTGAATCCGACACGCCGCCCGAGCCCCAGACTATTCTTCTCGAACCTAAGCTCCTTGCGCGCGATTCTACACTCCGTTAGTTCATCTCTATAACTTGTGTGACCTTACAGCGCCCCGCTGATCTTTAGCCCTACCGCCTCACTGCCCGGTAACTTCTCCGGCAGCTTCACGCTGAGGCCTTGCTCGCCCTGCGACCACTCCAGCTTGCCGCCGCCTAGGATTGCTACGTCCTTAACCTTCCGCCCGCCGATGTGTGGCGAGTTCGTCGCCAGGCTCTTGACGACGGCCTGCGTCGCCGGCTGCGGCGCAAGCAGGTAGGCGTAGAGCGCGGCGCCCTTGGTGGTGAAGCGGATGTCCTCGATTGTATAGGGCTTGCTGCGCACGTCGCGCGCGCCGCCGAACTGTCCCGCCTCGGGCATCTCAATGGTCGAGGGGCCTTCGCCGTAGACCTTCCACGGGCGGCTTCCGAAGACGCCTTCGGAGTTTGTCTTCATCCACGTCGCTATGCCTTCGAGAAATGTGACCTCGCGCTCGTCTATTGTGCCGTCGCCCCGGACAGGGACGCTGAGCATGAGGTTGCCGTTCTTGCTCACGATGTCGAGCAGCATGTCTACGACCTGACCGACAGTCTTGTACTTGTTCTGCTCGGCGATGTCGCGGTTGTAATGCCACGAGCCGATGCAGGTATCTGTCTGCCACGGCTGCGGGCGGATGCCGGTGGCGACGCCCCGCTCGATGTCTTCCACGACGGCGGCGACGTGTTCCGGCTTCATATGTTTGGCGTTGACGACGGCCTCAAGCTTGCCCTTATTGCGCGCGAGACTGGCGTTGTAGTAATGCGCCACAATGTCAAGCCCCGATTGGCCGAGCGGCAGTTCGGTGTCATCGAAGTAAAGGACATCGGGTTGATACTTATCAACCAGGTCCTGGCAGCGTAGGAACCACTTCTCAGTGAACGCCGGATTCATCGGCGGCGGGTTTTCGTTCCACACACGATCGTTCTTATTATGCCACGCGTTCATGGTTTTGATGCCGGTGATGCCGTCGGGTATCACTATGTTGTGTCCGGTGTAGAGTTCCTGCGGGTCCAGGCCCTCCCACCACTTGCCCTTGCCGTCAGCCTTCGTCAACTTCGCGGCGTCGTAGCGCACGCCGGCGAGCGGTCCCTCAGCGTCGTACCCGTAAGCCACCTGAAACCAGTGCCACGCGTGAGCCGAGTGGTTGCTGACACCGAAGCGCAGGCCGTTCGCACGCGCGACTTTGGCCCACGTTCCGACGATGTCCTTCTTCGGGCCGACGTTGACCGAGTTCCAGGCGTGATACTTCGAGTCGTAGGCGTCGAAGTTGTCGTGGTGGTTGGCGAGGGCGAAAAAGTATTTCGCGCCTGCGCGCTTGTAGATCGCCATCAGCTTTTCCGGCTCCCACCGCTCCGCCTTCCAGAGGTTGTCAATCTCCATGAAGCCTAAATTGGACGGATGGCCGTAAGTTTTGACGTGGTAGTCGTAAGCCGAGTCGCCCTGTATGTACATTCTCCGCGCGTACCAATCGCCCTGTTCCGGCACGCACTGCGCCGACCAGTGCGCCCAGATGCCGAACTTCGCGTCGCGGAACCATTCGGGGACGCGGTAGTTTTGCGCGAGCGATTCCCAGGTCGGCTGGAACGGCCCGCGCGCGATCGTGCGGTCAGACTGGGCCGCGGCGCGAGTTCGCCACACAGGTAACTGCAAACCGGCGGCGGCGGCCGAGGTTTTTATAAAGTCTCGTCGAGAGAGAAGCGTTCTCACAGTTAAAGCTCCTTCTGATGTTCTTTCCGTCTTCATGTACAGTCTTGCGTCATTTACAGTCTTGCGTCATTGCTCGACTGAGATCACGGTCAACGACTTGGGCTCCAGTTTCAGAGCCAGCATACCACCTTGAACCTTAGCCGAGATGGGCTTCGGCACGACCGTATTCAATTCCTTGAAGCTGTTAACGCTATCAACTTTGGGCGCGGTTAGTGTTTCTCCGATCGAAATGCCAGCCATCGCCCCATGATCGCGATCAGGAATTGTCCTGAAGGTCTTGTCAATAGCCAACCTCAATGACCTCTCCTGTAATATTGGTTGGGCGCGCCGGGCGTTGGAAGGCTTGCAGCGACCTGCGCCCCGCTGGCATGCGCTTTAGTCAACGCGGCCGTGAGGGTGATGCCGGAGCCGGAAACCTGCGCGCCGGCCGCGTGCGCAAAAGTGAGCGGCGCGGCGACGGTGATTCTGGCGCCGCCCCTGCCGCCGGCCGTGGAGGCGACAACCGCCGTCTCGTGGTTCGCGCCACTGTCAATGGTAATGGTCTGGCCGGCGCTAAAGCCTGCCCCGCTGGCAACAGGGATAACGGTCGCTCCCGCCTCGGTAGCGGAGCCCACCGTGGTGGCGCCCGCCGTGCCAACCGTCGCGATGACGGCCGTCTCCAGGTCCGCGCCTGTATCAATCAAAATCGTCTGGCCGGCGACAAAATCAGCCACGCTGGCAACTTTAATGTTGGTCGCGCCAGTGGCCGAAGCGGCCGGCAAGGTGGTGGCGGGCTGTAACAGGAAATCAGCGCAGTTGCTGTCGGTGTCGACGCCGTCCGGGAAGCGGCCCGCACTCCTATTAATGGCGACCGCGGCGGCGCCAGGCCTCCCGAAACCGCCGACCGCGCCGGGCGTAGGTACGCGGCATCCACTCTGCCCTGCTCCGGAGGCGGCGTGGTAACCCTCCGAGGCCCACGGGTCGACGAGGAGGCCGTAGTTGAGGCTGTCGACCACCAGGCCAGAGGCGTCACGCAGCGCCATGGTCCCCGCGCTGGGGGACAGGGCTGGGCCCCCGAACCACTGGTTGGGCGCAGGAGTCCCTTGATAGCCCGCCGTCGTCACAACGGCGTCACGCACAACCGCGTTGATCTCGTGGTCCTTCGCCAGCGGTCTGTCGAGCGTGATACCGGCGCCGAGTGGCTGGACAGGTTCGTTGCTCGAGTGCGGAAAGGCCGCCGCCGGCTGGAAGCTGATCCCCGTGCCCCGAACGCTGAAGGGGAGGTTAGCCGCATGGTTGAACCGCAGCGGGGCGGCCAGATCGAGGCCCGTTCCATGCGCGACCACGTCCTCGCGGCTTAAATGCTCCTTGGCAAGCGCTGGCGTAATGTCGACGCCGGCGCCGGCCGGACTCGATTCGCCGACCGCGGTGATGGTGACCGTCTCCTGGTTCGCAGTGGCGCCAACGGTCAACTTGTCGCCCACAACGAAACCGTTCACCCCGCGGACCTTGATATTAGTTACGCCGGCGTTCGCATTAACCGACAGCGTCGTGCGGTTCGCTTGCGTGCCGACACGCGTGACCGTGACGGTCTCGATCCCATGGCCGACGGTGTCGATGTCCAACCGGATCTTGGCGCCCACCGAGATGTTGGCGACCGACGTCACCTTGATATTGGTTGCGCCGGCGGGCGCGTCCACCCCCAGGAAGGCTTGCGTACCCGGCTTGCCGACCGCGGTAACCGTGGCCACCTCGTACCGCTCCAGCGCCTTTGCGATGGTGGGATAAGTAGCGCCATAGCCGATGCCGATCTTCTGGCCGACCACGAAGTCGGCCACGCTCGTGACAGGCACGTTCGTCGAGCCGGCGGGGATCGTGATCACCGGACCTTCGGGGAGGGGTTGCCACACCGTCGTAGCGTTGCTGGCCGCCGTCCCGATGCTTTGAATCTTGCGAGTCTCCACGTTGGAGCCGGTGTCGATCTCGATCGTATCGCCAACCGACATGCCAGTTGCGCTCCTGACGTGGATAGTAGTATCGCCCGCGCGCGCGGGGACTGCTAGCCCTGAGTTGGACAGGCCGAGCAGGTAGAAACCGCGAGCCGCGAGCTTCGTCCCGACCGGAATCTTCACCGCCGAGAAGGGGGCATGCTGCGTCGGGTGATGGGTCAGGGTCCAGTTGGAGATGTCGACGCTACTGGCGCCGGCGTTGTACAGCTCGATGAACGAGTTCGTCGAGTTGGTGGGAGAATCGGCGCTAACGCGGAACTCGTTGATCTTGATCGGGCTGACGTTCCGCACCTTCTCCGCCGTCGTCTCGGATTGCGTCCTGCCGTTCGTCGCGTTCGTCCACGAGACGTTGCCGACCAGGTCCCCGTTGAAGGCCGCCAGCCCTGAGGTGACCTTGAAGGTTGCGCTCACGCTCGTACCCGGCGCCACCGGACCAGCGATCGTCACTGATGTGCTGGTCGTGCCCGGAACGACGGAGGTCCACTGCTTGGGCACGGAAATACTCAACTTGATCCCCGTCGCGGGGGCCTCGGTGGTATTCGTGAACGTCAGTGTGCTGTCCTGCGACGACCCCGGCGAGAAGGTCTGGAGTCCTGGCGGAGTGGCAGTCTCCGCCGCCGGCGACAAGCTCAGCCGCTCCAGGTCATACTTGGCAGCCACGACGTTGGCTTGCACCAGTTGGTCGGTGGCGTCCGAAGGGAATGTGCCTGCGGCTGTCATGGCGCCTTCATAGAAGGTCCCCTGCGAGCCGTTGCTGTTGTCGCCGCCGTTGCCCAGGAGGATCGCCCCCTGCTTGCGCATCGGGTCATAGGTGTGGTCGACGCGCGGTCCGTTGAACATCACCGACAACGTACCCCGCTGCGCGTCGCCGCCCATCGAGGTCCAGTGGCGCCGTTCCCCCTTGGCGATCGCGGTCACGAAGCGCCAGGTGATGCTCGGCAGGTTTGCGCAGAATTTGGATCCATCCGGGTTGACACAACCTACCAGGTTGTTTTCCTGGTCGGTCATGATCCACGGGCCGGGAGGCGCCCCGCGATACCAGGCGGTTGCATTGCCATAGTAGGTCGTCTCCATGGTCCCGTTGCCGTCGTCGCGGCTGTCGATCTCGGCGTTGCCGTAGTCGAAGCAGCAGCCGGAGTTATAGTGATGGCCGCTAATCACCCAATACTGCCCCTCCGCCTGGTCGTCGACTGCGGTACCCTTCGCGTCATTCTGGCGGAGGCCCATGCCCGGCGCGATGAAGACGCCGTAGACCTTATGACCCATGATCGTAATCGGCGCCATGTCGGCGATCGGGAGGTTGTTAAACCCACCCATCGCCGGGCCGCTGAATCCGCCGCGGGGCGCTTGGATGAGGTCGTTGCGCTTGGGGGATTGGTCGTAGATTTTGGTGATCCAGCAGAACGTATTGGCGCAGAACGCGTCCTGCGCGGCCGCGTTGGCGTATCCGCCCGCATCTGGCATCGGCGACGCGACGGGTTGGACGACGCCGATGTCCAAGGTCTTGCCGTCCGACTGGCGGAGGACTTGGTAGAGCGGTCCGTTGTAGGAGGCGTACAGCGCGCGCGTGGTGCTGTGGGCGGCTACGCAGGCGGCGCCGGCGGCGGCGTAGATGTCACATGGGCCCTGCGGCCGTGGCGGAGCGGGGAGCCTTTCCGGAAGCCTCTTGATGATCTCATTCGTGATGGCCTTTTCGCCTCCGCGATCGGCATTGATAACTTCGCCCGCGAGCAGCGGCGCTGATTCGGGGTTGAGATTAAAATCCCAGCTGGGAACGTCAAAATCCGCCATCACCTGAAAGCGCTTATCAACTATGCGATCCTGCTCTTCGATTCGCCCTCCCCCTTCCATGTTCGATTGCCCAAAGCACAGGTAGATATAGAAATTCGGGTCGGCATCAGCTAAAGCCCGAGCGGCTGGAGTCAGTAACACGGCTAGAAAGAACAATACCATCTTCATTTTCATAACAGTCGGCTCCATAGTTTAGTGTGAAGGCGCTCGGCGAACCTCGCAGAGGCTATCTCCGTCAGCTGCTTGTCTTCAGCGTCGAGAAACCGCGCGCAGAAGTCAGTGGCCCCTCCGCCGTTGACAATCGCGGCGCGCACTTATGTTCGGCCCCTTGTTGAGAGTGAACCGCTTGGAGACGCCATCGACAATGACGGTCTGGCGATCGCCATAGATACAGATGACCTCTTTGCCGTTGACCCACCACACCGACGCCGCATTGGAGCCGATAGCCTATCGCACATCCCGCATCCCGCTCGGGCAATTGATAATGGTTACAGCCCAGAACAGAACATCGGAAGTCTTCTTGCCCTGCGCGCAGGCAAAGTGAAAGAGGTTGACGTTATAGTTCAGAACCCAGCAGTTTCGCCATAACGCCCAGATCTGAAGTGGGTAGCTTGCAGGCGTAGTTTTCGCAGACGTAAGCAGTCGCTTTGCCTCCGCGCATCTTCACTGTTTCAATGAAGGGAAGGTACTTGCTGAGGAATTGCTGTTCCGCGCCGCCGTCGGCGAGCAGGATGATCTTGTTGGGAATGTATTGCGCGTGCGCTGCGCGCAGCATCTTCTCCGTATCCTCTTTCCCTCTTTGGCCGGCGATGATGATCTGCTTCGGTTTGTCGAGATGATAATCGAGAGCCGCCAGCATCTGTGGCGCCGACTGCGGAAACTCATTCAACCGCCCGCTAAACAGCGCCAACGTCCGGTCGGCCATCTCGCGCCACTTTCGATTATCGGTCATCTGGGCCAGCCGCAGCAGATTCAGCGTCGCGATGGAATTGCCCGCCGGCTCCGCTCCGTCGTAACCTTCTTTGGTTCTGAAGAGCAGCATGGCGTCAGTTCCAGTCGCGTCAAAGAAGCCTCCCTGCTTGTCGTCATATAGGAGCGCGTTCTGCGCCTCGGTCAACTCGATGGCCAGCTTCAGCCAGCGCACATCCGGCGATGCTTCGTAGAGATCGAGCAAGCCCATCGTGAAGAACGCGTAGTCCTCCAGATTGGCCTCGTAACGCGCCTCGCCATCCCGATACCGGCGCAGCAGACGCTTCGCGCGCGGATCGTAGAGTTTGCCTAGAATGAACTCCGCGCTTCTTTGCGCCGCTTGCAGGTAGCTCGGATCGTCAAGCGCGCGTGAGGCGCGGGCGAGGGCTGAGATCATCAACCCATTCCAGGATGCCAGGACTTTGTCATCCAGATGGGGCCGCGGCCGCCCACTGCGCGCGGCAAACAGTTTGGCGCGCGACTCCTCCAGCAGTTTCGCGACCTCCACTGGAGATTTTTGGAAACGCTTCGCCGTGTCGCTGATGGAGTGCGCGAGATAGAGGATATTCTTTCCAGCAAAGACGCGCTGCGGGTCCGTCAGGGCGTTGCCGCCCTCCTGCACGCCGTAAACGTAATCGAAGATTTCCGCTTGCTGCTTCCCGAGCGAGTGATCAATCTCATCTTTGGTCCAGATGTAAAACGCGCCCTCTCCCTTCTCATCTGGCTTCTGTGCGTCCTCGGCGCTTTCGGCGTCCTCGGCGGAATAGAAACCGCCTTCTTTGCCGATCATGTCTCGCAACACATAAGCGAGCGTTTCGCGGGCGACGGAGGCGTAAAACTCATCGCGGGTGATCTGGTAGGCGTCGAGATAAGAGGAGACCAGTTGCGCCTGATCATAGAGCATCTTCTCGAAGTGCGGCGTGCGCCACTGGCCGTCTACCGAATAGCGATGAAATCCGCCGCCGATGTGGTCATACATGCCGTTTTCGGCCATCCGACGCAGCGTCTCCAGCGCCATTTGCAACGCCTCTTTTTCGCCGAAGCGGCGCCAGTAGCGCAGTAAAAAATTGAACGTCGCCGGTCGTGGGAACTTCGGCCCTTCGCCGAATCCGGCGTACTGCCTGTCGTACATTTGCCGGAATTGGTCGAAGCCTTTGGCGAGGATCGACTTTTCAAGGGCGACGCCCGCGCCTTCTGCGACGGTTTGTTGCTTGAGGAATTCCGTGAGTTGCCGGCTCGGCTGGCGGATGCTCTCCGGGTCGGTCGTCCAGGCCTCGTGAACCTTGTCGACTAGCTTGCGGAATTGATCGGGCGGTATGTAGGTCGCTCCGTAAAACGGGTTGAGGTCGGGGGTGAGAAACATTGACATCGGCCAGCCACCTCCACCAGTCATTGACTGCAAGGCTGACATATAGACTCGATCCACATCGGGCCGTTCCTCGCGGTCGACTTTGATGCTGACGAAGTAGCGATTCATTACTGAGGCCAGTTCTTCATTCTCGAAAACATCTCGCTCCATTTGGTGACACCAAAAACAGGTGGAATAACCGACTGAGAGGAAGATCAGCTTGTTTTCCTTGCGCGCCCGCTCGAACGCCTCTTCTCCCCAGGGAAACCAGTCCACGGGGTTGTATGCGTGTTGCAGCAGATAAGGACTTTTTTCCTTGATCAGACGATTGGGATGTTTGTCTTTCGATTCAGCGGCGGTTTTCCGCTGGGTGGCGTTAGGAGCTTGCGGAGCCGCCAACGAAGGGTCTTTCGCCTGTCTGAGGGCGAGCGCGCTGGTGGCGATCAGGGTCAGCGCCGACAGAACAATAGCCAATGTCATCCTGCTCTTCATCATTTTATTTTACCGACTGGCGTAACAACCTTCCCTCGAGCGCACTCTCAGGGGTTCGGCCAGGGAGCGAGTTGACGCGAACTTTAATCTTATGCCATTTACCGTCTTGCTTCAGATCGGTCGGATAGTAACCGATACTATATTGGCGGCGAAGTTCGAGAGCAATGGATGCGGCGGCATCAACCATTTCCTCATCTTTCCACGGAAAGAATGCCCGACTACCGGTGACTCGCGCCAGCCCCTCAAGAATCTCTAGACTTGATGGCTCTGAGTATTCCATGTTCTCACTATTGCCGCTACCGAGGTCCCCGACGCCAATGCAGTAGATTTGAACATCCTGTCCATAGTGATAATTCCGTCTCTCTTTATTATCATACACTTACTGACATCCAGTGTTACCAGTTAACTTGCCGTTATTAACGATCCCTCTATGCTAGGATCAAATTTTGATCTCGAAAATTTTGGGTGGGAGAAAGACAAGCGAAGTTGTTGAAAACGCAGATGAATCGAGTTTTGGCAAAGGACACGCGTATTTTTTTGAGCGGCGGAATTCGTCACTTGCGGAGATGGTCGCCGGGCGCAAGCCTGCCTGTCCTTCGCGTGGGTCAATGAAGAGATTGTCGTTCTATTTGACGAACTATTTTCCCTTCCTATAATCCTTCAGCCGATGAGCAAAGACGAAGTACTTGAAGTGCAGCGGCTGTATCCTCAGATATATATCGCCTGCCACACCGATCACATTCGGGCCGTCTCGACCGCATGGCGCATCTCGTCACAGGATGCCTCGATCCTCGTTCACCTCGACCGCGAAACGAGCCTGAGCCCGCGCCGGCTGGCGAGTCATCTCGGCGTGGCGCCATCTACTCTTTCGGCGGCCATCACAAGACTTTCGAAGCTGGGGTACATCACCAGCACGCCCACGGAGAATGATCGCCGCCGGCGCGAGCTGCGGCTGACACCTCGCGGCTCCGAGGCTATCCGGTCCACTTCAGTGCTGGATGCCGAGCGCGTGCGAGCATTGCTTGGCAAACTCAAACCAAAGGAAAGGAAAGAGGCGCTGCGCGGTCTGAAGCTGCTGGCCGAGGCGGCGCGCAAACTTTCTGACTGAGGAGTTGCTATGAAGATATTGGCTCTTATCGTAGTAGGCGTAATCGCGGCCATCATCCTCCTGGTCGGCGTGGTCGCGTTGATTGGTTCCCGTCTGTCAAAGTCGCACACCGCCACTCGTTCGATCTATCTGCGCCAATCGCCGCAAAATGTCTATGATATCATTCGCGACTTCCCCTCCGCCCCGGCGTGGCGCACAGACGTGAAACGGGTCGAGGTCCAGACACAACCCAATGGGAAAGTCCATCTCCGCGAGGAAGGAAAGAACGGCACGGTCAATTATGAGTTGGCTGAAGATGTTCCCGGAAAGCGAATGGTGACGCAAATTCTGGATACCGACCTCGGCTATTCGGGCAAATGGACTTATGTGTTCGCGCCGGAAAACGGTGGCGCGCGCGTGACAATCACTGAAGATGGCGAAGTCTCGAACGCGCTCTTTCGGTTCATGTCGCGCTATATTTTTGGCCATACCGCGACGCTGGATGCTTACCTATCTTCGCTCGCGCGCCGATTTGGCGAGGACACGACGCCTCAGTGAACACCCTACACACGCCCCATTGTATGACTTTGAGAAGCGGGCTAGTCTATCAGCACTCAGGACCAGATGTCTGGTTTATTTGCAACAGAACCCTAATTGCTCTCCTTTTGGCCGAGGTCGACCACTAGCGTAACCGTTGGCTGGCTGTTGGCGCCAATAGATATTTTCTGCCTGGTGTTATATATCAGTTTCGAGAGGGACTTATCACGAGGCTCACCCGGTTGAAAATTGTTGCCGATCAGGCGCACTTCGTAATCTCCGGGGATGAGGTTCTGGAACATAAATTGTCCACGCGCGTCGACAAATGCCCCCAGGATGCCTCTCGATTCGGATTCGCTTACGCGATTCAGGTTCACATAAATTCCTATATGCGGCGGAAGACTTCCACCTATCACCTTCACTTCACCGCGAAGCGTCAGATTGCCATGACCGACTATCACTCGCACATTTGACAAATTTTCTCCCGGACCAATTTCGATGCCGTCTTGCGCCAGCGCTCCGTCTCGCTCAATGCGCTTGATCGCAAAACCGCCGGCCTTCGGATCGCCTCCCAATGCGAAATAGATTCTGCCCGGCCGCAACCCCGCTATGCGAAATCTCCCGTCAGCATTTATTCTGGCCCCTTCTCTCGGCAAAATAACGGACTGTTGGTTCTTGCTGAAGCCTCCGATGCTGACCTGCGACAGCTTTGCCCTGACAGCCGGATCATTGGCACCTTCTATTACGATTGTCCCGCTGATTGAGCTGCCCTGTTGTAGTTTTACTTCAACGCCGTCAATCGCACCGTCTGTAATTTCGCAGATCACCGCATCGCTAAAATACTCCCTTTCCCCGCCGATCTGCGGATAGATCACGTATTTGCCGGGCAAGAGGCCTTGAAATAGGAATTCTCCCTCCGAATTTGACCGCACGCCGCGCGACCTGGGCCCTACTACTCCGCCCCCCTCCCTATGCATGCCATAGAAGATTTCTACACCTTCGGCCGGCTCGCCCGTTTCAGCTTTAACTACACGTCCCCTAATGTCGAAGGTCTTTCTCGCCTCCGCAATGAGAATATCAACGCCGGTTGTTTCAGCGCCTTCACTGACTTCGACGGCGCGCGCCTGGGACGGATCGCTCACGTTGGGATGGAAAGTTTGGGGATAATAGACACCTCTCGAGATCGGCGTTCCCATCCTTTCCGATTGGGTAATTCCCGCGCTGACCAGATAACGCCCCTCAGGCACTCTGATAATGCGATAGACTCCCTGCTCATCAGTCATCTTAATAGCGGGATGGTTGAAGGGGTGAGGCTGCGGTTTACCGTCGTCCCCGATCCTGGTCAACTCGATCATCTGTCTGATCAACGGGCGCCCACTGGAATCGGTGACCCGCCCCGTGATTATGCCTCCTCGCTTGAGTACGAGATCGAACCGTTCGACTTTCTCGCCCTCCAAAACGCTGACCATTTTCGTCTGAACACTGGATTGGGAGCCCCCGGTGATCAGGAATTCGTTGGGAAGGACGCTGACCTGATAGTTCCCCGCAACAATACCAGTGATGTGATAATTCCCCTGCTCATCCGTGACGGCCTGAAGAGGCGACCTCGGATCTCCGGAGGCAGCCATTCGATCCGGAAATAATCGGATCGTAACGCCGCCCAAAGGCTCCCCGTTCAGGGTGACCTTCCCCGAGACGGTCGCAGTTCGTTGCTTCTCAGGTTTGACTGTAGATTGAGCCGCCGTATCGCGATACAGCGCAAGGATGAGTATCAAAAGCAGGAGCGCGAAATTAACCCTGGACATAGGTTCCTCCCTTGAATGAAAGCAGACGAGTATCGCGTCAATTGCCGATGGTCAGCTCAATCATATAATGGAGAGCACATTGTTAGGAATGGCCTTACTGCGATGAGGTCTATGCTAAAGCGCAGGGCTGATCAAGAGCGCGCTGGGAGATCCGCCGCCGCCAGGACAGCGCCGCCAACAGTGTCGATCAGGTTTGACATTTTGTAATACTCCAAACCGGCCTGCCGAAGGCTTACCTTTGTTCGGGTCACCTGCGATCACAAGAGAGGCCTCACAAACCCCCTCAATTCCGGGAACATTCTCACCATGGCCGTCGTGTAGTCCGTTTCACCCAGGCGGATGCCGGCGTCCTGGGCGTGCTGATGAAGTAATGTCATCGCCATGCGACGCGTCGTTGGGTCTAATTTCAAATCCCTAGCAACATAATTGGCGGGATGGATCAATCCGTCGACATTTAGCAGGAGACGAGTCCATCGACGTTGATAGCTACGGATTGTATTGATCGTGTTCCTGTCAAGGATTCCTGTCTGCCGGGGCAGTTCATTGATCGAGATCAGTCCGAGGGTCGAAAGTTCGCCGAACCCTTTGGCGATGAATCTGAACATGGCCTGGATCAAGATCAAATCGTCGATGTGATTGATCCCGCCCACCCCCACTGAGTAATTAATGTTGAAACAAGGGAACCTATCACCATCTAGAGTTAACCATTGTTTCATTGCCATGGCGCTTACCTCCTACAATTCGGGGTCATCTGGCAGCAGGCGTCCGCGGAGGTGGCGGGGACAACGTCTACGTTTTTTATCAATTGGCCTCCTGAAGAGGAATGTTGTAGAACCTTACGCCATATTACTCCCCATCCGATTTTTTTTGTGAGGTTGCGGCGCCAAGATGGAATTTTCGGTACGGACAGGACCTGGCACGCAAACATTGCTATGCATGGTAAGACGATATTCGATGGCAGACGGTTACGCCAGGTTCCTTCTACCGGAAAGCCATAGATGTGATGAATATTCCGGCAGACCTGGAAATGTTTGACCGTTTCCAGTAAAAACAAGGTTATAGCGAGCGGGGGCAATCTTGCCCTTCATTATCAAGACCATTTTTCGAGGACAAAATCCAATGATCGAGAGAAGACACCTACTCAAAGGCGCTGCCGCCGCGCTGACTACCTCTCTATTCACCGGACGCGTAAAAGGCGCAAACGACCGCATCGCGACCGGCCACATCGGCATTGGCGCGATGGGGTCGGGCAATCTTGGCTTCGCGTTGAGACTGCCGGATGTTGAGCCGGTCGCGGTGTGTGATGTGTACCAGCCACATTTGGAAAAAGCCGTCGCCACGGCCGGCAAAGCGGGTAAGACTGTCAAAGCCGTGAAGGATTTTCGTGAGATTCTTGCCGACAAATCCATTGACGCCGTATGCATTTCAACCCCCGATCACTGGCACGCTTATATGAGCGTCGAGGCATGCAAGGCTGGCAAAGATGTCTTTGTGGAAAAACCGGCTTCGGTGTACGTCGAGGAGGGGCGCAAGATGGTTCAGGCCGCGCGCAAATACAATCGCGTCGTGCAGGCGGGAACGATGCAGCGGTCCGGCGGTTATTTCAAAAAGGCGGCGGAGATCGTCAAAAGCGGCTTAATCGGCGAAGTGACGTTTTGTCACACCTGGCAAGCAGGCGCAACGAAAAAGCAAGGTTGGGGCAAGCCTGCTGATGGGCCAGTTCCACCGGGATTGGATTGGGATATGTGGCTGGGGCCGGCGCCGAAAGTCCCCTTCAATCTAAACCGTTGGGGCGTAGGCGTGACGACCTTCCCGACCTTCCGCTACTTCTGGGATTACGCGGGCGGCGCAATGACTGATTGGGGCGTGCACCTGATTGATCCAGTCCACCAGTGCTTTAGCGAACCGATGCCGACATCCATTTCGGCGATGGGTGACAAGCTGTATGTGGACGACAACGTGGAGACGCCCGACACGCTGATGGCTACGTTCCGTTATCCGAAGTTCCTGCTGACTTACGAAAGCCGCACCACTAACCCGATGCCGATGTTCGGCCAGGGCGCGGCAACTTCGATTCACGGAACGGAAGCCACGCTTGTCGTCAACCGCGGCGGCTGCTGGCTGGTTCCCAACAACGGCACGAAAGTCGAGGCGCAAACATACGAGAACAATCAGGAGATGCGCGATTTGAACATTCCGCACTGGATGAACTTCATCGGATGCGTCAAGTCGCGCGCCAGGCCCACGAGCGACATCGAGACCTGCGTGCGGTCTTCGACGGCATGCATCCTGGCTAACCTTTCGATGCGGCATAAAACCTGGCTCGATTGGGACGAGACGAACTGGACGGTAAAACAGAATCACATCAAGCCATTCCAAATGGCCAAGTATCGCGCGCCATGGAAACTGGAAGTTTAGTTTGCATTCTCGCTAGAGCAGAAAACCCTTGCTGTCCCTGATTCAGAGTATTGTCGTCAATATATTGACGACAAGCCGGACGCGGCAGCGACCGCTGAACGCAATTCGCGCAACCCTTTCCTCGGCCCTGAAAATCGCAAAGGCGCGCGCCTGGGAGGCGAAGCCCTCGCCCGAACCTTTTTTTGGTGTCTATTTGATGTCTATTCTTGTAGCGTACCAGAGAGAATTATGGAGCCCGGATAGATGTTATAGAAATGCGAAGAAGCCAATATTCATGGGGATTTCAGCTCATAATTTTAGGCGATTGTCGGCCTCCGTTTTGGAACGCTCTCCTTATGCCAGGTACCCGCTTTTCCGCATTGCGGATTCATTCTGACGTTGCAGAAGAATCCGGAAAGCGAGTCCGTGCGTGATTAGCAGTAGCGGTACCAAGAAAGTCGGAATGAAGTACGTGGCTCCCAACTGCCCCGCCAAGAGACCGCCGGCATTGGCCTGGTAGAAAGCATTCAAGAGATCGGCTGAGCCCCAGAGATTGAAGATCCATGCGATGACAACGCCAACCCCACTCGGCAGCGACAGCAGCGATAATAACGCGAGTGTCGCCGAAATGAGGTCCCCATAGGCCGCTGAATGCGCGAAGGCGGACGGCAGATCGGGCGAAACGACGCCTGGAACCAGGAATGCCAACCCGATGAAGCGGAAACTGTGCAGGATCAGCAGAGGCCGCAACGCTTCCTCCCGTTGCCGGAGGCGGAGTTCCGGCCAAATATATCGGGCGGTTGCGATCCCCCAAGCGATGAAGCTGAATGCGATGCTCACGAAAAAGCAGAGTTGCGAAAGCATGTGCGTCTCCTTATTGGAATTAAATTTCAGCCATTGCGGCGATCGCTTCATTCGCGGTTTAGGACCGTGGACAGCACGCCGAGGCGGTTCTCGCGGATGTTGCGGGCCAGATTGCCGATTATGGCCGGGAAATCCGGACCTATCACGAGACCGAGGTTCGGTCCGCTCGGCGGCGGGCCGGCCATCGCCTCCTTGAACCAGTCGAGCGCGGTCCGGGTGTCGTCGCGCCAGAGGACCACCTTGAACCCGGCTTGCTCAAGCGCCGTGCGCGTATCGACCTCGCTGAGCAGGAAGCTGGTCGAGGCGTCGCGCGCCCAAGGGGTGGGATACACGACATCGCCATCGCGAAGCGCCAAGTCGTAGGTGGCTAACCGGCCACCCACCGCCAGAATCCGGCGCACCTCGGCGTAGAGAGCAATGCGGTCCTCGACGTTCATCGCCACGTGCTGGAGGAATACCGCATCGAACGCCGCGTCCTCGAAAGGCAGATGCAGGGCGTCGCCGACCTGGAACGTGACGCGATCTGAAAGCCCGCAGCGCGCCGTCAGATAAGTGGCCGCATCGATGAAGTCGGGGCTCAGGTCGACGCCTGTCACCTTACAGCCGAAGGTGGCGGCGAGATAGCGGGCCGGGCCGCCGAGGCCGCAGCCAAGATCCAGCACGCGGGTCGATGGCTCGAGCCCAGCGGCGCCGGCCAATTCAGCGGTGGCAAGGATGCCTCGGGTATGGAACTGGTCGAGCGGAGCGAGTTGTGCGACGGTCAGCGTCTGACCTTCGGGCGCGATCGTCGCGATCGCCGACCTGATCTGGTCGGTGAGGCCCGTCGCGCTATATTGCTGGCGCACCTTGCTTGTGATATCGGTCATGAACACTTCTCCAGGAGAAATCGTTGATTGAAGGCGGCGGTGGTAGCGAAGCCGTGTTCGCGCCGCCAGACCCTGGACTCGGCCGCGAGCTGTGGCTCCGATGGAAACGGACGGCGCAGTTCGCGGTCGTAGCGGTCCAAATTGACGCCAGGGCTGAGCGGCGCCATCACGAACAGCGCGAACTGGCGAAGCCAGTTGCCGATGGTCCGCTGGTTGCTGGGCAGCGCCGCATAACGTCGGGCGATCGTTTCGAAGTCCTCGGCGGGGCGGCCGGTCACATCGAGCACGTCGGTGGTTGGCGCCCCCAGCTCGAAGGCGCCGCGCTTGTGATCGTCGATGTAGTAGCGAAGGCCGCTTATCAGATGGATCGGGTAGCCGCCCAGCCTGGCAGTCTTCATGAACATCCAAGCCGGCGTCTGCACGACCCGGACCGATCGCCCGACAGCCCGGCCGATCGCCCTGGCCATGTCCTCCGCGCCGAGGAGTTCTGGTCCAGTGGGACGGTAGCTCTTCCCGGCGTGGCGGGCGGGATCCATCAGGGCCGCAGCGGCAACTCGCGCGATATCCTCGTTGGAGGGTGGCGCGTTGCGACTATCGCCGAAGATCCAAGGGAAGGCGCCGAGATGCGCGACAAACCCAGTCATCGCCAGGTAGGCGTCAGCGAAGAAGCCCGGGTCGACGATCGTATGCGCGACTCCGGGCGTCATCGAGAACAGCCGATCGGCCAGCCAGAGCTGTCTGGTCATCAGCGAGGGATGCGACGGGCTCGCCAGCCATTGCGTCAGGCTGACGATGTGTTCGAGTCCGGCTTCCTTGGCGGCGACCGCGAAGGCGACCGCGCCCTGAATCATATACGGATCGAATGGCGGGCAAAAATAGGCGCCCTGTACGTTGTTCAGCGCATCGGCGATGCGCTCGACATCGCTCAGGTCGGCGACTGCGATCTCGGCCCCCTCTGCCCTCAGCCGCGCGCTGCGGTCATCTTCCCGGTGTACCAGGGCGCGGACGGGATGGCCTGCCTTCAGCAGCTCGGTAACGACGACGCTGCCCGTCTTTCCCGTTGCGCCGGTCACGAGGATCCTTCTCTTGATCATGTTCGTCTCCTTCCAGGCGGCGCTATCGCGAGGACAGTCACCGCTGCTCTCCTGCGCCCGTCAACGCCATCAGCGGCATCAAGGGTCCGACCGGAATGTATTCGTAATCCATCAACTGTTCCTTCCAGAGCGGGAGGGTTTCCATGACGGCTCGGGCCTCGTTCGTGGCCTTCGCGTCGATCAAGAAGATGGCGCCTTTACCGTCGCCCCGCGAATACCACTGGCGGATTTTCCCGTCGAGATAGAGCTTCACTGTTTCCCGGATTTCGGACGGCATGATGGCCATGATTTGTTGGCGGGTTACGCCCTGCCTGGCGGTCAGAATGACCATCACTTCGGTGGTTTTCGGTAGAGCTACGCCGGGTGATTGCGCGACGGGCGCTACCGGAAGTACTGCAATGAGAAAAGGAATTATGAATTTCATCGGTTAGCCTCGATTCAGTTTGGTTAAGTTCTTGGGTTGGTCTACGCTCTCTTAAAGAGTATGATCGTACTCTATTGTGTCAAAAAAAATCTCATCAACTTTCGGCGAAACTTTTTACAAAGAAGTTCCTCGCCTCCGCCAGCATCCGCTCACGCTTTTTGGGGGCCGAGGTTGCCCGGGCCATAGTCAGCACCCCGGCCATACTGGGGAACAACAGCCCAAACTTCGCCAGTTTTTCTTCTCGCGTCTGACCGGGAACAAATGGCAATAACCGCTCACGATACGCTTCTAACGACGCCTCAATCCGTCTCCGCACGGACGAAGGTTTTCGTGTGAACTCTGGCCCGAGGGCGGCGACCACACAACCCGTTCCTGGCGAATCCGCGTGGCGTGCGCTCAAATAGTGTTCGATGATGGCCCGCAAGGCTTGACCTTCGGGCGCTGACTTCGCAACCTCTACCATGCTCCTTCCCATCTCATCGAATGCCAGGGCTACCGCCTCGACGAACAGGTCATCCTTGCTTTCAAAATGCCGGTAGAAGCCCCCCTTCGTTAGGCCCACCTTCTTCATCAACGTGCCGATCCCACTGCTGTCCCCGCCGCGCTCCCGGAAAGAGCGAGCGGCTATGGAAAGAATGTTCTCGTGGTTCTGCGCTTTATGTTCCAGCGAGTATCGCATGACCTAAGAGTACGAGTGTGCTCTATCAATGTCAAGGGTACGAATTGCATCACCGAAAATCTAAACGAAACTGAATCGTTGCATCATCGTGAAAATCTAAACCAAATTGGGTCCCGAAAGGGAGACCCAAAAGATGAGGCTAACGATGAAAGAGAGGCAATCGGTGATTGCAGTGATGCA
>DASTMP010000040.1:0-2791 GCA_035714085.1 Blastocatellia bacterium
ACGCAGTCCCCCTTGTAATTGCTGCAAGGCTAACTCCTTGTCGCCAGTCAACGTTGCTGTAATGGCGAAATACTGAAGGACGCGGCTGCCGTTGACGACGTCTTTTTCCAGCGGCGTGAGCGCGATCGCTCGACGGCCTTCCTCCAAGGCCAGCTCTTTCCGCCCAAGAGCAGCGTCGATTATGCTGAGGACGCAGAGCGCCGGGCCGTAGTCCGGTTGCGCCTGCACGATCTTCTCCTGCTGGGCGCGAGCCGCTTCAAACGCAGTGCGCGCTCTTGCCTCGTCTTTGGTCATGCGCGCCAGCAGACCTTCACCAAAGCTGCGGTTCAGAGCAATCACCCCTTCGGACCAGCATGCATTGTCGCCCACCGCGACGAGTGCTCGTTCAGCCGCACCCGGATCGCGGTGGGCCAGAGCGCAAAGGAACCAGGTGTTCGCGGCAATGGCGACGGCGCTCGGCCCTTGCGCAAGCAGAGCATCAATCATTTGGAGCGCCGGCCGGCTGTCCGCTTTCCAGAAGAAATAAAATAGGACACGAAGGTCCCGCGTTTCGACGCTGTCGGGGACGATGGCTAATGCGCGATCCATTGCAGCGATTGCGTCGGCATAGCGTCCCAGGAATTGGTAACTGAGCGCGATCTGTTGCAGAGTAATCAGGTTGCGCGGATCCAGCTCCGACGCGCGCTGCAGGTCCTGCAAACCTTCCTCCTGCTGGCCGCGCCGCCGCAGAATGTATCCAGTGAGTTCCACGAGTCGGGGATCATTGGGTAACCCTCGCCGCGCGGTTTCCAATTCAGCGAGAGCGCCGGCATAGTCGCGCAGCCCGTAGTAGAGATATTGTGCGCGCGCCAAATGCGTTTCCGGAGCATCCGGTCGCAGTCGTGTCGCGGCTTGCACCGCGGCTTCAGCCACCGCCAGCCGGGCTGGAGTGTGATCAGACCCTGTTAGTCCATAAAGGTATTCGTGCGCGTAGGCGAGCTGGCAGTAAGCGTCGAAAAATGACGGATCGCGCTTGATCGCTTCATTCAAAAGTTCAATTGCCTTCCGCATGTTCGGCTCGTACGTCACGCTGAAATCTGCGTTGAGGAGAAGTGACTTGGCCCGCGTATAAAGGTCGAAAGCCGCCAGATCAGTCGTGGGCGCCTGCTCGATGGCTTTCTTCTCGTTAGGCGAGAGCTTCGCCTGCAACTGATCGGCAATGGCCTTGGCGATCTCGCTCTGAATGGCGAACACATCGGTCAAGTCGCGATCGTAGGTCTCGGCCCAGACATGCGCATCGGTCCGCGCGTCGATCAACTGTGCGTTCACGCGAATCTTGTTGGCAGACCGCTGAACGCTCCCTTCGAGTAAATGCGCCACCCCCAGCTGCTGGCCGATCTCGCGCAAATTGCGCGTGATTTCACTCTTGTATTGCATCACGCTAGTGCGGCTGATCACCTTTAGATCGGCGATCTGCGCAAGATCGGTCAGGATTTGGTCCTGCACGCCGTCGGCAAAGTAAGCATTGGCTTTCTCCTCGCTCAGGTTATGGAACGGCAACACTGCAATCGATTTACTTTCGAGCGCGACGGCGCGTGGTGGTTGTTTCGCAACTTCAATGCGCTGCTGTGAATGTAGGAACCGAAAGAACATCATCCCAGCCGCCACGGCCCCGACGATAAAAATCAAAGCGGTTAACTTGCGTCCGGTCTTGCGGGTGATTCTGTGGTCGACGTCTTCTTCGAGCTTGATTCCCTCCGGGGTCATCTCGAACGCCCAGGCACAAACCACAGCGATGGGGAAACCAATGAGCGCGAGCACGACGACCAGCCTAACAACCCAGTTGGGAATGCCGAAGAACGGAAAGACCTGTGTCGCGACCTGGACCAGCAGCCAGCCAACTACGGCATAAGCTACCGCAACCTTATAGACGTTGCGCCGTTTCAGCTCGGCGAAGAGGTTATTCATTCCGGGTTACCCAACCGGCTCGTTCGGCGCGAAAAAGGTGACGATTTTTTCGAAGCGCGGATTGCCGCGAACCGGTCCCACTGCGATCGCGAGCACTCCGATGATCGCGAAGTCCAGCTTGCATCCAGTGTGATGCGTAATCGACTCGGCCGGGTTGATCTCACTTTCGCGCTTCAAACCTCCCGGCGTGAACTCGTAGAACCAGGCGAAGGCAATCCAAAACGGAAACCCGATCCCTGCAGCGACCAAAAACCAACGCAGCGCCCATTCCGGCGCGCCGAGCGCCGGGCCAGTTGGGAGATTTTCTGAGCGAGGGCCCAGACAGCGCCGAGATAAAGAATCGCCGCGCGAATGACGTTGCGCCGCTTTAGCTCGGGGAAGAAGTAGCGCGGATTCATTACTCGTTAGGGCTTCGCGTCTTTCGGCGCGATGGAGGCGACAATCTTTTCGAAGCGCGGATCGCCGCGGAGCGGGTCCCAGAAGGGGTACAGTTTCAAGGAACCGTAGCTCAGCATCACTGATGCGACAGGAGCACGAAGCCCGGCTTCCAGTTCTTTCAAGGCAAGATCCTTCTCCCCGACCCATGCTGCGGTGATGGCGAAATATTGAAGGACGCGGCTGCCGTTGGTAACATCTTTTTCCACCGGCATGAGCGCAATCGCCTGACGGCCTTCGTCCAAGGCCAGCTCTTTCCGCCCCAGGCCAGCGTCAATTAAACCAAGGACGCAGAGCGCCGGGCCGTAGTCCGGCTGCGCCTGCACGATTTTCTCCTGCTCGGCGCGAGCCGCTTCAAACGCAGTGCGCGCTCTTGCCTCGTCTTTGGTCATGCGCGCCAGCAAACCTT
>DASTMP010000041.1:0-2334 GCA_035714085.1 Blastocatellia bacterium
CTCTTCTGGCTGCGCCACAGCGAACTGAATCCCTACGACAACGGCTGGCTGCTCGAAGAGCCCGCTCAAGAACGCACGGGCATGAGCTGCAGGCCGCATGACGGGCAGGCCGACATCTACGAGCGCGTGATTATTGAGATCCACTCGCACCATGTCATGCCGGCGCGCTTCTCGTCGATCGACGACGCCGACGAGACGGGCTTCCGGATCTATGGCGTGATTGGGAATTTGCACGAGGCGCCGGAGATCCGGCTGCGCGTCGGCGTGTATGGCTACTTCTGGGAGATTCCGGCGACGTGGGCGCTGGAGTTGCCGGCGGGGCTTGCGGACTGCAACGAGGAAGAGGGCGAATCAGATGGCGAAAACGCGGAATAATATGCTGAAAACATCCCAAGTCCTGGATCTCTCATACGCTCGGGCGGCGCGGCTGATGCCGCCGGCTTATGACCAACTCAGGTTCGTACTCATCGGCTGCGGCGGGACCGGAAGCTGGCTTGCGCCGTCGGTCGCCCGAATAGCCAGGCTCCAGCGCGAGCAGGAGCGCCAGGTCGAGGTGAGGTTCTACGACCACGATTACGTCGAGCCGAAGAATATTCCTAGGCAACACTTTTGCGACGCGGAGTTGGGCCGCAACAAGGCAGTCACGCTGGCGGGGCGGTACTCGGCCGCGTGGGGGCTGGAGATCACGGCCGTCCCAAAGAAGTTCAGGGCCGCGGAGTTCTATCACACCCGCAACGCCTTTACGGTCCTGATTGGCTGCGTGGACAACGCCGCGGCGCGAGGCGAGATCTCGAAAGTTATCGCCGGCGCTCCCAGAGCTGGCGTCCATGCGTGGTGGCTTGACTGCGGAAACGACGAATCCAGTGGGCAGGTCATCGTCGGCTCACATACGCATCCGGGCCAATTGGAAGGCGTCTTCACGCCGTCTTGCAAAATTTGCAAGAACCTGCCGGCGCCAAGTCTGGTCGCGCCCGATCTGCTAGAGCCCCGGCCCGAGGAGCTGCTCCAGTCGAAGCTCTCCTGCGCGGAGATCCAGCTCGCCAACGCGCAGAGCGTGGCCGTCAACCAAATGGTGGCCTCGATCGCGACGGATTATCTGTTGCGTCTCGTGACCAGTGGACTGAAACGTTTCAGGACTGATTTTGACCTGTCGGCCGGTTCGATGCGCTCGCGTTACATCACGGCCGAAGAGGTCGCGCGGGTGATCGGGAAGCCGGTGTCTTACGTGGTCGCGTCGGCGCAGGACAAAAGAAAGGTGGCATAAGGAGCTTGATACGGGCTGGCCGGACAGTTATGGCGAAAGATCCCTCACGTCAACAGCCGGAAGAAGAAGAATTCATCTTGTTGCTCTGCCCGAAGTGCGGCGGCATCGTCGGCGAGCTGGCCTCCGGCCAGGTCCGGTTGCTCTGCACGAAATGCCGCGTGAAGACGATCTTCACCCGCTGGAAGAGCGACAAAATTCCCGAGCATGTAATTTATCTTGTCGTTTCACCGGGAGATGGATATACTCCCGGCGCAGTCTGATCCAAGTGAGCGCCGAGAGCGCCGATCAGACGACAAGTTTAACAACGCTTCCGAGCCGCGAGACGGCCAGCAAGCATAGAGCGCCGAGAGCGCCTGAACGGTCGAAAGATCGTTTTCGCTCTCGGCGCTTTTCTATTTTGAGGTCACACAAACCACACACACGTTATGAAAACAACACTGATCAGAATCGCAACCCTCGCAACCCTTCTTATCCTCGTCTCCTCCTTCGCGCTCGCGCAGGACAAGGAGCGGGACAAGATTAAACTCTCCGTCTCCTTCGTGAACTCCGAGTTCGATATCAACCCTGCGGCGGCCGTCCAGAACCTTCAGGGAATCTCTGTTGACGCCGACGCGAGGATTTTTTCCAAACCGATCTCCTCCCACGTCACCGCGCGCCTGGGTGGCGTCTTCAACTACCAGCGCAACGGGATCTCCCAATCCACGCCACTCGACACGTACATGGCGGGCGCTCAGTTTAGCCTCCGCGTCGGCCCGGTCGAGCCTTTTGTCGGCGCGCTCTTCGGAGTTAATACCACCTATAATTCCGACAACGTGTTCGCTCGCAAGTACCGCGTCGGCGTGGACGTCCCATTCCACAAGGAGAGCAACTTCTTTGTCCGGCCGTTCTTCATCGAATGGGAACGCACGGAGGGCTTCCTCTCGCCTGCGACCAGGAAGTACGGGGCCGGAGCTGGCTTCAGGTTCTGAGCCGGCCTTTGTGATTGAACGCTGCTGAAGACGAGCCCCGGATTCAATCTAACTCCCCCGCAAGGATGCGGAAATGCGGTTGAACCTGAGAATGATCGACCG
>DASTMP010000042.1:0-32310 GCA_035714085.1 Blastocatellia bacterium
GGCCGTATGAATAAAACCCGCTGAGAGAGAATACGACCAGGCAAACCAGTGTCAGTCGAATGGCGCAGCCGCGGTACCCAACGATGTTATTCCACAAGAAATTCTTGTAATCAATTTTGTTAGCGGCATCCACGGTCATTACGAATTTAACCAGGCGGATAGCTATCGAAGTAAGGACAGCGACATTTATGAGCACGGCGTCGGCCAAACCCCGTAACACCATAGACTTATTAATGCCCGAGCGATTGAACATGCCCATCATACATGCCTCATCTTTAAGTTGTTGTAAGTAGACGTCTGGGGGAGGAGGACGTATTGTCCCTTACGGGGAATTACAGATTAGTGAAGGGAGCGTCAGGAGTAATAGCCGTAATATGGGATGTGTTTGGCGGCGACGTCATTCAAGACCACGCCAAAGACATTGGCTCCTACGCTCGAAAGCTCCTGGCGGGCAAGGCTCATGGTTTCCCAATTGCTTTTACCGCCGTTCACGACGAGGATCACGCTGTCGACAATAGTGGATAAGATGAGCGGATCGGCCAGGAGGAGTGGCGGCGAGTCGAACACGATGTAATCGCAGAGATTGGCCAACGTCTCCACCATCTCTTTCATCTTTTGGGAGCCGATCATGTCGCCTGGGTTATACGGAGGGGCGCCGCTCGGCATAAATGACAGACCCGGAATATCCAACTTGTGGATCACGTTTTCCAATTCGACCTCGCCCGAAAGGTACGTGGACAAACCAGGCTCCTGATCGACACGGAGCCTCTTGTGAGCCGTCGGCCTGCGCAGATCGCAATCTACGATCAACACCGACCGTCCGAGATGAGCTATGCTGGTCGCGACATTAATGACTGTTGTCGTTTTGCCTTCAGCGGGTTGGCTGCTGGTAATGAGCCAGGTCTTGGCCTTATTACCTGCGCCACTTTCCGAGGACATGATCGATGTCCTGAGCAGACGATAAGCCTCGTGGGCCGGCGAACGGCCGCCGAGGCTTATCAGTTTTGTTTCGCTCGGCAAGGCATTTCCCAGACTCAAGGCGTTATCCAGGCCCCCATGCGCGTCCCCATTTACAGCTGCGCCTCCATTTACAGATGCGTCTCCATTTACCGCCGCGTCTCCATTTACCGCCGCGGCGCCATTCGCTGCGGCGACGGTCGGGAGTTTCAGCTTGCGATTGAATTTACCCCGGAGCACACGAGCCTCTTTCCGGCTGAAAGTCGGTATTATGGCGAGAGCGGGCAATTGCAATCGGTGACTGAGACCATCGGCGCTCTTGATGCTGCGGTCGAGGACTTCGAACAGCAAAGCGAGGCCGACGCCGAAAGTCAGACTGAAGATGAACCCGATCATCATCCATAGTGTGCGGTTCGGGCCGGTCGGCCTTCTCGGCGCCCGCGCCGGTTCGACCACGCGGAGGTTGTTCTGTTGCTGAGCGAGTTGGAAGTTGGCTTCGCTGCTCTTCTCCATGAAATTATTGTAAAGCGCCTTGGTCGTATCGACCTCTTGTTGAAGTATCCCGTACTGAAACGTGTCCACATTCTCTTTCGCAGTATCGTTTTTGGCCTCATCCAGCCCCCGCTTGAACGCCTCTTCGTCGCGGACGGCGCGATCGAAGTCGAGCTTCAATTTGACTTCCAAAGACTTGCGATGGGACTCGATCTGCTTCCGGATCGTGGCTATCTGCTGCTGGACTTCGATGGTCTGCGGGTTGTCGGGGCCGTAATTCACGCCGAGTTGGGCTGCCTGCACCGTGAGGTCGCCGAGCTTTTTCTGAAGCTCCCCAAGATTCGCGTCTGAGTAGACCGGGGGGACGTAGTCGACGCGCCCATTCTTGACGTCTTCATAGAGCGACTCCTTGATGATGCGGTCGGTCTCGGACCGCGTGACTTCAGCCTGCAGGCGCAAGAGACGGTCGGCGCTCAATGAGCCTTTGCCCTGTGGCGCGATGTTATTATGCGCGCGGGTGTAATTGGCCAGCGCCTGTTCGGCCCTCTCGGCCCGGGCCTTGAGTTCACGAGTCGAGCGGTCCAGCCAGCTCGACGCGCCCTTGAATTTCTCAGACTTGTTCTCGATGTTACGGTTGATCAAAGATTGAGCGAGCTGATTGCAGATGGCGGCGGCGAGCGCAGGATCGGGGTGCGTGTATGAGACCTTCAGTAATCGCGTATCCGAGAGCGGTTCCGCCGAGTAGTTCTTTAATCGCGCGTCCAAGACCGGTTCCACCAGGAGGTTCTTTCTGAAAATCTCGACGAAAGGCGCCAGTCGCCAACTCTCCGTGGGAGAACTCTGCGGCTCGGTCTCGCCCCCGCTAGCGGACGCGGACAACGAATCAGGTATGTTCTTCGGCGCTGATTCCGGCAGGTCCCTCTCCCTGTGAAATACTTTTTTAGCGCCCTCCGATATGACGCTAAACGTTTCCTTTATTGACTTCTCTCTGGGATTGAGGACCTCCTCGCTCTGGTCGAGCTTCATATTGACGATGACCTCTTCAACCAGCGGAGCGCTTTGAAGCAGATACATTTTCGTCGTCAAAGGCTCGTCGTTCTGGACGAACAGATCGCCATCCCGGGCCTTGATCACCGTTGTATCCTCTTTGCCAACGGAGAGCACCGCAAACGCCTGATAAGCGTCTCTCGTTCGGAACGCCGTGAACAGGCTGAAGGCTGTGCCGATGGCGACGATGGCGGCGATCAGCCATTTCCGCTTGAGGATCGCGCGCGCCCACCTCTCCCAATCAACCGACTGAACTCCCTCCTCTTCCGCTCCATTGTAATGGCTTTCCGCGTAATCGGTTCGGTAATAACCGGCTCGCTGAGGCTGCGCGTCGATTAACTCTTGACGACGTTCCAGGGCAGTCTTTTCATCTGTCATTGGTTGGCTCCTTTTAGACGGTTCGGGTTAACTGCCTTATTCGAATCTGACGGCTTAGTTTTGAGCTTCGCCCTCAATCGCGCCGTTCGTGAGGACGAGTCGGGATGTTCGTAGGCGCCGATATCCACACGGCCGCCCCGCTGCCTGACGCGTCCGTCATAATCGGCGCCTACGCCGGGCAGGGCTAGGCCCGCGTCTATCGCCGGGCTGTCTGACCGCAAGTGAAAGTCAAACGCCGCCGGGTCGGCGAACTTAGGATCGGTCTTCTCCAGATTGTCGGCGAGAATCAGGCCGGAGGCAGCGACGTTCTCTTCGGCGAACAGGAGAACGCCGTTAGAAATTACGTTGTTACTGATTCGCACATTCGCGAATCTCATAGGCTCCTTCCTGCTCTCGCCGCCCATCCAAATAGCGGCCGTATTCACTTGGTAAAAGATGTTATTGGCGATAATAGAATCCGACACCTTCATGCCGCCCGTGGACGGCGCCCACATTACGATGGCCCCGAGCTTGCCCTTATACTGATTGCCGAAGGCGATGGTGTTGTTAAGGATGTTCATGTGAGCCCGCGATTTCGGCCAGACTTGTATGGCCCATCCCTGTTTTATGTTGTAGATGACATTGTTACGAATGGTCGCGTGATCCCCGCCGTCGTGGTAGACGCCGTGATCGTGGTTTTTCCAGTACTCATTGCTCGGACGGCATCCCTGGGCGCCCGGAGCCAGACGGCCGACATCGTGGATGAGATTAGCTTCCACCAGAACATTGTCCGCCTCGATGAATACTCCGTTTTGCCCGTTTGAGGTATTTGTGCAAACCCGGCCAATGTTATGGATGTGGTTGCCTATAACCTGGAAGTAGCTCCCGCCGTCGAACAGATCGATTCCGCTGGCGCTTCCATCCACATTGGCCAAACCGGTCATCTCAAAGTCCTGGATGCGGACGTAAGACGCGCCGCTCTGAACCACAAAACCCGCGCCGGCTTTTCCGTTCCCTCCATCGATCTTCGCCCCCCACTTGTTCTTGGACCTGAAGACGACCCAGTTGTCCCGGGAGCCGCCTCTCGAGACGCAGACGACCACTTTGCCGTGGCAATCGTTAGGCCCGCTGTAGACATAGACGCCGTCGTCTACCAGGACTGTATCGCCGGGTTTGACGCTGTCAGCGGCTTTTTGAATCGTCCTGAAAGGTCGAGCTTCGGAGCCGGGGTTGGAGTCGGAGCCGGTAGGCGAGACATGGTAAGTGGCCACTCCGCGTTGCGGAGCGCCGTGGACTGCGCCGATGATGGCGAGGCAGGCGACGCCGAAAATCGGCGCCACACATTTACAGACTGAGAAAAAGCGCTGCGGGGCGAGAGGAACGAACAGCCTTCTCATATAACACCTCCATTCAACTCCATCCATTCAGGCGGTTCGGATTTGCTGACAGTTCAGCGTCCAGGAATGAGCGCGTTATTGAAGCTCAACACCTTCAGGAGCGCTGCGCTCACCGTCTTGCCTCGGCTGTTGGGGATGATTACTACGTCGCTGGCAGTTATCGCGACGTCCTCCTGTTTGCCGTTCATTATCTTGCCTGCGTCTACTCTTATCTCCTGCTTCTTCCTGGTTACAGGGTCTTCACGGAAGATGATCACGCGGTCTGAAGCGGCTGTGGATTTCATGCCTTGCGCGAGCGTAATCGCCTGCCTGAGTGTGGCGCCTTCTTTGAACATGAAGGAGCCAGGCGCGTTCACATCGCCTCCAACGAAGAAGACTTCCGCCTGCGGAATATGGACGATGGATCTGGGATCGAGGCGCATGTTCTTATCTAAGTCGCCCCTGAACAGCCCGTTAATATTGACTTTTATCAACTCATACCTCTCCGGATCCTCCGTCTCTTGATTGCGATCTCCGGGTTGAGAGGGTGAGTTTGCGGCGACAGACTCCGGCTGCGAGTCCAAAGCCCCCTTGGGGTCGCCCTTGTCAGGAACGTCCATCTTCGGACGATAAGCCTCGCGGATGATAAAGGCGGTAGAGCCGTAATTCTCGGTCAACCCGCCGGCCAAGGCGATCAACGTCAGCAGCGACGGACGTCCCTCTATCTGATAAGCCCCGGGGCGATTGACCGCCCCCTGGATGAAGAAGGTATGGCTGTTCATCTGCGCGATGGTTACAGTCACGCGCGGGTTTTTCAGATATCGGTCGCTCAAGCTGTTAGCGATAAAGCTGGCCAGCTCATCCGTCGTCACCCCCTGCGCCTTTATACTGCCGAGATACACCATTCTGATTGTGCCGGAAGCGCTGACGCGTCGCGTGCCCGACAACTCGGGCGCGCGATCCACCTGTACATCGATCACATCGCCAGGGTTGATCAGATAATCTTCAGTTACATCGGCGAGAGCGCTGGTCACGCCCGGCGTATCCAACTGTTGAGCTGGCGGCTGAGCCGGCGGCCTGCTTGGCGCCCGTCGGGCGCCTTCCTGCGCATGACAATCCATCAGACCTCCCATCACAGGTCCGAGCGCCAGGATACAGAACAGGATGACTAAGCTGATGAGTAGTCTTTGCGGATAGTATGCTTCGACTTTCATGGTGATGCTCCTGATGGAAGGGGCTCGCGGCAATCAGGATGCAAAAAGCCTTATGCGCTCAAGGCGAAGGCGCAATTGAGACACCTCCCCCTAGATTCGCCAGGACCGTAAAGGAAACCTCGTGCCGAGGCAGCATACTGACTGTCTGAACTCGATCAATAAATTCTGGGCGCTCTACCGACGCGAACTGTCTACTAATAATGAGGGCACGTAGTAATAAAGGGCTTGCAGTAAAAAGGGCATGAAACACTGATAAGATGCAGCAAATCGTGTGCCTGCTTAATTTCAAAGAATTCCCTTCTAGCTAAGTTCTTTGTATGGCGCTGTATTGTTTTTGTAGCGCATAGCCACATCCCATGTTGCTACTCGATACAAAGGATTTCGCGTTACATTAGATAGCGCCCCAAGCGGCGAGTGAACGTGCGGAAACAGGTCGCGATCACGAGTCCTTTGTAGCGTTATATTACAGAGCGCGCCAAGCGGGTAGTGACCTGCGCCTAACTTGCGGGCGACATGCTTTGAATAATAAGGCGACGTGACCATGGGCAAAGCTAATCATTCTTGGTCATAAAGGGCCCGTTATCCGATGATGCGTCGCCAATCTCTTCTTCGAATTGATGACTCGAGCTCACGTCGACGGCGCGTGACTTCGGCAACAATGCGCATCGATCTCAGCCAGCGCCGGCAGTCCCTCCATCGATTTGATCGATATCAATACGGAGCCAACCGGATAGCTAACGTTAAGCGGCTCGTCGGTAACGATGATGCAACCCGCCGACTTGAGGAATTGCGGTGAACCCCAGATATACGAGTCAGACTTGCATCAACCTGGGCAACAGGCAAAAGATGGCGCTGGCGATTCGCGTTTACGAATGCGAGAAGTGCGGATATGTCTGTGAGCATGATCATAATGCTGCGATTATCGTTGATACGGTACGGCCGAGCGGGCCGAAACCTGACGCCTGTGGAGAGCGGCGGCGCTCTAAGAAGCAGGAACGCGACGTCAGTTCTCAATCGGAACCCCAGAGGGTGGAGATTGAGCGCCTAAACCGTCCGCGACGCTAATTTCATGGAACCGAGGCAATGAGACAATGACCCAATCATCCGGCTGGCAATTCTGGATCGACCGTGGCGGCACTTTCACCGACATCGTCGCGAAGCGCCCCGACGGCTCGCTCGTCACTCACAAGCTGCTTTCGGAGAACCCCGAACATTACCGCGACGCCGCGGTGGCCGGCATCCGCCGCCTGCTCGGCGTCGAGGACGGCGCGCCAATTCCGGTCGAGCGGATCGAGGCCGTAAAAATGGGGACCACCGTAGCCACCAACGCGCTGCTTGAGCGCAGGGGCGAGCCGACGGCGCTGTTCATCACGAAAGGCTTCGGCGACGCGCTGCGCATCGCCTATCAGAACCGACCGCGCATCTTCGACCGCGAAATTCGCCTGCCCGAGCTGCTTTACAAAAAAGTAGTCGAAGTGACCGAACGCGTCGGCGCCCATGGCGAGGTCGTGACCCAGCTCGACGAGCGGAGCGCGCGGGCAGACCTCGAGGCCGTCTACGCCGAGGGCTTCCGCAGCGTCGCCATTGTCTTCATGCACGGCTATCGCTTTCCTGAGCATGAGCGGCGCGTCGCCGAGATGGCTCTCGAGACCGGCTTCACGCAAGTGTCGGTCTCCCATCGGGTCAGCCCGCTGATGAAGTTCGTGTCGCGCGGCGACACGACGGTGGTCGACGCCTACCTGTCGCCGATCCTCAGGCGCTATGTCGATCAGGTGGCCGGCGAACTGCCCGGCGCGCGCCTGATGTTCATGCAGTCGAACGGCGGGATCACTGACGCTCGCCGCTTCCAGGGCAAGGACTCCATCCTGTCCGGCCCGGCGGGCGGCATCGTGGGCATGGCGCGCGCGTCGGAGTTGGCCGGGTTCGATAAGGTAATCGGCTTCGACATGGGAGGAACTTCCACCGATGTCTCCCATTACGCCGGCGAACTAGAACGCGAGTTCGAGACCCAGGTGGCCGGCGTGCGCATGCGCGCGCCCATGTTGTCGATCCACACCATTGCGGCCGGCGGTGGCTCGATCCTGCATTTCGACGGACAGCGTTACCGCGTCGGGCCGGATTCGGCCGGCGCCGATCCCGGCCCAGCATGCTACCGGCGCGGCGGGCCGCTGACGGTCACCGATTGCAACGTCATGCTGGGGAAGATCCAGCCCGGATATTTCCCAAAAGTGTTCGGGGCGAATGGAGACCTATCTCTAGACGCCGAGATAGTGCGCGAGAAATTCGCTCAGCTAGCCGCCGAGATCGGATCTGCAATAGGTAAAAAGAAATCGCCGCCAACGCCGGAGGAAGTGGCCGAAGGCTTCATTCGAGTCGCCGTGGCCAATATGGCCAACGCCGTCAAACGCATCTCAGTGCAGCGCGGCCACGACGTAACCCAATACACGCTGGCCTGCTTCGGCGGCGCCGGCGGCCAGCATGCATGCCTGGTGGCCGACGAACTTGGCATGACGAGCGTTTATATCCATCCGTTCGCGGGCGTGTTGTCGGCCTACGGGATGGGGCTGGCCGACGTCACGGCGATGCGCGAGAGAACGATCGAGGCGCGAATGGAGGAGACGGCGCTCGCGAAAATTCGCGTGGAGATGGACACGCTGGGCGCGGTCGCCATGCAAGAGGTCCGGAGTCAGGGCGCGCCGGCGGAGCGCGTCGCGCTACGCGAGCGCGCGCACCTGCGCTACGAAGGCACGGACACGGCGCTCGTCACACCGTTCGGCGGAATCGCCGACATGCGACGGGATTTCGAGGCGGCTTACAAGCGGCGCTTCAGCTTCCTGATGCCGGGACGGGAGATTATCGTCGAAGCGATCTCTGTCGAAGCCGTCGGCGAGTCTGACGTTTTTAGCGAAACGCTCGCCGCCCCCGACGACGCCGAGGCGCGCCCGCCCGCCGTCGCGGTCGAGTCCGTGGAAATGACCACGGGCGGAAAGACTCTCGTCGCGCCGGTCTTTTTACGAGAGGCGCTCATCCTGGGCCAAAAGATCGACGGGCCGGCCATAATCGCCGAGATGAACGCCACCACCGTCGTCGAACCCGGGTGGCGCGCTGAGGCGCCGCCGGCGGGCCACCTCGTCCTGAGACGCGTCGCGGCGCGCGAAAGCAGAGTCGCGGTAGGCGCCGAGGTCGACCCGGTGATGCTGGAGGTCTTCAACAACCTTTTCATGTCCATCGCCGAGCAGATGGGCTTAACGCTGGCCAACACCGCCTACTCGGTCAACATCAAGGAGCGGCTCGATTTCTCCTGCGCCCTGTTCGACGCCGAGGGCGCTCTGATCGCCAACGCGCCGCACATGCCTGTGCACCTGGGATCGATGGGCGAGAGCGTCAAGACCGTGATCCGCAAAAACGCTGGCCGCATCGGGCCGGGAGACGTTTACGTGTTAAACGACCCGTACAACGGCGGCACGCATTTGCCAGACGTCACGGTGATCACGCCCGTGTTCGACGAGCGTGGAGAGGAAATACTGTTCTATGTGGGCTCGCGCGGCCACCACGCCGACATCGGCGGCGTCACTCCCGGCTCCATGCCGCCATTCTCACGAACAGTAGAAGAGGAAGGCGCGCTGATCGACAACGTAAAACTGGTCGAGAACGGACGAATGATGGAAGACCGGATGCGGCGCATTCTTGCGGAGGCCGCGCATCCGGCGCGCAACATCGATCAGAACATGGCCGACCTCAGAGCCCAGGTCGCCGCGAACGAAAAGGGCTCGCAGGAGTTGCGCAAGATGGTCGCGCATTACGGCCTGGACGTCGTGAGGGCTTACATGCGCCACGTCCAGGACAATGCGGAAGAGTCGGTGCGCCGCGTCCTGGGCGCGCTGAAGGACGGCGAATTCGGCTACGAGATGGATAACGGCGCGGTGATCCGCGTGAAGATAACGACAGCCGCGGACCGGCGCGGCGCAACGATCGATTTCACCGGGACCTCGGCCCAACTCGACAGCAACTTCAACGCGCCGACCGCCGTCGTCTACGCGGCTGCCCTGTATGTCTTCCGCACGCTGGTCGACACCGACATCCCGCTCAATGCGGGATGTTTGAAACCGCTCCACATCGTCATCCCCGAGGGCTGTATGCTGAATCCGCGGCCGCCCGCCGCGACCGTGGCCGGCAATGTGGAAACCTCGCAGTGCATCACCGACACTCTCTATGGCGCGCTGGGCGTGATGGCCGCCTCGTGCGGCACTATGAGCAATTTCACCTTCGGCAACGCGCAATATCAATACTACGAGACTATCTCCGGTGGAACTGGCGCTGGACCGGGCTTCGACGGCTGCGACACGGTGCAGGTTCACATGACCAATTCTCGCCTCACCGACTCGGAGGTGTTGGAGTGGCGCTTCCCGGTGCGGGTCGAGGAGCACTCCATCCGCAGGGGCAGTGGAGGACTCGGAAAGTGGAACGGCGGCGCCGGCGCGACGCGCCGCATCCGGTTCCTCGAGCCGATGAAGGGGGCCATTCTGTCGGGACATCGCCGTGTGCCGCCCTATGGCATGGGAGGCGGAGAGCCGGGCGGGTTGGGCCGCAATTGGGTGGAGCGCGCGGGATATCCGGCGACCGGCGAACGTATTGAGCTGTCCTATGCGGATGAAATTGATATGAGCGCAGGCGATGTGTTTGTCATTGAAACGCCGGGCGGCGGCGGATACGGCGCCCGGAAATAGCGCAAATCTGACGCCTGCGTACCCCCCGGCGCATGTTCCTGCGGCGCCAATCTTAGCGTCGCGGACGGTTTAGGCGCTCAATCTCCACCCTCTGGGGTTCCGATTGAGAACTGACGTCGCGTTCCTGCTTCTTAGAGCGCCGCCGCTCTCCACAGGCGTCGGGTTTCGGCCCGCTCGGCCGTACCGTATCAACGTTAATCGTGTTCTTGCGGCAACACGTTCGAGTTGTCCAAGCAGGGCATACCTTTTAGCGATTTCTTCCAATGCTACGGATCGGTCAATTTCATCATCTATTGTTATGGCGAGATCAAAGGCCTCGTCCATTAATTCCAGAGCGCGTTCGTTATCATCATGAATTGGGCCTAGCGGATTTCGGGCGAATCGTTGCATGGACCCTAGTCTGACTTCATCAGCGGTCCGACCAAGCTTCCTCAGCTACGGTTGCAGGACAATTTTGCCAAATAAGCCGCCTGATTCACTCAAGCGGTGGCCCTCGGCGGCATCCGCCAGAGAAAGGCGGCACGCAACCTTCGCGCGTAAGCTCTTCGATGCCAGCCAGTGATTAATGTTGGACGCAGAGGTCGCAAGTTCCTGGTTAGTCGCGTCAGTAACTGTAAACCCAAATAGCGTACAGTTTCGAAAGAAGAAACTCTGCACAGGCAAGGCCGTCTCGTACCCGAGACCATTGATAAAGATGATTCGACCCCGTCGAGCTGCTACTTCGACTGCGCGTCGGGCGTCGGGCTTGTTTGTAACATCCCAATAGACGTTCACGCCGTTTGGCGCAAATTTACGAACGGCTTCAGCGACATCCTCGGTCTTGTAGTTGATCACTACGTCCGCACCTAGCGCTTTACACCATTCGGCCTTTTCCTCAGTTGCCGACGTGACTGCAACCCTTGCTCCCAATTTCTTCCCTATCTGGAGCACCGCCGTTCCGACATTACCATCGCCGCCATTCACGAACACCGTTTCACCCGAGCGGAGACCTGCCTTAAACTGCAGCCCTACCACCGCCGTCAGCGCTGAATGGAGCACAGCAACCGTTTCGAAGGGATCCGCCTCGGCCGGCAATGGATAAAGAAGGTCTTCATGGATCGCACAATACTCCGAGAACGTGCCCTGACGTCCTGCATATCCCTGATTGTTGCACCAGACCCACTGTCCTATCTGGAAGCGACTGACGTTCCGTCCCGTCTCCACCACCTGACCGGTCATGTCCCGGCCAATGATAAAGGGGAACTTTGGATGCGTCTCGAATGACCCGCTCCGTATGAGAGTGTCCACTTGGTCTACCGTGACAGCAGTTACCTTCACCAGTATGTCCTGAGGACCTATCTCCGGCATTGGAAGATCGCCATATTGAATCACACTGGGAGGGCCCAGTTTTTCGATGAATGCAGCTTTCATATTATTCTCCTGTTCACATTTGCATCGAAGGTTTTCATTGAGTGTTTTATCGCGAGCTACCACGGCGGCCAAACTGGGATCGTTTTCCGTGATCGTCGAGTGGTGTCTAGTTCTCGTTGAGGTACTCATGTGCGCTCCTCTTATTCGTCCTTACAAGCACGAATCTAAGCTCGACTGTGTCCTTGCTTATCCTCCGTTGATTTCACATATCTTTTTCACGGAAGCTCTTTAATGAAATCTGCGATTCCATCTGATTTACTCAAACTCAAAGCGAAGTTTGAGGCCTGGAGGAAAACCCGAGCCAAACGATCCAAAACTCCGGATCGTCTTCTGAAAGCCGCAGCAGCTTTGCTCGATAATTATTCCGCCTCGATGATTTGCCGCGTCTGCGGGATCAATCTTCGCACTCTCCGGTAGCAATCCTCCTCAAACACTTCTCCGCGCCGCTCACCGGCGCCCGCATTGTTCACAAGGACATCTATCCGCCCCCAACGCTCGATTGCCGCGGCAACGATCTGCCCTGCGCTCGCTGGGACCGCGCTTTCAGCGACGAGTGTCTCGATCTTGGTGTGCGCCGCCGCCACCATGTCCAGCCTGTCTGCCCGACGACCGGTGATCAGGACCTTAAAACCTTGGGTCGTCAAAGCGAGAGCAGACGCCCGACCAATCCCAGAACTTCCACTTGTGATTATCGCGACCTTTTCTTCCATAAGCTTAAGGCATGAGTCATCCAGGCGTTACTCGACTGGCGTCAGGATCGGGGCCCCCTTCTCCTTGACCAAAAATGCCAGGAATTTCGCCGGTTTTGTCTTGCTCGCGTTCCGACCAACGGTATGAATATCGTTCGGGCCTTCATACCAGGTCTGTCCCGGCATTAGCGTAACTTCCTTTCCCCCTTTCACCTGCATCACGATCGAACCCTCCAGCACATAAATCACCCCATGCGCGTTATGCCGGTGGACCGGATCTCCTCCGCCAGGCGGATATTCCACCGTGATCAGCAAAACTTCCTTGCCGGGGATGTCTGAGAGCTCTTTCGAAAAGAGCGATGTAACCTTTGGTTGCTGCGCCATCACGACGCCGAACATGAGACATAACAGAGCTAACATCAGTGTTTTGTTTGTCATAATTCCCCTTCGTTCTTTCATCAAGTTGTTCCATACGCTCAATCGGTGGATTGCAAGAACGAGACCGAATATAGATCTGATTTGTGACAACAAAAGCCCTCAATACTTTTCATGGAGGCGACTTTAACGCCGCCAATATCGGTAGATCTCACCGCGCCTTTAATTATTCTGGAGCTCAAATTAACGGATCAGCATTGAATTGACGATGCCAATCTCTGAGGAGGCTGGAGAATTCTGAGTTAACAGCTAGTTATCTCTGAAATCGTGGATCGTACTGACGAAAAGGAAAATGAATGAGGAAGAGCGGCAGTATTTTCTAGTAATTACTGCGGGGTGATGGGACAAATAGAAATGGAGAGAGCGGAGTGTCAATCAAGCCGACCTTTCGATCAACTTGAAGGTTTCTCCGCTCTCCCTTAATTCCACTATACCAAATCCACTTCCCCTAGTCTGGTCACGACGCATTATTTCCCCTTATCTCAACCGCGCTTGAAAATCCGCTAACCGCTCCATCGAATTTCACCTTGAACCTGTCAGATTAGGAAAGTGGAGAATTCGAAGATGAATCGTTGCCATACCCGAATGATGTCTTCCGACAACTCTAAGGGTTTCACAATCGTCGATAAAGACGGGGCCGCGCACCTTAAGCTCGACCGGCGTGCCCGAATGCGGCGCGCATAATGGCAGAGTTTCAGACAACCTGTTTAAGGCGTCCATTGAGGGGTGGTTCGATGGATGACTACCTCGCCTTCGCTCGGTTGTTCGTGGGCGCGGGGGCAGTGGATGGCTTGCGGCTATTGCGGCCGGAGACACTCGCGCTGATGACTTCCAACCGCCTGACCGAGGGCCAGCGCGCCAGCTCGAAGTTGCTGGGTATGCCGATATTCGCCACGGGTCATGGGTTCGGCATGGGAGCGGCGGTAGTGCTCGAGCACGAAAAGGCCGATCCAATCCGGTGCGGTGGCGGCGTGGGCTCTGTTGGCTGGCCAGGCGCATGGGGCGGCTGGTGGCAGGCCGATCCCAACAACGACTCCGTGTTGATCTTTCTGGCGCACAACATGGTCGAGCTCGACCAGTTCGCCCAAGGCATCGGCTTTGAAGTCTTCGACGCCATCATGCAGTTCCAGACTTTAGCGCCGGCATTGCCTAGATAAAGGCTCGCGACAGGTTAAGACCGGTTCGTGTAAATAGGCCAAGCCTCACGGATTGGATTCTCCTTGTCACGTCGCATCACGACGCCTCACCGCAAGGACACGTATTTTTGTCCCAGCCGGTATTTGAGCGCGAAGGCCGTGACGCCGCGTGAAGTGAACCAGTCGGCGACCTGCCGACCTTCGTAATTCGCGGCCAATCCCATGTATCCGCCGCCCGGAGCAATGATGACCGCCGTGCCGTTGCTATTGGCGGGCCAAGGGTGAAATAGTGTGATGGTAAGAACATCGGCCTGCTCTTTGCCCAATGCGCCCGGCGCATCCCCATCCCACAGCGGTCCGTTCCCGGAAGCACAAATGCGCCGGCAGGCGGCTTGAACGCGCCGGCGGCGACCGTCTCCACGGACACAATCGTGGCGCTCGGGAGTTTGAGATCAGCGAGCGGGTCGCGGGTCTGCGCCGTGGCCGTTGAGATGGCTGCAGGTAACAAAAGAAATAATAAGGCAATCCGCAGCAGTCGCCTCTGTTTGTCGTATTTGCTGGTCATTTCAGATTCCTCGGCGGTTGTTGGCGGGGAGCGGGCAGCGGCTATCTGCTGCCCACTGATCATCCATCGCTTAAAACCCGTGGATAAGCCCGTTTCACGGGACTGATCGGCGCCTATGCTGATGAGGCCGCCTTCTCAATCTTCTTCAATCTTTCCGTCAGCAATTCCTGTTCCCGTAGATTTTTCGTCATCGTGATTGCGCGTTGGATTTCCTCACTCGCCTCGGTGAACCTGCCCAGCTTCATAAGCAGGTCTCCGCGCACACTGGGAAACAGATGATACCCAGCCAACGCAGAGGCGCCGGCGAGCATGGCCGCAGCATCGAGCGCATCCAGTCCAGCGGCCGGGCCTTGAGCCTCACCCACGGCGACCGCCCGATTCAGCGCCACGATGGGAGACTGACTGATTTGCATCAGAGCGTCGTAGAGAAGAACGATCCGCTCCCAGTCGGTCTCTTCGGCAGTGCGAGCTCGCATGTGACATGCGGCAATGGCCGCCTGCAACGCGTAGGGTTTCGCGCCACCGCCTAGTCTTTGCGCTTGTTCGAGCGCGGTCATTCCTCGCTGGATCTGCGCGTAGTCCCACAAGGAGCGGTCCTGATCCGGCAATAAGACGGCCTCGCCGTTTTTGCCCCGGCGCGCCGCAGCGCGCGATGCCTGCAACTCCATCAATGCCACAAGCGCATGAACTTCCGATTCGCCGGGGAGAAGTTGCCCCAGCATGCGCCCTAGGCGCAGCGCCTCTTCAGAGAGAGCCGACCGCATCCATTCATCGCCCGAGGTCGCGGTATAGCCCTCATTGGAAATCAGGTAGACCACCATGAGCACTGACTCAACCCTGCGACGCAACTCGTCCCCACTCGGCGTCTCAAAGGGAACGTGCGCCTCCGAGAGGGTCTTCTTGGCGCGAGAGATCCGCTGGCCCAGCGTCTTTTCCGGCACAAGAAACGCACGCGCGATCTCCGCCGTGGTGAGGCCGCCGATCAGGCGCAATGTGAGCGCGATGCGTCCTTCCACCGCAAGCACGGGATGGCATGCGGTGAAGATGAGCCGCAGGATGTCATCATCGATCACCTGATCCAGCGAGCGCTCCAGAGCGTCTCCAAGCCGCTGCTGGCGCCACTCCAGCTCGCGGGCAATCTCTTCATGCTTTTGTACGAGCATGCCGCCGCGCCGCAACGAATCGATCGCGCGCCGCTTCGCCGCCTTCATCAGCCATGCCCCGGGATTGTCAGGGACGCCTTCCTCGGGCCAAACTTCGAGGGCAGTCACGAGCGCATCTTGCGCCAGTTCCTCGGCAATGCCGATATCGTGGGTGACGCGAGCAATCGCGGCGATGAGACGTGTGGACTCAATCTTCCACACGGCCTCAATCGTCTTATGGACATCGCTCATACGTATGAGGTTACCGGGTCAGTTGCTCGATCCCTTCCGCCGCCTTCTGGACGTCTTCGGGAAAGTCAGACATCTCGTGAATCTGGCGGACTTCGATCCTCTCGTTGTTGGACATGGGCGCCCGCTTTGCCCATTCGATGGCTTCTTCCCGCGAGCGCACCTGGATAATCCAGTAGGCGCCGATTACTTCTTTGGCCTCGGCAAACGGCCCGTCCGTCACCGTCGCCTTGCCGTCCGTGTACGAAATACGCGCTCCCGTGGAGGGAGGGAACAGTCCATCCAGCGCAAGCAGGACGCCCGCTCTTTGCAGTGTCTTGTTGTACTCCGTCATCTTCGCTACCGCTTCCGCGCTGGGAACTGTATCCGGCGCCGCTGATTCATACCCTTTGGGTATCACCATCATCATAAAACGCATCTGAGGCGCTCCTTATCTCTGGTTCTGCAAAGGTCCAACGACCTTGTAGGTGTTGACGAGGATGCCCGTCGGCGAAGCTTGCGTGCTATCAAGCGCAAGCGCGCGCGCCGGGGTTCCCTCCGCAAAAAAGCGTTTCCCTTTGCCCAGCAGGACAGGATAGACCAGCAGAAGCGCCTCATCTGCAAGCCCATGCTCGAGCAGCGCCGAAGTCAGCGTCGAGCTGCCCCAGAGGATCAGGTCCGCGCCGTCCTTCGCCTTGATGCCGCGAACGCCATCCACGATGTTCGGTCCAATAGCTTCGAACGGGCCCCATTCCAGGCTCTCCGGCCTGTGGGTTACGACATACTTCGTCGCCGCATTCAGGCGGTCCGCCATCGGACTCTTCGGCGCCTTAGGCCAGAAACCCGACCACAGATCGTAGGTTCGGCGGCCAAGTAGCAGATCGAAGCTCTCGCCCTGTGCCGCAAGGACCATCGCTAACCCAGCAGGACTGCGATACGGCGCGGTCCAGTCGCCGTATGGGAAGTCGCCGTCTTCGCCGTGCTGGATCACGCCGTCCAGCGAAATATGTTCGATGAGTTTCAGCTTTCTCATTTGAAATCCTCCTTCACACTGGTTTCTACTCGCAGAGCCGCCAAAGCGCGCAGTGGCCTGTTGCCGCCGCTCACTTGTCTCCCTTCGTTTGTTTAAATCTGTTGCCGGCCGAGTCTCGAGGACGCCACTGCGCGGCGCCAGTTCGCTGTTGCCGTATCGCTCAGTTCTCTTCAGGGGCCGGCATAAAGAAAATCTCTCGCACCTCGCCCGGCATACGGCTGATTTTGGCGGCCTTGCGCGCCCACGCAAGCGCCTCGTCCAGGTCTGCGGTTTCCAGTATCCAAAAGCCGCCCACGTGCTCCTTGGCTTCCAGGTACGGCCCGTCGGTGATGAGCACTCCACCATTGGGCTGCGGCCGAAGTGTGCGGGTCGAGCCCAGACCGGCGGCGAACTTCCTGACACCGGCGGCGATCATTTCGCGATTGAGCGCGTGAATCTCCTCCACCATCGCTTCGTCCTGTGCGGACGGGTCGAAGTCGTCGGGAAGGTAACCAGTAACCAGAAATTGCGGCATATAATCTCCTAAAATGTAAAATGGTTTTCAGCCGGGCTAGGCGCCCCGCCTTCACTATAACGACGAACGGCGAGACCGGAATTCTACAAATCGTCCAGGAAATTTTTCTTGTTGCCTCGCATCCAGCCATTCTTGGTGAGCGCCCTGGAAGTAGCTTATCAGTTTGGAGGGGGAGTTGCACTCCTCGCATGTTTCCAGCCATTTCAAGACTTCCGCCACCCACCTGTTGGGGTATGGCAACGATTCGGGTCCAAATTCGCCACTTCTCTAATATGACAGATTCAATTTGAATCTTGCGGGCACAGCCGGCGCCTTAATTACTATAATCCGCCCTCCACTTCGTCATAAAAATCACATTGGTGGGGAGCTGCCCATTGCCGACCATTCACGATACTGCCTATCCGCGATTGAAAAGCTCCATTTCCGAAAAGGAGCTGAACGAAATCTACACTCCGACAGCCGATGAATTCGACTTGGCCCACTCGCTAACTAACAGCACGGCGATGCGCATCGGCTTTCTGGTTCTGCTGAAAACCATTCAACGGCCGCTTCACCCAATGGGTGGCGTTCGGCGGACGATTGTTGGCCGAAAACGACCGCAATGAGCAGCGGAAGTTGATCAAGTACAATCATCGCAAGCCATCGGTGAGCAGGTTTGACGCCCTACAAGATGTCAAACCTGCTCACCGATGGCTTACTGGCCAGCTGCTTTTTTAGTCCGAATAGTCTCGTATTTTCCGCGCTCGCTTCGGACATTTTCTAAAAAAATCGTCAGCCTCGCGGACAAAATGGCAAAAACTCCGTGGAACTACGTCTTTATATGATATGGGGGATAGCAACATGGTTTGCGACTGCTCGCCGGCGAGGAGAGATCAAATCGCTCTTCTACCCATTCTCTTTGACCGAAACACATGCGTCTTGACTCGCCTTGAGATAGGAGCAAATGATGAAAAAGATCGCGAATTCCTTAATGAAGCTAGCCGCTTTGGTTCTCTTCGGAGCTTGTCTGGTCACTGTTTTTGATCTACTGGTCGTATTGATGGCATCGGTTGGATTTGCGGATTGGGCGCCCGTGTATTACTACCAGAGATTGAACATACCTCTAATTTCGGTAGCCCTGCCAATTGTCGGAATGATTCTCTTCGCCGCATTTTTGCTTCTGCTTCCAAGCAAACCCGCAGACGCCGTCGTCCTGAATACTCAATCCTCGCCTCCAAGTTCAATCTTTCAACATCGGAGGTTGTCCTTCGCCAATTCGCGACGGCGGACAGGATCCAGGAGATCATTCGGGAAGATACAAACAACACTCAGACTGGACCTAGACAAGACTGACGGAGCAGCCCGGATTCATTCCGGGATCGAAAGCATTTATGACCAGCTCTCCGACAACGACGACTATCAGCGAAACGAGAGCAGGCTCAGGCTGATTCAGGTCTGTGTAATAACTATCGTAATGATTTCGTGAAGGACCGCATGCGTGGCGGATGAGCCCATTGCGCGCGTTCCGGCAATGACACGTGACATCTTATTATTTCCCGCTGTTTGCGTGAGATAGGCCTGCCACACAGCCGAAACTGAGACAAGCCATCAGCGCCAGCCGCTGATGGCGGCTACGAATCAACTGGCGGCAGTTAGGCAGCTATACAATCCAGGAGCGAATCACGATGCCTTCAGTTGAAATCTGGGATTTAGCTCGCAACCGTCAACTTGTCGAAGCGCTGCTGGCCTGCAATTGTATGCAGACCCCGCAATCGCGTGATCAGATCATCGGCGAACCGCCTCCGGAGATTGGCCACCGCATCAAGCGGTTCTCCGGAGGCAAACAGGACGTAACCAGCATTGTCAACGCTTGCGCGGATTTCATGGGCGGCATCGAGGCATTGTCTGAGGGCCTGCCTCCATCTCTAGCCCAGCCTCGCGTTTGACGTAATCTCTCGCGTTCTTGACCTACGTTCGCCAAGAGTATCCGGTATGCCGAAGCCTCGCGGATCTCTTCCTCGATGATTCTGATGGGCGCCAGGCGGAATTTGTGGCGGGTTTTAAAAACAGAGCTTGGCATATTGAAAAAGGAAAGAGAGAATACGGAATCATCAAAATTTCCGTTTTTCACCGCTTTTTCCGCGACGGCGTTTACCCCGCGGGGGCGATTTCGAAAACAACTCCTATCGACCAATGATGTTTAATTGGATGGAGGTCCCACAATGCCAATAAAAACCCGCAATACGAATGTCACAAGCGAGCGACTGTCTCGCCGGCGATTTTTGAACTGGGCGGCGGCCGGCGGCGCCGCGCTCGCCGCACCGGCGATCGTCCGCGGCCAGAACCTGAACGACAAGCTGAATCTCGCGATCATCGGCGCCGGCGGGCGGGGCGCGGACAATCTGCGCGGCGTCCAGTCCGAGAACGTGGCGATTCTCTGTGACGTCAGCGAAGCAAATTTAAACCTCGCCGCGCAAACGTACCCGAACGCCCGCAAGATCGCGGATTTCCGCAAGGTCTACGACCGCGCCAAGGAGTTCGACGCGGTGGTCATCAGCACGACCGAGCACACGCATGCCTTCGCCACCATGCCAGCGTTGCAACTGGGCAAGCATGTCTACTGCGAGAAGCCGCTCACGCATAACATCTGGGAGGCGCGCCTCATCCGCGAAGCCGCGGCCAAAACCAAGCTCGCGACGCAGATGGGGACGCAGATCCACGCCGGCGACAATTACCGGCGCGTCGTCGAACTGATCCAGAGCGGGGCGATCGGGGCTGTCACCGAAGCGCATGTGTGGGTCGGCCGCGCCTGGGGCCTGCACGCCAGCGAAGAAGAGGCGAAGGCGGCCGGCGACATAGTCTTCGTCCAGAACCGCCCGGCGAACAGCTCGCCCATACCTACCGGTTTGAATTGGGATCTGTGGCTGGGCCCCGCGCCGGAACGCCCGTTCAATGAAGCCTATTTGCCCGGGCCGAAATGGTACCGCTGGTGGGACTTCGGCAACGGCACGATGTCGGACCTCGGAAGCCATTGGGTGGACCTCCCATTCTGGGCGCTCAAGCTCGATCACCCGCTGACGGTCGAAGCCTCCGGCCCCGCGCCTCACCCCGAGATCGCGCCCGCGTCAATGAAGGTCACCTACCAATACGGTCAACGTGGAACGATGCCTCCAGCGCGACTCACCTGGTACCAGGGGACGTATAAGCCTCAAATCTTGAAAGAATCCGGCGTCCCAGATTGGAAAAGCGGAGTTCTGTTCGTCGGCGACAAGGGCATGCTGATTTCCGATTACGGCAAACACACTCTGCTGCCGGAAGCCAACTTCGCGGACTTCAAACGGCCCGAACCGTTCATCCCGAAGTCGCTCGGCCATTACGCCGAGTGGATTCACGCCTGCAAGACCGGAGCGCCCACTACTTGCAACTTCGAATACGCGGGCTGGTTGACCGAAGCGAACCACCTCGGCAACGTCGCGTTCAGGGCGGGTAAGAAGCTCGAATGGGACTTCAAGAACCTCCGCGCGAAGAACGCGCCCGAGATCGAGCCGCTGATCCGCCGCAAGTATCGAAAGAGTTGGAAGCTGATCTAAATACGGCTGAATTAAATGTCCTGGATCAGATCGCCGGCGATGCGCCGCGCGTAGTCAAGCTTAGACCTTCGCGGGGTGGAAACTGAGCGCTATTCCTGCGAACGCGACGCCAAATACCATCTATGGCGCGCTCCCCCGTAGAGCCGAAAGCAGTTCATTGCTCGTGACCGACGGCGCCCAATATCGTTCTATATGCTGGATTACCAATTCGGTTCCCTCCGCGTGGGAGACATAGGGCCGGGACGCAGGGTTGTACATGGCGTCCGTGAGATCGCGCGCCAGAATGCACCGCAGCCCCCATTTCGACATTTGACGTATTCCGAAACTCCGGTTCAGGATGCACATGTTCGTATGGACGCCCATATACAACAGGGTGTCTATGTTGCGCTGCCGGAGAACGTTGTAAATCTCCTCCCCCTTGTCGGAGATGACGTCGCCCGGCGCTATCGTGAGGATCTTTATCTCTCGCGACCAGGCCTTGTGAGGTTTATCCCCCGGCGTGTCACAGCCCTCATCGCTATCGTCGATCGGCAGAGGCCCTTCATCGAATTGCTGCGGCGTAGGCGGAACCGAGCGGGGCGCGTTTTGCGCCAAAAGTCTGCCCGGCGCCTTCGCGTAAAATTCCATGGTGTCGGACGGCGCGTGAATGATCAGGATGCCAGCGCGTCTGGCCTCGTCGAGCGTCGGCTCCATTTTCGTCGCGATCTGCTTGACGCGTTCCGTGGCGCCGGCGCACCAATGTTTATCCCACATGTCCGTGATGATGATCGCCGTCCTGGAGTTCACGATCGTTTGCTCGAAACGGGCTTCCACCCAGGAATCACTGCCGCGGAACGGGCGCACATAAGTGCGCAGTTGCAGTCTTGCGCTCTCGCCCGCTGTTCTTGCGAGACTGATCGCCAGGCACGCCAGGGCGACCAGGAAGGCCGTTATTGTCTTGATTGACGTTTTCCTCATAATGATTATGCCTGCTACCTTTCTCGTGGAAAAACGTAGAAAGTTCCTGCTTCACAGTCCGCAGCTTACCTTGACGCTGGAGACGCAAGTTCGTCGCCTCTCTTCAACGTAGTAGCTGCAAATTCCACGGATTGAAGAAATTTGGTCAAGCATTGTTAGCGACGGGGTCAGTGGCGATGGCGCGTGGCGATCTCGCTATAGACTCCATCTTTGTAGATGACCGAAACCGCGTCAATTCTCAGATCGTTATTCCCAATGTTCTTGATCATCACCTGGCGCGCTTGCCTGATGCCGTGATGTCCCATGTCGTGCCCGACCTCTCCATGAGGGAAGCCTTTGCGGTTTATGTCGATCCGCATCCAATCTTCGGCCGGATCATTTCTGACAAAGATGAGGTACGAAACTTGACCCCGTTCCGGGCCGTAAACACGCAGGTCTGCGCCGTGTCCATCGCCAAAGAACTTGCCCTCGCGATATTCCAGCGCAAGTTGACCGCCTGGACTGATCACCGCCAACCGCCGATCCGCCGCTCCCAATGCGTTCGCTACATCCGCGACACCGGTGGTTTGGTCTGGGATCAACTCCCAAAGTTTATTGCTCGCCGGAATCGCCATCGATGGCGCCGGCGCTGCGGAGGGACTGGCCGTCGCGCCCCGATCAGGCGCGGCCGGCTGACCGCTGACAGTCGAGGCTCCCTGACTGCTTCCGGCGGAATCTCTCGTCGCCGCGACCTTTTCAATCGCGCTTTTCTGCACGTACCACCAGAGTCCGGCGCCGCCTCCTGCCAGCAAGAGCAACGCGCCGAATACCAATAATACGAGTTTTCCGCTCGACCACGTTTTTGCATACATTTCGCCGAACGCCGGAACGCCATCGAGCAACGTCGCCATACTGCTATTCGATTCGGGAGTAGCCACTTCCTCCAATATTGCCGTTGTTATTGGTTCAGATGTAATGACTCCTGATGCCGCGACCATTGTGGAATGAGGCGAATCCAGTTCCGCGCCAGGCGTGGCCGCAATCAACTCTCTCGCCATTTCACCCGCCGTTTGTGGCCGCGCATCGCGCCGCTTCTCGAGCGCGCGCAGCGTAACCGCTTCAACGGCGGGCGAGATGTTCGGATTCAACGTGCGCGGCGGCGGCGGCGAGTCATTGACATGCTTAATGACGGTGGCTGTCGGGGTAGGCGAATCGAACGGCGCGACGCCGGTCAGCATTTCGAACAGGACGATGCCCAGACTGTAGATGTCCGAGCGTCCATCCAACTCTTCACCTAGACAGTGCTCAGGCGACATGTAATCCGGCGTACTCACGATGGCGCCGGTTCGCGTCAGCTTGCTGGTGGTAACGTCGCGTGACGCCGTGGCGCCGAAATCGAGCATCTTGACTTGCAAACCTTCTGGGGTCGTCTGCACGATAATATTCTGCGGTTTGATGTCACGGTGTACCACGCCCTGCCTGTGCGCCTCGTCCAACGCCGCGCAAACCTGGAGGATAATCTCGGCGGCGTCGGTCTCAGCCAGCGCGCCTTGTCGCTCGATCAAACTGCCGAGGTTCTCTCCTTCAGCCAGATCCATGACCAAATAGCTCAGGCCCTCGCTTGAAATGACGAAGTCGTAAACCGTAACTACATTGGGATGCTTCAGGCGGGCGCCAAGCTGCGCCTCGCGGCGGAAACGTTCGACCGCTTGCGGATCGGTCATTTGATCAGGGTGGAGTACTTTGACCGCCACCCAGTCGCCGATCAGCAGACGGCCTGCGCGATAAACAGTACCCATTCCGCCAACGCCGAGTTTGGTCTCGAGGTAGTACTTCTGATCCAACGTTCTCCCGGTCAAAGCGCCCGAGTCTGTTGGCCGCGAAACCGCGCTGGGCGACGTGACGACGTCTGAGGCCGCCGCCGCCAGAGCGAGAGGCGGCGCCAATTCCGCGTCGCATCGGTTGCAGAAGCGGTTGTCGTCACTGACATTCCCGCAATTCGGACAGACCATATCATGCCCCCTTCTTTGGGAAATCGGTCTCCACAATAAATCAAGTTGAAATCCGAAGGGAGCGCCAGCCCTTTTGATGACGGGATGGTAGTTCAAAAAATATGGCGAGCCAACCCGGATAATCCGGCAGGCACGCCATTTTTCCTATTATCGTCGATAAATGCTGCGGATGGAACTACCAAGCGTAACGGCTCCGCCATCCCCAGCCCCAACGATTGTGTTGCAAAAAATTGTTAGGGACATAAAGGGCTACTCCCCCTGGTCACACGCCGGCCGACACAGTAGAGATTTTGTGCGGTGCGAATAAAGATCTGCCCGTCGGAGATGGCCGGGGTGCTCAGGCAAAAACCTTCCAACTGGTTCTCGGCCAGGATCTCGAACTTCGGTCCGGCTTTGACCACAGTCGTCAAACCATCCTCGTTGGAGATGTAGAGTTTGCCGTCGGCGAGCACCGGCGAGGAGCTGTAGGTTCCGGAGTTGAGACGTTGTCGCCCGTATATCTCGGCGCCGGTCTTGGCGTTTAGACACCACATGACACCATTATCTCCGACGACATATAGATATCGGCCGTCAGTTACGGGCGTCGTGACATGAGGCCCATGATCGGAGGTCCAGAGGCGGTGAGTGTTGGTGATATCGGCCTCTCCGCCCGCGCGAAAGGCCGTCAGCGGTTTGACCCGCGCTGGCGCATAGATCACGCCGTCGTAGACCACCGGCGAGGCGACGGCATGAAAGACATCGTTGTTTGTGGGATTGAGCCCATTGCCCCGCCATAGCTCTTTTCCGGTCGCCAGGTCGTGCCCGGTCACGCAATCGGCTCCGAGGACCACGATCTGAACAGTGTCGCCGTCCTTGAGCAGCGCCGGCGTGGCGTACGAATCGCGCGATTCTCCTTTTGCGTTGGCAGGACGATCGATGCGCCAAATCGTTTTGCCGGTCTGCTTGTCGATTCGCAGAAGGTAGGACGGCTGGTCGGTCTTGGTTCCATGCACCACTTGCAGGAAGATCGAGTCTCCGTAGAGCAACGGCGAGGAGCTATAACCGTGATTCAACCCGAACCGTCCGCAATCCCTTTGAATGTCGCGCACCCAGAGTTCATTCCCCTTGAAGTCGAAGCACTTGAGGATGCCGGCGCCGGTTATGACCCAGACCTTTTCTCCATCGGTCACCGGCGACGGACTCGACATGTTTTGCTTGCGCTGCATGTGGTTTTCGCCGCCAAGCCGCCTCTTCCAGAGAAGACTACCCGCTTGCCGGTCGACGCGCCACAAATAGAGATCTTTGCCATCGGCGACATTAAGAAAGATCTGCTCTCCCCAGACGATCGGAGTCGACGCGCTCCGATCCGGCATCGCCAGCTTCCAGGCGAGGTTCTCCGTCATGCTCCACTTGACCGGAAGGTCCTTCTCATTGCTAATGCCATTTAGCATGGGGCCGCGCCATTGCGGCCAGTTTTCGGCGTTCACAGCATGGAGCGAGACAATTAAGCAAATGAGCGCCATAATTGACGCAAGCAGCAGTCTCTGGCGCATGAGTCTCCTTGATTGGCGAAACACGCAATAATGTTTAAACAAGCGACCCTTTCTAGTATTGATAGTACTATAAGGCCCGACGAGAGCGAAAAAAAGCGGGGGAGATTTGCGCCAGACAACCGATTCGCTCAACATCTGCGGTCAGGGATCAGCGCCGCCAGCGAACATGCGCGCCAGCGATTCATCGAGTTTTTCACGGCGGGAAAGGGTGAGTTTGCCCTTTTGTCCCGCAAATGTAAGCCATGTTTTTCACAGCAGGGACACCGATATTGACTGCGACAGCCAAGGAGTTTTGTCGTAATATCAGCGTCGCGCTCGAAAACTATGAGCTTTGAAATGAAACAGAAGATTCTGCGATCGGTGGTGGAGCAAGTTGAGTTTGTCGGAGATCAAATCACGATCGAACACTTGATTCCCGTTTCTGATGGTAAGTCTTCGGAGAACAGGTTTGACGCATTACAGAATGTCAAACCTGTTCTCCGAAGACTCACGATGATCGCGCTCAGGTATGAATGACTCTCTTCAACCAAAATGAAACGATGACCCGACAGTAAGCACTCACAACAGGAGGCCCCATGAACAATCTCTGGACGGATCTGCGCTACGCGATTCGTGTGTTGGTGAAGAACCCCGGCTTTGCTCTCGCTGCCGTGCTCACACTCGCGCTCGGCATTGGCGCAAACACTGCGGTCTTCACCGTTGTCAATGCAGCCTTGTTGCGCGGTCTGCCGTATCGTGATCCAGAGCGGCTCGTTCATTTGTGGGAGACAACGCCGCGTCAGGACTTCAGCCAACACGAAGCTTCTTATCCTGACTTTCTCGACTGGCGCGAGAATCAAGTCTTCGAGGGCGTGGCGGCCTACGCGGGCGGCAGCGGACTGACGCTCACCGGGCGCGGCGCGCCAGCGCGCCTGCCTGCTACTTTGGTCTCATCAAATTTCTTCACTGTGCTCGGCGTCGAAGCCATGCGTGGCCGCGCCTTTCGACCTGAAGAAGATCAACCGAGCGCGGCGCCGACCGTGATGCTCAGCTATGGTTTGTGGCAACGACTCTTTGGCGCAGATCCCAACATCATCGGGCAATCGTTGACGCTCGATGATCGCCCTTACAACGTCATCGGTATTTTGCCGCCGAGCTTTCAATTCGCGCCGCGCGGCGATTCTGAGCTATGGGCAGCCTATCAGCCCCCACCAGAGCAATTGACGAGTCGCGGCCCACACGGCGCCAAAGTCATCGCGCGGCTCAAAGCCGGTGTCAGCTTCGAGCAGGCGCAAGCTGAAATGCGCGCGATCGGGCGACGCATTGAGCAGCAGTATCCCTCTCACACTGGCACGACTATTATTCTAGTGCCGCTGCACGAGCAGATCGTCGGCGCGATCAAGCCAGTGTTGTTAATCTTGCTCGGCGCTGTCGGATTTGTTTTGCTCATTGCCTGCGCCAATGTCGCCAATCTGCTTTTAGCTCGCGCTTCAGCGCGGCGAAAAGAAGTTGCGATTCGCGCTGCGCTCGGAGCTAGCCGATGGCGATTGATGCGGCAAATGCTCACGGAAAGCATGTTGTTAGCCTTGGTCGGCGGTGGCGCGGGGCTTTTGATCGCGCAGTGGGGAGTCGCGGCGCTGGTTGCGGCTATTCCTGAATTTCAACTCAACACCATGCCTTACTTGCGCGGTCTTTCGCTAGATCGCGGCATGCTTGCTTTCACTGGCTTGCTCTCACTTCTGACTGGCATCGTCTTCGGTTTAGCGCCAGCCTGGCAAGCCTCTAAGTTAGAGTTGCAAGCCGTGCTCAAAGAAGGCGGCAGAGCTAGTGGCGGAACAACTCGCCATCGTTTGCGTGATGCGCTCGTGGTCACTGAAATCGCGCTCGCGTTAGTGTTGCTTGTCGGCGCCGGCTTGATGATGCGGAGCGTGTGGCGATTGCTCGAAGTCAATCCAGGCTTCCGCACCGAGAATCTACTCACGATGCGGATTTCATTGCCAGAAGCCAAGTATCAAGAGGCAGCGAAGGCAGAGATATTTTATCGGCGCCTCGACTCTCGACTCGAAGCCTTACCTGGAGTCAAAGGTGTTGGCATGGTGAATGTTGTTCCCTTGCAGGGTGGTTTCACTACTGCCTTCTACGCGGCTGGACAACCCGTGCCGCCGCGCGGACAAGAGACCGACGGCAATCTGCGTTATGTCAGCTCTGGTTATTTTCAGGCGATGGGTGTGCCGCTCATCAAAGGTCGTTACTTCACCGATCAAGACAATCAATCAGCGCCCGCCGCGCTGATTGTCAATCAAACCCTCGCCCGTCGCCTTTTCCCCAATCAAGATGCCGTCGGCCAGCAGTTGGTTTTTGTAGATCGTCCGACAATTCAAATCGTCGGAGTCGTGGGTGATGAAAAGGTCAATGGGCTAGATGCCAAGATCACTCCTGTCGTCTACTTCCCCTTTTTGCAAGGGGCAAATTTACAAGGGCCGAATACGACGGCCAGTCTCGTCGTGCAGGCAGCTTCCGATCCGACGAGACTAGCTGCCGCGATTCAGCGTGAAGGCCGAGCGCTGGAATCTGACCTTTCGATCTTCGCCGTGAGCACAATGGAGCAACTCATCACCAATGCGCCTTCTACTTTCCGGCGGCGCTATCCAGCCTTCTTGATCAGTATCTTCGCCGCTGTGGCCTTAGCGCTCGCGAGCGTCGGAATCTATGGCCTGCTCTCTTATTCAATCAGCCAACGCACGCATGAAATCGGCGTGCGTGTGGCGCTCGGCGCGCAGCGACGTGACATTTTCAAGCTCGTGGTCGGGCAAGGTCTGATGCTGACTTTGATTGGTGTGGTGATTGGTCTAATAACAGCGTTCATCTTAACTCGTTTGATGTCGAGCTTGCTTTATGACGTGAGCGCCACCGATCCGGCAACGTTTGCTATCGTCAGTTCGTTGCTGATCGTGGTGGCGCTGCTGGCGTGTTGGATTCCCGCGCGGCGCGCGACGCAGGTTGATCCGCTGGTTGCGTTACGCACGGAGTGATTCAAATTCGACGAGGAGAAAAACGATGCAAACACTTTTACAAGACCTGCGCTACGGCGGGCTCTGTTGCAAATAAACCAGACATCCGTGTCCCTTCGGCAGCATGGCGTCGGCACAGATATTGATGGGGCCGACGCCATGCTGCTGAAGGGACACATCTTTAGTGATGCCGAGGCCTCCTAATGAGTCAACTACTCCATCTAAGCGCGAGGACGCGCTGTAGATGGAGCTTGCGGTTTCAGGTTTCGTGCTTGACGCTTCTTTTCAGAAGAACGAACCGCTTCGGGCCGGTTGACTTCCTTCCGCGGATATTCGCAGAAGTAACGGCCCATCGCCACTAGGTCATGCCTTTTGGCAATAGATTTCGCTCCATTCAGATCGGCGTTGATCTGATAGCCGCAATCGCGGCATTGGAAATTCGATTGACTCGGACGGACACCTAAATGCAAACATCGCGAACAGGTCTGAGACGTGTACCGCGGCGAAACAGTCACAACCTCCACACCCGCTCTGGCCGCCTTGTAGCGGATCATCCATTGAAGTTCGGCAAAACTCCATTCGTGAACGCATTTCGCCTTACCCGTTTCACGAATCCCGTTGAGGTCTTCCAGAACGATCCGTTGATTGTTCGCCTTGGCGTCAGAGACGATTTGTTTACTGACGCAGTGATTGGTGTCCGCGACGAAACGTCCCTCACGACCAGAGACACGCTTGAGCGCTCGTTTGGCGCTCTTGCCGCCGTTGGCCTGGAGAGATCGTCTCGTCCTTTTGTAGCAGGATTTTTTGTGGCGGATATTCTTCGCCGTGTGGAATTTATTGTCAGATGTCACAGCCACGCGGTTGAAGCCGAGATCGACGCCTAGGCTTCCCTGTGGCTGCTTAACTCCCGGCGCCGGGATCGTGATCGAGATATGCAAGTAGAAGTTACCCTTGCGATAGATCAATTCGGCGGAGCCGAGTTCGCCCTGTTGAAGTTGTTTGCGCATCCTGGCGGACATCTGCAGCCGGCTGGTAACGCGGCCTTTCGGACAGACAGTCAACGAGGCGGTCTGACAGTCCTTACTAAGAGTCATCGACTTGGCGTCGTATCGCACGGAAGAATGCGATTTGAACTGATGCCACTTATTCTGGTCGCGCGTGTAAACGGCGCTGACCTTGGCGATCGCGTTGATCACGTGCTGTGAGGGAAGATTGGTTTCTTGACGGATCAGGCGATAGCCCTGGTGATGGATGTCGTATTTGCGATGCAAATCACGCTGAAAGGCGAGTTCGGAAAGGGTGTTGCAGGCGCGGTTGAACTCTTCCATAGTGGGCTTGAGTTCCTGCACGGCGCTAGAGGCCATAACCAACTTGGCCTTTATCGACAAGTGAACACCCATCCGCATAATATGCCACAAGTGTTTTACATGAGACAAGCGTTTTACATGCGAAAGGGGCGGCGCATTCCTCTCCACCCAAAACGAAGCGTTTATGGGTGGAGTATCCTGCGCAAAGAAGGATGAAGGCCTGCCCCGCTTCGCGGGCGGCCAATTCGTTGAATATGTTGAGTATATGGCATGAGCGCCTCAATCTTGGACGGATCAGTTGTATCTCTTCGGCAAAAGTGTTTGACAATGGGCATGGCTCAAATTCAAAGGTAGAGGCTCAGGAAATGCCATGACAATCTTCCAAGACATCTCTTTTTTACCTCAATCTCCCTCAACGACGTTGCGGGCGAACGTCACCGAAACCCCGAAATAGCGTTTACCTCGCCGGGCGCAGATTTAACATCATTTACAAAGCTTTATTCCCCGCTTAACCAAATCGGGTTTCGATTCGGCCATGATGACGTGCGGATAAGACAGTAATCCTTTCAACATCGAACGAGGAGAATTTATGCGAGAGAAGTTTCTGATAATGGATAGTGAGCGCCAGTGGGCGAGAAAAATTGGCGGGAGGAGAATCCAATGAAGAGAGAAACACGCATGTCAGCCCCGACGATGAATCGGCGCGGGTTCATTGCTATGTCCGCCGCGGCGCTCGGCGCAACCTCGGCCGGCGTTGCCGCGCCATGGAACGCGAGCGGCTCACGCGCCGTCGATGCGTCCGACCACCACCATGAACCGGGCGCTGATGGATTCGTCGACGCGGTGTTGACCGCTTTTGAAAGCCATCGCCTCGTCGCCGTTGGCGAGGTCCACGGCCTGCAGGAACACCACGACGCGCTGGCCGAGTTGCTTACCGACCCCAGGCTGCCGCGAGTTGTCGACGATGTAGTCGTCGAGTTCGGCAATGCCCTCTACCAGGCGACGATGGATCGCTTCACAGCCGACTTACCGGTCGACAACGCCGACCTGCGACAGGTGTGGCGGAACACCACACAGTCCCCCCTCGCTACATGGGACGCCCCGGTGTATGAGTACGTCTACCGGACGATCCGGGCTGTCAACACGTTATTGCCGCCCCACAGGCGAATCCGCGTGTTGCTCGGTGATCCGCCCATTGACTGGTCCAAGATCACCAGCCTCGACGAGTTGAACATATTCCTTATGCAGCGCGACACCCAGGCGGCCTCGGTCGTGGCGCGCGAGGTCCTCGAGAAGGGGCGCCGAGCCCTGATCTGCTACGGCGCTGACCACGTACTCCACGGATCCATGATTGAGCGGCAGACGGGCGAACGACCATATGTAATCGCGACACTGGTCCCCATAGCCGGAGATCCAGGAGGTCTAGCCAGGCGTCTGTCCCAATATCCGCGGCGTACGGTGATTCCAACCTCCGTCGCCTGGCTCGGCTCTTTCGACGCAGGGAACGTCTTTCCAGCCCCGTCCCCAAGCCCTTCCGGTGAGCCAATTAACCGTAACTGCGGTATCCCTCTCGGATCCGCCATTGACGCTGGACTCTACGTTGGTCAGCCGAAAGACCTCACGGTGTCGCGGGAAAACCCCGCTATCTATCTTGATCCGGCGTATTGGGCTGAACTACAGCGGCGCAACGCCCTGTATGGCGGCGTGATCAACCTGGACACCTACCGGCAGGAGCAACCGGTACGCTACGAGCCGCAGATACTTCCCCCTTGGCTGCAATGCCCGTGATGATTTCGCGATCGGCCCGGTTGGCGGCGATGCTTTTTGTGAGCTTTCGGTGAGCAGGTTGACGCATCATTGGATGTCAAACCTACTCACCGAAGACATCTGAGCTTTTTTGTCAATATTGTTTTCATAGCACCCTGACTCACCCCTGGCGGGTGAGCTTGGCGTTAGACCGACAGCCTTCGAGTCGAGGATCTGCTGGGAAATTCTCCAACGATGGAACGAGCAACGAATAGGCCGTGGTTCGCGATTGTCTGGTTTGTAATCTGGGGCTTGTTTCAGGCGTACGCGGTTACTTCGGTTTTCGCTGGAACGTGGCGAAAGCCAGAAGCATTTCCCGAGGAAGCATATTTCAATCTGATCTACCCTGATATGTTTTTCATTCCACTTTACCTGCTTACCGCAGGACTATTGCTGCGGCGGCATTGGTTGGGCAGTATCTTGGCTTTCTTTGCTGGCGGTGGAATTATCTACGTGATGATTTACCTGTTTGCGCTTTCTGGAATATCAGGGGCAGTGAATCTGATCGCTGACGGGATTTTCTTGCTGTGCACCCTCATATCACTATGGCAGGTGTGTTACCATTGCAGTTTCCGAAAACCGGTCTAACAAAACGCTAGAGCCAACCCCCTTGGCGGCGAAGCCGCTCGGGCGCTCTCACCGCGCAAACAACGCGCGGCTCAGCGTTGAGCCGTTATGCCGCACAAACAAATTGGAGTTGCACAACATGCAGCAGAGATGTTATCCGATGCTGGGGTTCAAAGTGTCCGTTCGGTAGCGAGACTTGACAGATGGAAGTCAACGGAAATTATCAATCCCTATTACCAAACGGACACAAACAACCTGCCATGGCAGGA
>DASTMP010000043.1:0-42632 GCA_035714085.1 Blastocatellia bacterium
TTGCGGGCAATGGCCAATCTCAAATCTAAAATGACAAATGGAAAATGCCCTTCTACCGCCTCGATAGTCGAGACACATAACCAAACCATCCCATCGCCTCATCAATAACCTCAGTCAGAAAGGGCAATAAACCCAGGCGACAAAATTAATGGCGCGATGCCGGACTCGTGGGCTTGTTACCTCTTGACAGTGGCTATGTAGAAGCCTATACGTATAGGTGTCTACATGAATTCTTCATGCCATCAGAACGATGGCGGTCAAAGGAGCGAGGATGGCCAAAGGATATCTCTCATACACAATGGCGCTGATCCTGCAGGCGCTGGACAACGGGTACAAATACGGCCTTGAAGTGATGACGGTGACGGGGCTGGCGAGCGGGACGGTCTACCCGGCATTGCGGCGGCTGGAGGATGCGGGCTACGTCGATTCCAAATGGGAGCGGCAGAGCATCGCGCAGGCCGAGCAGCGTCCGGCGCGCAAATACTACGAGGTGACTAAAGAGGGCAGGGACGCGCTCGCCGAAGCGCGCAAGAAATTTCGATTGCTGGACCACCTCGACCAACCAGCTCCCAAACTCAAACCCGCGCGCGGGAAGGGATGAGCTATGCGCCGGCATGGACGAAAAACTCTACGGCGTCCCTGGCTGTGGTTGGCGCCGCTGATCGGCGTGATCGTGCCACGCCGGTTGCGCGCTGATTGGAGACAGGAATGGGAAGCCGAATTGCTGCATCGCGAAGCGCTGCTGGCTGAGTGGGACAACCTCGATTGGCGCGGCAAACGCGATCTGCTGTGGCACAGCGCGGGCGCGTTTGCGGACGCGCTGTGGTTGCAGCCGAAAAGATTGGAGGACGAGATGTTTCAAGATTTGCGTTACGGCTTTCGGATGCTGCGCCAGCGACCAGGCTTCACGCTGGTGGCGGTGATGGCTTTGGCGTTGGGCATTGGCGCGAACACCGCCATTTTCAGCGTCGTCAATGCGGTGCTGTTGCGTCCGTTGCCATTCGCCGATCCGGACCGCCTGGCGATGATTTGGCAGACCAGCCAGCAGGGCGAGTACTCGCAGCTTTCTCTCACTTATCAAAACTACGATGAGTTGCGCAAACAGTGTCAGGTCTGCGCGGAGATTGGAGCCTGGAACTCATACAACTACACGCGATTCGCCTTGACGGGCGGCGCGCAGCCTGAGCAGACGCAGTACGCCGTGGTCTCCGCCAGCCTGTTTTCAGTCCTGGGCGTCAAACCGGCGCTGGGACGCGCCTTTCTGCCGGAGGAAGATCAACTCGGCGCAGCCCGCGTGGCCATACTCAGCCATGCGCTCTGGCAGCGCCGATGGGCCGGAGACCCGAAGCTCCTGGGCCAGCCTGTGACGCTCAACGGCCAGAGCTATGAGGTGGTCGGAATTATGCCGCCCGGTTTTGTCTTTCCAAGATTTCCGAGGGACGCCGAGATCTGGGTTCCGCTGTCGGGTGATCCGGCGCCTGGACGCAGATTTTCTCCGGGCACGCGATACCTGAATGTGATGGCGAGGTTGAAAGTGGGCGCGACCCTCGCGCAGGCCGAAGCCGAAATGGAAACCATTGCGCGCCGGATGGAGCGACAGGACCCGCAATTCAATCGCGGCCTGGGGCTGCGTCCCACGCCGCTGCATGACCAGCTTACAGGCCATCTGCGGCTGGAGCTGTACGTGTTGTTGGGCGCGGTCGGTTTTGTGCTGTTGATCGCCTGCGCCAATGTCGCCAATCTGCTGCTGGCGCGCGCCTCGACGCGGCGCCAGGAGATCGCCGTGCGGCTGGCGCTCGGCGCGACGCGTTTGCGGTTGGCGCGGCAACTGATGACGGAAAGCCTGATGCTGGCGCTGCTGGGAGGCGCCGCCGGGTTATTGCTGGCCAAATGGGGCGTTGGATTGCTTTCAGTCATTCCCTATAACGCGACCAGCTTTTATATCCCTTATAACGTCCCACACGATCAGATCACGCTCGACGGTTGGGTTTTGCTCTTTACGTTTGCGCTCTCGCTCCTGGCGGGAATGATCTTCGGATTGGCGCCGGCGGTTCAGGCATCCAGGCCGGACATCAACGCCTCGCTCAAGAACGTCGGCGAATCCTCAGTAGAGGGCGTCGCCGGATCGCGCCGGCGGCATGCGCGCAGCCCGCTTGTGGTGGCCGAGGTCGCATTGTCGCTGACGCTGCTTGTAGGCGCTGGATTGATGATCAAAAGCTTCGCGCGTCTGTTGGAAGTCGATCCGGGGTTCGAACCGGAGAGTGTTCTGACGGCCGATATCAGCCTGCCGCGCGCGAAATATCCGAATGAACAAAAAGTGGCCGCCTTCCACGATCAATTGCTGGAACATCTGGCGTCGTCGCCCGGCGTCGTCGCCGCAGGTCTCGGCTCATCTCTGCCGCTGAGCGGGACAGACGCGGAGACCGCCTTCTTCATTGATGGCAAGCCTCCACTTGAGCCCAGAGACAGGCCGCGCGCTCACCCGCGCACTGTCACCCCGGATTATTTTCGCGCGATGGGGATGAGAATGGTCGAGGGGCGCGCCTTCACCGGGCAGGATCAAGCGCAATCGCCACGCGTCGCGATTATCAATGAGACTATGGCTCGCCGCTATTGGCCCGATCAAACTGCGCTCGGCAAACGCGCCGCGCTGGATCTTGAAACCATGAAATTCTTCCCCGACCGTCCACCAATCTTCGATCTGGAAATGGGAATGCGAGAGATCATCGGCGTCGTCCGCGACGTGAGGCACGAGGGATTGGAGAAGGAGCCCCAGCCGGAGATGTACATCCCTGACCAGCAAAAGCCCGAACGCGAGATGAACCTGATCATACGCGCGGCTGTCGATCCGATGAGCCTGGCAGCGGCAGTGCGAAGCGCGGTCTCGGCGGTAGACCCGGATCAACCGGTGGCCAACATCAAGCCCATGTCGCGGCTGCTCGCCGATTCGGTGGCCAAACCTCGCTTCAACTACCTGCTGCTCACTATCTTCGCGGCGGTGGCCCTGATCCTGTCGGCCACCGGCGTTTACGGCGTGATGTCGTATGCGGTCGCCGCTCGCACGCGCGAGATGGGCATCCGACTGGCGCTGGGCGCGCGGGCCGCGGATGTGCTGAAACTCGTCATCAGTCAGGGGATGAAACCCGTGATGGCCGGCGTCACCCTCGGATTGGCGGGCGCGTTCGCGTTGACGCGTGTGATGGCGACTTTGCTCTTTGGCGTGAGCGCGACCGATCCCGCAATCTTCGCCGGCGTGGCCGCGTTATTGGCGGTGGTCGCGCTGCTGGCCTGTTATTTGCCGGCGCGCAGAGCAACGAAGGTAGACCCGGTGGTGGCTCTGAAACACGAATAAGCGCAATGGCAATCGTAACGCAAACTGTCTAGTTTGCGATGCCCCCATCACAGGTTCTCGAAGAAAACACGCGAGCCATCAGGCCTGCGCAACTTTACAACAATGAGTGAGTGAAGATATTGAAGGCTGTGCAAATAAAAGCCCATTACAATCAATACTGTGAGGCGCAACCCTGGGTACGCATCGCTTGGGAGCGCGCAGTCTCGGCGAGTCGCCCAATTGCATTTCAATGCGCATCCTGCCACGCCTGCACGCTGGAAGCGATGCGTACCCAGGGAGCGTTTCCCGATTTCTTCACAGGCATCATTTCAAGTGGTCGATTGTATTCAGCTTCAATTTGAACACACTTTAGGTAATTAAAACGATGGCTCACCGTTTCACAAAACTGCCTCTCCGGTTGATCAAATTCATCGGCTTAATCGTGCCGCGCCGCTTGCGCGCTGGCTGGCGGCAGGAATGGGAGGCCGAGCTGCGTTACCGCGAAGAATTGATGGCCGAGTGGGACAAACTCGATTGGCGAAACAAACTTGCTTTGCTGTGGCACAGCCTGGGCGCATTTGCGGACGCGTTGTGGTTGCAGCCGAGAAGATTGGAGGACGAAATGCTTCAAGACTTGCGTTTTGGCCTGCGGATGCTGCTCAAGGACAGGGCATTCACCGCAGTTGCGGTATTGACGCTCAGCCTGGGCATCGGCGCGAACACGGCGATCTTCAGCGTGGTGAACGCGATATTGCTCCGGCCGCTGCCGTTCAAATCCCCGGAACAATTGCTATGGCTTGGAGAGTCTTCAAAAGATGATATAACGAACGATTTCGTTCCCGGCGCGCACTTCCTGGAATGGAGCGAGCGGAGCCGGACGCTCGAAAGCATTGCTGGGTATGTCGTCGGCGGTAAGACGGCCTTGACCAGCGTGGGCGAGCCTGAGGTGTTGCAGTGCGGTCTGGCGACCGCTAGCTTCTTTCCCACGCTCGGCGCGCAGTTCGCGCTCGGACGCAATTTCCTGGGATCTGAAGACCGGCCGGGCGGCGAGCGCGTCGCTGTTATCAGCTACAGATTGTGGCAGCGTCGCTTCAATTCCGATCCGAGCGTCATTGGCCGGGCGATTACTCTCAACGATCAGAGCCGCACGATAGTCGGTGTGCTGGCGCCTGATTTCCGTTTCATTCAGCCGCTGGATTTGTGGACTCCGCTGGCGCTTGATGTGGCGGGGGAACGCGGCAATCAAATGACCTCGTATTTCCTTGTGATCGGGCGGCTCAAACCCGGCGTCTCCAGCGAGCGGGCGCAGACGGAACTGGCGGACATCATGCAACGCTACGAAAGCTCAAAGCCGAAAAACATTTTCTCGTTTGCCGGCAATCGGACGCGCGTTGTTCCGTTGCATCAACAACTGGTCGGCAATACGCGGCGGCCGCTGCTGATTCTTTTCGGCGCGGTTGGGTTGATCCTGCTGATCGCCTGCGCCAACGTCGCCAATCTGACGATGGCGCGGGCCGCCGCGCGCGACTCCGAGATGTCGATTCGAGCGGCGCTCGGAGCCGGACGAATTCGGTTAATTCGGCAGACGCTCACTGAAAGCCTGTTGCTGGCGGCGATTGGCGGTTTGTGCGGACTGCTCTTGGCATACGGATTGACGAAGGCGCTCGCCTCGCTGAATTCAACGAGTTCGCTGGGCCAGATTTCCAATCTGGCGCGGATCGACGTTGATTCAGGCGCGCTCTTCTTTACGCTTCTGGTCTCGCTCCTGACCGGAGTCGTTTTCGGCCTCTTCCCGGCGTTGCAGTCTTCGCGGCCCGATTTGAACGCTTCGCTTAAGGAAGGAGGGCGCGGCGGCGGCTTCCAACGCGGGCGGGCGCGCCAGGCGCTGATGATCGCCGAAGTCGCCATGACCATAACCCTGCTGGTCGGCGCGGGCTTGCTGGTCAGGAGTTTCGTCAATCTGCTCAGCGTCAATCCCGGCTTTCGCGCGGAGAATGTCTTGACGGCAAGTCTCTCATTGCCAGACTCGCGTTACGAAAAGAGGGAAGACCGCGCACGGTTTATGCGGGAGTTATTGCCGCGTATGGCGGCGCTGCCTGGGGTCGAATCAGTCGGGGCGATCAATCATCCGCCGCTGACGAGATTCACTTTCCACGGCTACCTGCGGGTAGAAGGACGTCCGAGCGCCGCTAACAACAATGAGCCTGGGACGCCGATCGGACAGGTCACGCCGGATTATTTCCGCGCCATGGGCATCCCGCTGCGAGCGGGCCGTTATTTCACCGAGAATGATAATGCTGATTCGCCAAGAGTGTTGCTGTTGAACGAGGCTCTGGCGCGCAAACTCTTCCCCGGCGAAGACCCAATCGGCAAGCGCGTCAATCTATTTGGCGGTAGTAGAGATTATAGAGATTATGCCCCCGTGATCGGCGTGGTCGGCGACGTGCGCCACAGCGGGTTGGATCAGGCGGGGTCTCCGGAAGTCTATATTCCCTATATGCAAAACGGCGGCAATCAGATAACGCTGACGCTCCACACTCGGGTTGATCCGCTCAGCCTGGCCAACGCCGTGCGCCAGCAGACGCTGGCGGTCGATCCCAGCCTGCCGCTTTATGAAGTGATGACGATGGAACAGCGCCTGTCGGATTCGGTCTCTTCGCGCCGCTTCAATCTGCTGATGCTCGGCGCGTTCGCGCTGACGGCTCTCGCGCTCGCCGCGGTCGGGGTTTACGGTGTGATCTCTTACGCTGTCTCGCAGCGCAGGCATGAAATTGGCGTTCGGATGGCGCTCGGCGCGCAAACAGCGGACGTGCTGCGCCTGTTCGTCAAGCATGGAATGTCGCTGGTCGCCGTCGGCGCATTGATCGGACTGCTCGGAGCCCTGGCTCTGACACAAGTCATGAATAGTTTGCTCTTCGGCGTGAGCCCAACCGACCCGCTGACATTCGCGGGCGTGGCGTTGCTGCTGGCGCTGATCGCGCTCGCGGCCTGTTATCTGCCGGCGCGACGCGCAACGAAGGTCGACCCGATGGCCGCGCTGCGCCACGAGTGAGGCGCGAGGAAAGGTCATAAAGGAGGATGACGTCAATGCGTTCGCTCTTTCATCTACTGATTGCGATCTGGCTGTTAGCGGCGCCAGTTCAGGCCGCACAGAGTGAAGCGGCCGATCCGCAGTCGCTGCACAATCAGGCCATAACGGCCTTCTATGCCGGAAAGATACCGGAAGCCAAGGCGATTCTCACCAAGCTGCTCGAACGCCATCCCGATTTCTATCGCGGGTATGAGTTGTATTGGGACGCCGTGGGCCGCACGGAAGACACCGCCGCGAGGCATGCCGCCATAGAACGTAGCCTGAAACAGTTCGAGCAGACGCCGCCCGAGAAACGCGTCGAAGATTACTACAACAGCTACATCCACGGCTGCGAGGCCTTGGGAGACAAGGCGCGAGCCGAGGCGCTGCGGAAAGAAGCCATCGCCAAATTCCAGCGCGGTCTGATATCCCAGAGCGCGAGACTCGATGCGGCCCGCGAGGAGAAAGACCCGGCTAAATCGGCGGAGCTCTATCAATCCTATATTGACGAATTCAATGACAAAGTGTCTTGGGCGAAAATCGCGGCGGGAGAAAAATTCAAAGTGGTCAGCGGCCATGCGGACTCGTTCGACGCAAAAGCGTTGCCGTCCGCGGCCGAGCAGTTCGAGCGGTTCAGCAAACGCTTTGTCGAGATGTTCGGCGACCCATACAGCTACGTGGTTTCGCTGCATAAGATCGCCGAGGGATTGTCGGAGAAAGACCCGGCGAGCAGCCTGGCGTTCGCTCGCAAAGCGTTGGTTTTTATTCAAGAGAACTGGCTGAGCGCCAATCAATTTCACGACCGCGAGCGGGCAGCCTTCTGGCCGGCGATGATGCGGGCCAATAACGCGCTGAAGAATTGGGCCGCGGCGCGAAGGCTGGGCGAAGCCTTGACGCGCGAGCTGGAGAACGGCTTGCGCGAGTTGAAGAGCGACTCGACCGGGCTTTTTTCAATATTGCTACCGGTAATTGATGAGGCGGCCGTGCGTCGCGACTACGCCAGGGCGCTGGAAGAGACGAGAGCTGTCGAGGCCGCGCGCGAACAACTGGCCTGGGCTGCGACACTCGACGATAAATTGAAAGGCGAGCTTGACGCTTTCTTCACGCGTCATGCCCTGGGGCGAGAAGAGCGCGCGCGTTTTGAAGCGTCGCTCGCAGCCAGGATGGATGAATCGCTTGAGCGGCGCTTCGTGGCGCTCAAGCGCGAAGTATTGGCGGCGGAAGAGCGGCGACCGGCCGGCCAGTTCGCCTTGAAGGACCTCAGCGGTAAGACCCTCTCGCTCGCCGATTTTCGCGGGAAAGTGTTGGTCCTGGAATTCTGGGCGACCTGGTGCGGACCCTGCCTAGGCGAGTTGGAAGAGATGAAAGTGGCATATGAGAAATACCGCCGGCGACCGGAGGTGGCCGTCGTAGCCATCAGCATTGACAATGACAAAGCCGCCGTGGCCCCACACGCGCAGCGGCTCGGCTATCAGTTCCAGATTCTGCTCAGCGACGGCGAGATCGAAGCCCCTTATCGCGCGCAGGGCGTCCCACAGCTATACATCATTGATCCGGCGGGCGACATCCGCTTCCATCATAGCGGCTACCTGAAGGACGGCTTCTATCTCAAGAAGTTGGATTGGATGATCGAAGCGGCGCTCAAGTAATTTTCGAGGAGGCCAATGTTTGAACGTTTGAGAATGCGCGTCGCGCGTCCCCACATCCGGCTCATCACCGCCATCGGCGTGATCGTGCCGCGCCGCTTACGCGCCGATTGGCGGCAGGAGTGGGAAGCGGAGTTGCGCTATCGCGAATCGTTGCTTGCCGAGTGGGACAAACTCGACTGGCGAAACAAACTCGATTTGATCTGGCACAGCCTGGGCGCGTTTACGGATGCGCTGTGGTTGCAACCGAAAAGACTGGAGGATGAGATGTTTCAAGACCTGCGTTTTGGCCTTCGGATGCTGCTCAAGGACAAGGCCTTTACCGCGGTGGCGGTGTTGACGCTCAGCCTGGGCATCGGCGCAAACACTGCGATCTTCAGCGTTGTAAATGCGGTATTGCTACGGCCGCTCCCGTTCAAATCCCCTCAACAATTGGTCTGGCTCGAAGAGTCTTCAGGGAACGAAGGACGCGACCCGGTCGTGGGTCGGCACTTCCTTGAATGGAGCGAACAGAGCCGGACGCTCGAAGGCATTGCGGGTTATAACGTCCGGGGGACAACTCTGACCGGCGCTGGCGAGCCTGAGAGGCTACAACGCGGTCAGGCGACCGCCGGCTTATTTTCCACGCTCGGCGCGCATTTCGCGCTCGGACGAAACTTTCTCGCGTCTGAAGACCGGCCTGGCGGCGAGCGCGTCGCCGTCATCAGCTACAGCCTGTGGCGGCGCCGCTTCAATTCCGACCCGGGCGTTATTGGCCGGGCGATTTCGCTCGACGATCAGAACTATACGGTCATCGGCGTGCTCCAGCCGGATTTTCGTTTCATCGAGCAGTTGGATTTGTGGACTCCGATTGCGCTCGACCCGGAGCGTGAACGCGGCAATCAGATAATCACGATGTTCGGCTGTATGATCGCGCGGCTCAAACCCGGCGTCGTCCGCGAGCAGGCGCAGACGGAATTGACGGACATTCTGCAACGCTACGAAAGCTCAAAGCCTGCCGGCTTTCCCTCGTTCGCGGGCAATCGGGCGCGCGTCATTCCGTTGCATCAACAACTGGTCGGCGATACCAGGCGGTTGCTGTTTATCCTGTTCGGCGCGGTCGGGTTGATCCTGCTGATCGGCTGCGCCAACGTCGCCAATCTGACGATGGCGCGGGCCGCCACGCGCGGCCCGGAGATGGCGATTCGCGCGGCGCTCGGAGCCGGACGAGTTCGGTTGATTCGGCAGACGCTCACTGAAAGCCTGTTGCTGGCGGCGGTTGGCGGCTTGTGCGGACTGCTCTTGGCATACGGATTGACGATGGCGCTCGTATCGCTGAATTCAACGAGCTTGCTGGGGCAGATTTCCAATATGGCGCGGATCGGCATTGATTCGAGCGTGCTCTTCTTTACGCTGCTGGTCTCGCTCTTGACCGGCGTCGTTTTCGGCGTCTTCCCGGCGCTGCAAACTTCGCGACCTGATTTGAACGCCTCGCTCAAAGAAGGGGGGCGCGGCGCCGGCTTCCAACGCGCGCGCGCGCGCCAGGCGCTGATGATCGCCGAAGTCGCGATGACCATAACTTTGCTGGTCGGCGCGGGGCTGCTCGTCAGGAGTTTCATCAATCTGCTCAAAGTCAATCCGGGTTTCCGCGCGGAGAACGTGTTGACGGCGCGTCTCTCTCTGCCATATCCGCGTTACGAAAAGTACGAGAATCGCACGCGGTTTATGCGGGAGTTATTGCCGCGTCTGGCGGCGCTGCCCGGAGTCGAATCGGTCGGCGCCATCAACCACCCACCGCTGACGGGATTCTCCTTCGGCGGATGGCTGCGAGTGGAAGGTCGCCGTAGCGCCGATGATAACAGTGAGCCTCCCACACCGATCGGACAGGTTACGCCGGATTATTTCCGCGCGATGGGCATCCCTCTGCTATCAGGCCGTTATTTCAACGAGGGTGACGATGCGAATGCGCCCGGAGTGATGCTATTGAACGAGGCTCTGGCGCGCAAACTCTTCCCCGGCGAAAACGCCGTCGGCAAGCGCGTCAATCCATTTGGAGCCGATAAAGATTACGCCACTGTGGTCGGCGTGGTCGGCGACGTGCGCCACAGCGGGTTGGATCAGGCGGTCACTTCGGAAGTCTATATTCCCTATATGCAAAACGGCGGCGATCGGATAACGCTGGTGTTCCACACTCAAGTTGATCCGCTCAGTCTGGCCACGGCTGTACGCCAACAGACCCTGGCGGTTGACCCCAACCTGCCGGTTTACGAAGTGATGACGATGGAACAGCGCCTGTCGGATTCGGTCTCCTCGCGCCGCTTTAACCTGCTGATGCTTGGCTCGTTCGCGCTGCTGGCGCTCACTCTCGCCGCAGTTGGAGTTTACGGCGTGATCTCTTACGCCGTCACACAGCGCAGGCATGAAATCGGCGTTCGGATGGCGCTCGGCGCGCAGATTGCCGACGTGCTGCGCCTGTTCATCAAGCAGGGGATGTCGCTGGTCGCCATTGGCGCATTGATCGGATTGCTCGGAGCCCTGGCTCTGACACAAGTCATGAACAGTTTGCTCTTCGGCGTGAGCGCAACCGACCCGCTAACATTCGCGGGCGTGGCGTTGCTGCTGGCGCTGGTCGCGTTCGCGGCCTGTTATCTGCCGGCGCGACGCGCAACGAAGTCTGACCCGATGGCCGCGCTGCGCCACGAGTAAGCTGATGGCTGATCTGACATACGCAACACGGTTCCGTTTCTGGCTATGGCTGATCCGCGTCATCGGCGTGATCGTGCCGCGCCGGTTGCGCGCCAGCTGGCGGCAGGAGTGAGAGGCCGAGCTGCGTTACCGTGAAACTCAGCTGACCGAGTGGGACAAACTCGACTGGCGAAACAAACTCGATTTGATCTGGCACAGCCTGGGCGCGTTTGCGGACGCATTGTGGTTGCAACCGAAGAGACTAGAGGACGAGATGTTTCAAGACCTGCGTTTCGGCGCTCGATTGCTGCTCAAAAACAGAATGGTCACGGCGGTTGCAGTGATCTCACTCGCGCTTGGCATCGGGGCTAATACGGCTATGTTCAGCTTTGTGGACGCCGTGTTGTTGAAGCCGTTTGCTTACCAGGACCCAGAACGCCTGGTCATGGTTTGGGAGAAGAGGCCGGACAGCGACCGGGCGATGCCGACGGGAGCGGCGTTTCTCGCCTGGCGCGCGCATCAACAGGTCTTCTCACACCTGGCGGCGATCACTGGCGCAGGCGGCGATTTGAATCTGACTGGCGGAGACCGGGCCGAACGGGTTAGCGGGACGTTTGTCTCGGCCAACTACTTCGAGACGCTGGGCGTCAAGCCGGCGCTGGGCCGCGGTTTTAGCGCAGAAGAGGATCAGCCTGGAAAAGATCATGTAGTCGTCCTCAGCCAGGGTTTCTGGCGACGCCAAACGGGAGCCGACCCCAATGTGATAGGCCGCAGCCTCACCTTCAACAGCGAAAGCTACACCGTTATCGGCGTGCTGCCGGCGGGCGGCGTCTTCGACCGCGAGATGACTGAAGTCTGGCTGCCGCTGGTTTTCAAACCCGCGGATCAGGGGCGCCAGTTCTTCACGGCGACGGCTCGTCTCAAGCCCGGAGTCACGCTCGAACAGGCTAACATCGAATTGAAGGGCCTCTGCGAAGCTTTGGAGCAACAAGGGTTGACGCCAGGCAAAGGCCGCAGCGCATTTGCGCAGACACTCCGTGATCACGTTGTAGGCGTCGATCTGCGCCGTATTCTATTGCTGCTGCTGGGCGCCGTCGCCTTCATTCTGCTCATTGCCTGCGCCAACGTGGCGAATCTGTTGCTCGCGCGCGTCGCGTTGCGACAGCGCGAAGTCGCCATTCGCGCCGCGCTCGGCGCAGGGCGATTGAGACTGATGCGGCAGTTCCTTACCGAGAGTATGTTGCTGGCGATGATGGGCGGCTGCGGCGGCGCGTTGCTATCCGTGTGGATGATCAAAGCCTTCATCGCTCTTATGCCGCGTTTCACGCTGCCCACCGAAGCGGAAGTCGCGCTCGACTCCCGCGCGCTGCTCTTCACGCTCGGCGCGTCGCTTCTGACCGGAGCGGTCTTCGGGCTGGCGCCGGCCTGGCATGCGTCGCGACTCGATCTCATGAAGCCGCTGCAGGAACGTAGCGCCGGCGCTTCGGCGCGATGGAATCGAAATAAGTCGCGCAGCCTGCTGTTGGTGGGACAACTTGCGCTGACCTGCGCGCTGGTGATCGGCGCCGCGCTGCTGATTCGCAGCCTATCGCGATTGCTGGCGGTAGATCCGGGGTTCCAACCTGAACGCCTGCTCACCCTGCGGACCAAACTCGATGCGAAGCGTTACCCGCTGGCCTCTCAAATGCTCGACTATCAGACGGAATTGCTCAACCGCCTGCGCGCGCTGCCAGGCGTGCAAGCGGCGGCGGCGGCAAACGCGCTGCCGTTCGGCGGAAACGGCCTCGAGACAGCCATCCGGTTTCAGAGACGCGGGTCCAGCGAACCGGAGGCGCTGGGAGGCGTCTCCATCCGTATCGTCAGCCCCGATTACTTCCGGACACTAGGCGTCCGGCTGCTGGGAGGCCGTGAGTTGTCAGAGCAAGACACGGCGCAGACGGCTCCGGCAGTCGTGATCAATCAAACGCTCGCCAAAAGCCGATGGCCCGGTCGCGAGCCTCTCGGCGATCAGATGTTCTTTAAGAACGATCAATTAACGCAACTGCCGCTAACAGTCGTGGGCGTCATCGCCGACCTCAAGCACTGGGAGCTGAGTGACTCAGAGTCGAAGCCAGAAATTTATCTTTCCTTCGCGCAATTGCCAGAGAAGACGCTCGATTCGCTCAACGGTCGCTCCCTGCAATTCATCGCGCGAACGCGCGTTGACCCGGGAATACTCATCGGAGCCGTGCAATCGCTCGCGGCCGGCATAGACAAGGATCAGCCTGTCTATCGCCTGCGGACTATGGAACAGGCGATCTCGAACACGGTCGCCGCGCCGCGTTTCCGCGCCACCCTCTTCGGTCTCTTCGGCGCATTGGCGTTGATCCTGGCCTCGATCGGCGTCTATGGAGTAATGACTTACGCGGTGGAACAGCGCACGCGCGAGATCGGCATTCGCGTCGCGCTCGGCGCGCAGAGGGGCGACGTGCTCAAGCTCGCGCTGGGACAGGGTCTCGCGCTGACCGGCGCCGGCCTGGCGGTGGGGCTGGCCGCGGCGTTCGCGCTGACGCGCTATCTCACCAGTTTTCTATTTGAAGTGGAGTCTGCTGACGCAGTGACGTATGTGGCCGTTTCGTCGCTTCTGGCGATCGTGGCGTTCCTGGCGTGTTACGTTCCAGCCCGCCGGGCGCTCAGAGTCAACCCGGTGGAGATACTGCGTGAGGAGTAAACAGGATGGGCAATCCGGCGCCAACAACCCGCTTTCGTTTCCGGCTCTGGCTGGTCGCATTCATCGGCGTGATCGTGCCGCGCCGATTTCGCGCCGATTGGCGGCAGGAATGGGAAGCCGAGTTGCAATATCGCGAGACGCTGCTGGCTGAGTGGGACAACCTCAATCGGAAAACGAAACTTGATTTGTTGTGGCACAGCATCGGCGCGTTTATGGATGCGCTGTGGCTGCAGCCGCGCAGATGGGAGGATGCGATGATCCAGGACATACGCTATGCGGTTCGGATGCTGGTGAAGTATCCAGGCTTCACTTTGATTGTTGCGCTTACGCTGGCGCTGGGTATCGGTGTCAACACAGCCATCTTTACGCTCTTCAACAGTCAGTTGCGGCCTTTGCCGATCGCGGACCCCGACGCCGTGGGCAGGCTGGAATACCACGCGCCGAACTCGACGCAAAAAGGCGGGGGATTCTCCTTCTCAGACTATCTCTTCTTCCGCAAACAGACTCAGGTCTTCTCCGGTCTGGTTGCTTGCTCCGACGAAAAATTCCTGTTGGGAGGTCAGACCGCAGCGACAGAAGTGGAGGAGGTTGCGGGAAAGTTCGTCTCCGACAATTACTTCTCGGTCCTCGGCGTCAGCCCCATCCGTGGCCGCACATTCACGGCTGAAGAGAACAGCGCGCCGGGCAGGGAGCCGGTTGTAGTCATAAGCCATCATATGTGGCAAACGCGCTTCGGCGGAGATCCGAACGTCGTCGGTCAGACGCTGCGGTTGAACAACAAACCTTTCGTGGTAATCGGTGTGATGGGGCCGGATTTCGGTGGAATCGGCGGCGGCGGAGCGCGCTTCTGGCTGCCCCTGACGATGAGAACCGAAATGCTCACCGTCTATACCGAAGGAACCACCGCCGAGGAGAGGAATTGGTTCGGCAGCCGGAGTTTCCAGTGGCTCGACGTCTACGGCCGTCTCAATCCAGGGAGGACGATGGATGAGGCGCAAGCGGAAACGAAAGTGCTGATGAGCCAGCTCAGGCGGGCATGGCCGGAGATTGACCCGCAAGCCGGCGTTGATGTGGGGCCGGCGCAGCGGCGCGCCAAGGGATTCTTGCAATTGATGGCGATCGTAATGGGCGCAACTGGCATTGTGTTGTTAATCGCTTGCTCCAACATTACCAATCTGCTGCTCGCGAGAGCGGCCCACAGGCAGAAAGAGATCGGCATCCGCCTTTGTCTGGGCGCGACCCGCCGGCGTGTGATGAGGCAATTGCTGACTGAAAGCCTGTTGCTCGCCGGACTCGGCGGCGTCGCCGGGCTACTCGTGGCCCGATGGTGTCTCCAAGCTTTGGCTTTCTTGTGGGGGCAGGATCTCGGCGCCCTGGCGACCAACGCCAAACCGGACTCGCGAGTGCTCGCCTTTACTTTCGTCGCTTCGCTGCTCAGCGGAATTTTGTCGGGACTGGCTCCTGCTCTGCGCGCTACGCGTCCTGATCTGATCGCGATTACCAAAGACGAAGCCGCCGCGTTCGGCCAATCGCTTACGCGCTCGCGGCTGCGCAACGGACTGGTGGTCGCGCAGGTTGCGCTCAGCCTGGTCTTGCTGATCCCCGCCGGATTGCTTGTGCGAGGCCTCTGGCGGGCGCTGGCGATTGATCCCGGCTATGAAACCAAAAAAGCGATGGTCGTCGGATACAGCCTGGAATTGAGCGGTTATGACGACGCCCGCGCGAGGCGGTTCAATCAAGAGTTGATGGATCGGTTGAAAGCCATACCCGGTGTGCAGTCCGTCATTCTGGGCGCTTCTCCGCTGCGCGGAACCGGCGGAGTTACGCTGCTGGATGTGGATGTATATGATTCGACCGGCAGGCAGCGCGATAACGGCTATTCTGTCTCGCCCGGCTTTTTTGCGACCGCCGGCCTTCAGCTCACGCGCGGTCGTGAGTTCAAAGAAGAAGAGGCGCGAGCCGGGGCGCAAGTCGTAGTGGTCAGCGAAGCTACTGCGCGGCGGTTGTGGCCTGGAGAAGAACCGATTGGAAAGACGCTGCGGGTCCAGAGCGGCGAGGCTTCGCATGTCGCCCAGGTTGTCGGAGTGGCGCGAGACGCGCAAACCTGGCGATTCGGTCAGATTCCGCCGGTCTTCGCCTACATCCCCCTCGTCCAGCGCCAATGGCAGGACCTCAGCGTGTTGGTCCGCACGTCGCGCGACGCCAATGAGATCAAGCCGCTCGTGCGCGCCGCGGCTCGCGAGATGGAGCCTACACTCAGACTCTGGATGGAGACGCCCGAGGAAGAGATTGCCAATTCGAAGTGGGGATACCTGGCCACCAAAGTGGCGTCTCAATTGGCGACGGCGCTCGGGCTGCTTGCGTTGCTGCTGTCCGCAATCGGCGTCCACGGCGTGATGGCCTACTCCGTCAGCCAGCGCACGCGCGAAATCGGCATCCGCATGGCTTTGGGCGCGAGCCGCCGAGACGCGATGCGGCTCGCGCTCGGCCAGGGATTGCGGCTTGTCGGCGTCGGCGCCGCGTTGGGCCTCGCGGGCGGCGCGGCGGTCTCTCGCGCGATATCGATAATGTTTTATGGCCTGAGCCCGCTCGATCCCCTTACCTATTTGAGCATCGCGCTTTTACTCGCGGCGGTCGCTATGTCGGCTATTTATTTACCGGCCCGTCGTGCGGCTACGGTTGATCCGATGGTTGCGCTCCGGCGCGAATAGTTTGATTGCGGATTGTGGATTGCGGATTTTTGAACTGTGTTTTTACTGCGGCTATGCCGCCCGATGTGCGGAAGTGGCTATGCCCTTCCGCACATCGGGCGGCATAGCCGCGAAGAATAGCGCTCGAAGATTTGCGCAGATGGTGATGAATGAAGCTGATGGCTGACCTAACGCGCACAACCCGGTTTCGTTTCTGGCTCTGGCTGATCCGCGCAATCGGCGTGATTGTGCCGCGCCGATTGCGCGCCGGCTGGCGGCAGGAGTGGGAAGCCGAGTTGCAATATCGCGAGACGCTGCTGGCTGAGTGGGACAACCTCAATCGGAAAACGAAATTTGATTTGTTATGGCACAGCCTAGGCGCATTTGCGGACGCGTTGTGGCTGCAGCCGAGAAGAATGGAGGACGAAATGTTTCAAGACTTGAGGTTTGGCGCCCGAATGCTGCGAACAAACAAAGGATTCACCGTGGTGGCCGTGTTGTCGCTGGCGTTGGGCATCGGCGCGAACACGGCGATCTTCAGTTTGGCCGACGCGTTACTTTGGCGCGCGCTGCCGGGGACCAATAACGACAGGCTGTTCACGCTGGTGCGAGGCGACGGCAGTGGCCCGCCTGTTTCGTATCCGGATTACTTGGATTATCGCGCCAGCAACCGGGTCTTCGCCGGAGTGGCGGCCTATGAGGGGATCACGCTCGCTTTCGGCAATGGCGACCGCAGCGGAGTAGTGATGGGAGAACTGGTTACGGGTAATTTCTTTGAAGTGTTAGGCGTGAGGATGGCGCAGGGGCGCGCATTCCTTCCCGAAGAAGATCGCGCGCCGGGCGCGCATCCGGTCGTGGTGATAAGCCACGATTTCTGGCAGCGCGGATTCGGCGGCGACCCGCAGTTGGTCGGTAAAACGGTAATGTTCAACAACCACAGCTTCACTGTGGTCGGAGTCGCGGCGGAGGGGTTCGCGGGCGCTTCGATCCCGATGCGCGCCGACGTCTGGGTTCCGATGATGATGCGAGCGGCGGTGAGACCGAATGAACCGCCATTATTGAATGATCGGCAGGCGGCGACACTGTGTGCAATCGGGCGGCTCAAAGCGGGCGTTACGCGCGCGCAGGCCGAAGCCGAGTTGGAGACGATCAATCACCAATTGCAACAGGCTTATCCCGCGCCGAACTGGTTTAACCTGGATGCGGCGACATTTCAGCAGAGCCGCCGGCTGACGCTCGCGTCCGGGCGTGGAACGTTAGAACAAGCTACCCGACAAATGGCGGCGCTGGGGACGACGCTGGCGATGGTCGTCGCGGTGATCGTCTTGCTGATTGCGTGCGCAAACGTGGCGAATCTATTGCTGGCGCGCGCGGCCACGCGGCGCAGGGAGATCGCAATTCGGCTGGCGGTGGGCGCGGGCCGCCTGCGGCTCATTCGCCAGTTGTTGACTGAGAGCTTGCTGCTCGCGTTCATCGCCGCCGCCGCCGGATTGCTGCTGGCTTTTTGGATCAATCAAGTATTGATGTCGGTTCAACCGCCATTCCCACCGCCGATGGAGTTCAGGGCCGATTTGCGCCTGGATTGGCGGGCGCTCGGTTTCACGCTGCTGCTGTCAATATTGACGGGCATGATCTTCGGCCTGGCTCCAGCCTGGGCGGCGACCAGGCCTGACGTGGTTCCTGCCCTGAAGGACGAGACGGGGACGAGCGACGGACGGCGCCGGTTCTCGTTGCGCAATCTGCTGGTCGTTGCGCAGGTCGCCTTGTCGCTCGTGCTGTTGATAGGCGCCGGTCTGTTCATTCGCAGCCTGCGCCATGCGCAGGCAATCGATACCGGCTTCGACACCGACAATGGTCTGGTGATGACGCTAGATCTCGGCTTGCAGGGGTACAGCGAAGAGCGCGGCCGTCAATTTTCACGGCAGCTTGTCGAAAGGCTGGCCGCGACGCCTGGCGTGCGTTCGTTCACGATCGCCGATAACCTGCCGCTAGGCTACATCGGAATGATCGGTCAAATCAGCATTGAGGGCCAACCGCCGCCAACCGACGGCTCGCCAATCATGGCCGCGCGGCAACACGTCGGCCTGCGATATTTCGAAACAATGGGAATTCCGTTCCTTCGGGGCCGCGATTTCACCGCCCAGGACACGGCTTCATCCGAGCGCGTCGTGATCGTCAACGAGACGCTGGCGCGCCGCCATTGGCCCAATATCAAAGACATCGGCGAAGTCATCGGGCGCCGCATTCGCATCGGCGATGCCCACATGCCGTGGAGCACGATCGTCGGCGTGGCCGGTGACTGCAAATACTTTTGGCTGGAGGAAGAGCAAATCGACGTAGTGGTGGAGCCGCTCGCGCAAACTTACGCGCCGTCATTTCATGCGCTGGCGCGAACCACAACGGAGACGCCGAACATCGTCGCAGCCCTCAGGCGTGAGGTCGCGGCGCTCGATCCGAAGCTGCCGATCCAAAACATCACCACCTTGCGCAACCAGGTCGGACTGCGTTTATGGCCGGCCCGGATGCTCGCGGGACTCATGACGGCGCTCGGAGTCCTGGGCTTGCTGCTCGCCGCCATCGGCTTGTATGGCGTCATGAATTATGCCGTGGCGCGTCGCACACGCGAAATCGGCATCCGCATGGCTTTGGGCGCGCAGGCGCGCGACATGCTCAAAATGGTCATCGGACAGGGGCTGCGACTGACACTCGCCGGCGTGGCGATCGGGCTGGCGGTGGCGCTGGCGGTCGTGCGCCTGGTGGCGAATCTGCTTTACGGCGTGAGCGCGCGCGATCCGATCACATTTGTCGTTGTGCCGCTGGCGCTGGCGGCGGTCGCCTGGCTGGCCTGTTACGTCCCGGCGCGGCGGGCGACGAAGGTTGATCCGCTGGTCGCGCTTCGCCGCGAATAGCGGGGTAAATCTCCCCGCGGCATAGCGGCGGAAGAAGGATGCGTAAAAGCTGATGTCTGACCTGACGCGCACAACCCGCTTTCGGTTCTCGCTCTGGCTGATCCGCGTCATCGGCGTGATCGTGCCGCGAAGACTTCGCGCCGACTGGCGGCAGGAGTGGGAAGCCGAGTTGTGGTATCGCGAAACATTGCTGGCTGAATGGGACAAACTCGACTGGCGTAACAGACTTTCGCTGTTGTGGCACAGTCTGGGCGCGTTTGCGGATGCGCTCTGGTTGCAACCGAGAAGACTGGAGGACGAAATGTTTCAGGACTTGCGTTATGGCGTGCGGATGTTGGTGAAAAATCCCGGCTTCACTCTTGTGGTCGCGGTCACATTGGCGCTGGGCATAGGAGCGAACGCGGCGGTCTTCAGCCTGGTCGACGCCGCGCTTTTTCGACCGTTGCCCGCCGTCGAAGCGCCCGACCAACTAGTCACGATCATGCGCGGCAATTGGGAGGAATCGCTTTCTTACCCTGACTTCAGGGTTTTGCGTGAACACAACGAAGTGTTGTCGGGGTTGGCGCTCTCCAACATGCCTTCGGAGATCAGTTTCGGCAATGGCGAGCGCAGCGAAGTCGTGCTTGGTTCTCTGGTTTCCGGAAATTATTTCGAGACACTCGGAATCAAGCCTGCTTTGGGGCGGATGTTCCTGCCCGAGGAAGATCATATTCCCGGCGCGCATCCGGTCGTGGTCCTGAGCCACAGTTTTTGGCGGAGCCGTTTCAAAAGCGATCCGGCGCTGGTAGGCCAGACGATTGTTTTGAATGGCCATCGATTCACCGTCGTCGGCGTTGCGGCCGCCGGTTTCGATGGCGAGACCCCTCCGATGAAAGTCAATTTGTGGGCCCCGGTCATGATGTACAGAGAGATACTGGTACCGCTTCCGGCTATGCCTCCAATCCCGCAAGATTTTCTGAGCAACCGTCAACATCAATTTAACGCCATTGGACGGCTCAAACAGGGCGTTTCAGTGGTTCAGGCGCAGGCCGCGCTCGAAATAATCAACCGCCAACTCGAACAGGCCAATCCCATCCCACGTGAGCAGTTCTCCGATCCGAATGAAGATCGTTCTCTCCGCCTTGTTCCTCCACGACGAGGCATCGCCATCAGTCATATCCGGGAGTGGGCGGTGACGGCCTCGAGGTTGCTCGGCGCGACGGTGATCACTGTGCTGCTGATCGCCTGCGCCAACGTCGCCAATCTGTTGCTGGCGCGCGCCGCGACGAGGCGAAAAGAGATCGCCGTCCGGTTGGCGTTGGGCGCGACGCGATGGCGATTGATTCGACAATTGCTGACGGAGAGCGTGCTGCTCGCGCTCGTTGGCGCGACCGCCGGGTTGCTCTTTGCATACTGGATCAACCAACTGTTGACGGCTTTCAAGCCGCCGTTCCCGTCGGCGTTTACGTTCAATCTCTCTCTCTCCATTGATGGCCGCGCGTTGGGCTTCACGTTGTTGCTGGCCGTCGCGACCGGTGTGATCTTCGGTCTGTTCCCGGCGCTGCAAGCCTCCAGACCCGACGTCATCCCAGCTTTGAAGGATGAGAGCGGCGCGGAAATATCCAGCAGGCGATGGTTGAATTTGCGCGGCGCGCTGGTAGTTACGCAAGTAGCGCTATCCCTCGCGCTGCTCATTAGCACGGGTTTGTTCTTGCGCAGCCTGCGTTACGCGCAACAAATCGATCTGGGGTTCAAAGCGGATAAGGTCTTGAGTGGTTCGTTCAATCTGTCGCTTCAGGGATACAACGAAGCCAGAGGCAGGGAGTTTTACCGGCAGATTGTTGAGCGACTCGAAAGGCTGCCGGGCGCGCAATCGGCGTGCGTGACCAATATTCTCCCGCTCGGCAATTTGGCTCTCCGGGCGCCTGTCGTTCCCGAAGGTCGGGAGCTTCCTGCGAACCCCAGCGAAAGGCTCTATGCCGGTAATTTCGACGTCGGCCCGCGATATTTCGAGACCATTGGCACGTCACTTGTTCGCGGGCGGGATTTCACAGCGCAAGACACAACCAATTCTCCTCGGGTGGCGATCGTCAGCGAAAAGTTGGCGCGCAGATTGTGGCCCGAGATCAAGGACCCCGGAGAGGCGCTGGGCAAACTGTTGCGCGCCGGCGATCCGGATGCGATTTCCAGTGAAGTGATCGGCGTCGCCAAAGACTCGAGAAATAGCATCTTCATTTCTATCGACAGGGACCCGCAACCGACCATCTACCGCCCGTTCGCGCAGAATTACTCACCCCTCGCGTCGGTGGTCATGCGCGCCAACGGCGATCCCAGCGGCTTGATTCCCTCCGCGCGACGCGAGGTCGTAGCGCTCGATGAAAACCTGCCGGCGCAAGACCTGCAACCGCTCTCCGAAACCACCGGCCTTGCGACGTGGTCGGTCCGCACGGCGGCGGCGGCGCTGAGCTTTTTCGGCCTGCTCGGCCTCCTGCTCGCGAGCCTGGGGATTTACGGCGTGATGTCATATTCGGTCGCGCGACGCACGCGGGAGATCGGTTTACGAATGGCCCTGGGCGCTAAAGCTCGCGACGTCGTGAAGCTGATCGTCAAGCAGGGAATGGGGCTGGCCTTGATCGGAACCGTAACAGGGCTGGCATTGGCGGCCGCGGCGACGCGCCTCATCGCGAGCCTGCTCTACGGCGTGACCGCTACCGATCCTGTGACATTCGCAGGAGTGGCGATCTTTTTGATGATCGTGGCGCTGGTCGCCTGTTACCTGCCAGCGCGCAAGGCGACCAAAATCGATCCGATGGTGGCGCTCCGGCACGAGTGAAGCGCATTGCTACATGATCCCGAAGCGCAGGGGCGCAGCCCAGAAGAAAAAGAGCGCCAGTCCCGGAAGGGCCGCAGCCGCTTGCGGCACATCGGGCGGCGAAGCCGCAAAAAACTGATGGCAAGAACGAATCAAAACGGCAAACGTTCCTGGCTGCTCCCGCTGCGGCTGATCACAATCATCGGCCTGATTGGCGCCGCGCCGCTTACGCGCAGATTGGCGGCAGGAGTGGGAAGCGGAGTTGCAGTATCGCGAGACGTTGATCGCCCAATGGGGCAAGCTCAATCGGCGCGCCAAGCTTGCGCTGTTATGGCACAGCCTGGGCGCGTTCGCAGATGCGCTGTGGATACAACCAAGAAGAATGGAGGACGAGATGTATCAAGACTTACGTTTTGGCGCTCGAATGTTGCTGAAGAGTCGGGCTTTCACGCTCGCAGCTATCCTCTCACTGGCGATTGGGATCGGGGCGAACACGGCGCTTTTCAGCGTCATCAACGCCGTCCTATGGCGCCCTCTGCCGTATCCGGGCGCGGCGCGCGACGAAGGTTGATCCGCTGGTCGCGTTACGACACGACTGAGGCTATTGCCGCGACGCGCTACCACGGCAGATAGGTCTGTAATTGCCTGCTGACGCGCTGCTGATCCGTCCCTGACAATCGCCCGATTTTTTTGACGATCAATCGATTGTCGATGGTGAAAAGTTTGAGCCTTACCAGGCACGGCGCGTTCAGGCCCGCTGCTTTCAAATCGGCCACCGTCACGTCTCCCGGCCATGGATGATGCCCGGTGGTCGTGATCATTGCCAACACGGAATATCCGCGCTGATTGAAAGCGCGATTGCTCAGAACCAGGGCCGGACGCCGTTTGCTTCCGGGTTGCGCGCTGAAAGGGAATGGGACGATCACCACTTCCCACTGTTCCGCAGGTTGAGGAGCGCGCGGAACGGGGCGTTTGGGCGCCGGTTTTTTAGAGGTCACTGAACGCCTCCTCGTCTTCATCGCTGGCCCACTCGCTTAGCGTATTTGAAAGCGCTTTGTGAAAAGCCGCGTCGAAAGGCTCCAGGCGTTTGATGCGGACTACGTTATCTTCGATCTCATAGACGATGGTGTCGCCGGGGCCCACGCCTAGCGCTTCGCGAACCGTTTTCGGTAAAGCCACCTGGCTTTTGCTTGAAAGTTTACTTGTTTGCATACTTTACTCCTTTACGCTTTACAGTAAAGCTATAGCAAAAATCCGAGGAATGTCAATGACGGCTCCGAAGAGAAAAACGCTCTTGCGAACGGCTTTGTGGCTGATCCTCGTCATCGGCGTGATCGTGCCGCGCCGCTTGCGCGCCGATTGGCGGCAGGAGTGGGAAGCAGAGCTGCAATATCGCGAAACAGCGCTCACTCAATGGGACAAACTCGACCGGCGCGCCAAATTCGCTCTGCTGTGGCACAGCCTGGGCGCGTTTGCGGATGCGCTGTGGTTGCAACCGAGAAGACTGGAGGACGAGGTGTTTCAAGACTTGCGTTATGGCGCGCGGATGCTGGTCAAAAGCCCCGGCTTTACTCTCGTGGCCGCGCTCACTCTGGCCTTAGGGATCGGGGCCAACACGGCGATCTTCAGCGTGATCGAAGCGGCGCTGCTGCGCCCGCTGCCGTATCAGAACTCCGAACGCCTCTGCATGCTGTGGAAGAGCGTGCCGGCGAGGAATATTGAATGGGATTGGTCATCGTACCCCATGATCAGAGACTGGCGCGAACAGAGCAAATCCTTCGAGGATATGGCCGTCATTTTGCGTCCGGACGGCTCCGAAGTCATCCTGCAGTCTGATGCGGGGCCGGAAATAATTCAGGGATCGAAGGTGTCGGGAAACTTCTTCGAGATGCTGGGTGTCAGGCCGCTGCTCGGGCGCGCTTTCACTGACGACGAAGCGCGGCGCGGCGATGATGTGGTCGTGCTGAGCTATGGCTTCTGGCAGCGGCGTTTCGGCGGCGACGGCGCGGCGCTGGGACGCTCGATCAAGATCGACAACCGCAGCGCCACGGTCATTGGCGTGATGCCGCCGAGCTTCCAATTTCCGGACAAGAGCGCGCAGCTATGGCTGCTGATCTCGGCGGATGTCAGATGGGCCAAATTCCAGGAATTCCGATTTACCGACCCCTTCAGCGCGTTGGCGCGCCTCAAATCGGGCGTTTCAATCGAAGAAGCGAGGGCCGAGATGAACGCCGTCGCCAGCCGGCTTGCTCAGCAATACCCGGCGACGGACGCGAACCTGGGTGTACGTGTCACGCCTCTGTTCGATCAGATCGCCGGATCGCAACTGCGCCGCGCTCTCTGGATTCTGGGCGGCGCTGTATTGTGCGTCTTGCTCATCGCCTGTTCGAACATCGCCAGCCTGCTCGTGGCCCGCGGCGCTGCGCGCAGGAAAGAACTTGCGGTACGCGCGGCGCTCGGCGCCTCCACGTGGCGATTGCTCAGGCAACTGGCGACCGAAAATATCCTGCTTTCTCTCCTCGGAGGACTCGTTGGCCTGTCATTCGCCCATTGGGCGCTGCGAGCGTTGCTGGCGCTCGTCCCGGAAGACCTGCCGCGCGCGGACGGGGTCGCGATCAATGGAATGGCGCTCGCCTTCGCTTTCACGCTGTGCTTATTGACCGGCGTCGCGTTCGGCTTACTGCCCGCCTTGCAAATCACTCGCGGGAACCTGCGCGCGAATCTGAGTGAGAGCGGGCGTAGCGCTTCAACCGGCGCGGGTGTTCGGCGTGCGCGCGGTTTGTTGGTCGCCGCGCAGTTTACGCTCGCGATTGTGTTGCTGACGGGCGCGGGGCTGATGGTCCGGAGTTTCTTGCTTCTCGACGCGGTCAAGCCGGGGTTCGACACTACAAACTTGCTCACAATGGACGTGGAATGTCCGGAGTCGCGTTGGTCTGATAAAACGCGCAGCAGGATTTTCTTCGAGGATGCGATACAAAAGGTCGGGCAGTTGCCCGGCGTTCGTGGAGTGGCGGTCGGAAGAGCCGTCTACGGCAGTTTCAAAGGTCGCGTTCCCAATCAAAACATTGTGATCGAAGGAAAGCCCGCGACGCCGGACCCCGAACGTCATGGTTTGAGCGGAGTCAGCGACGACTATTTCCGAGTGATGGGCATCCCGTTGCGGCAGGGACGATTGTTTACCTCGGAGGATCATTCAGACAGTCCGCCCGTAGCCGTGATCAACGAGGCCTTCGCCCGCCGCTACTGGCCTTCTGAAAGCCCCCTGGGCAAACGCTTTAAGCGAGTGTTGCCGGGCATGGATGGCGAGTGGATCACAGTGATCGGCATCGTCGGAGACGTTGCGCCCAACCGCGACGGCAGGACATATCCCGCGCTCTACCGCACGATTCGGCAATGGTCGTGGCCGAACGAAACGCTGGTGGTTCGCACTGAAACGCCGCCACTCGAACTGGCCGCAGCCGTTCGCCGCGCAGTGCGCTCCGTAGATTCGACAGTCCCGGATTTCGAGATCACGACGGTTGAACAGGCCCTCGCAAAGCTCGACAGGACGCGGAAATTCCAGACCCAATTGATCGGGGCGTTCGCAGTGACAGCCCTGCTGCTGTCGGCGCTGGGGCTTTATGGACTCATGAGTTACCTGGTCGCGCAGCGCGCGAAGGAGATCGGTATACGGGTCGCATTGGGCGCGCAGCGGCGTGATGTGTTGAAGCTGGTCATCGGGCAGGGGATGGCTGTGGCGCTGGCCGGAATATCGCTAGGTCTCGCCGCCGCGTTGGCGGTAACTCAGTTGATGAAGAGCTTGTTGTTCGGTGTGACGGCGACCGATCCGGCGACGTTCGCGGGCGTGGCGACGCTGTTGGCGGCGGTGGCGCTCCTGGCTTGTTACATACCGGCGCGACGGGGCGCCAAAGTCGATCCGACCGTGGCGCTCCGGCAGGAATAAGTCGCGAGGTAAGAACGCAGATGAAACCGCATCTTTGGCTAATTACATTCATCGGCGTGATCGTGCCGCGAAGACTTCGCGCCGACTGGCGGCAGGAGTGGGAAGCGGAATTGCGCTACCGCGAAACGCTATTAGCCGAATGGGACAAGCTCGATCGGCGAAACAGACTTTCTCTGCTGTGGCACAGCCTGGGCGCGTTTGCCGATGCGCTGTGGTTGCAACCAAAAAGATTGGAGGACGAAATGTTTCAAGACTTGCGTTATGGCGCTCGAATGTTGTTGAAGACGCCGGGGTTCACTTTCGTCGCAGTTCTCACCTTGGCGCTCGGCATCGGGGCGAACACGGCAATTTTCAGCCTGGTCAAAGCAGTGTCGCTGCGACCGCTGCCATATCAAGACCCCGGCCGGCTGGCCATGTTGTGGACTGATGACCCGAAGCATGACATTCACGAAGAAGGCGTTTCGTATCTCAATTTTCTGGATTGGCGCAGCCAGAGCCAACTTTTCACCGACATGGCGATTTGCAGCCGGGGCAATCCGGTGGTTCTGACAGGCGGGGATGAGCCGGAGCGAGTGATGGGAGATCTTGTCTCGGCGAATTTATTTCCGCTTCTGGGAGTCAGGACAGCGCTGGGTCGCTCCTTCTCATCCGACGAAGAGCTTCGCCGCATGCGAGTCGTAGTGATAAGTCACGGACTATGGCTACGTCGTTTCGGAGCGTCTCCTGACGCCATCGGCAAGACGCTGGAGATCGACGGCCAGACATCGCAGGTGATCGGCGTGATGCCCGCGGACTTCTACTTCCCGACCAAAGATACGCAACTGTGGGAACCTGTAACGGCGGCGAGGTATTGGGAGGGAAGCCACGCAGAACGATTTAGCGATAGCTGGCGTGTAGTCGGGCGACTCAAACCTTACGAGACATTTGATCGGGCGCAAGCGGAGATGAACGCCATCGGCCAACGGCTCGCGCAAACCTACCCGACGACGGATGACGACTTCGCTGGCTTCGGCGTCAATGTCGTGCCGTTGTCTATTCAATTTACCGGAAAGAATCTGCGACTGGAGCTTTGGATTCTGTTTGGCGCAGTCGTCTTCGTTCTGCTCATCGCGTGCGCCAACGTAGCCAACCTCCTGCTGGCTCGCGGCGCGGCGCGGGAGCGAGAGTTTGCCGTCCGCGCTGCCTTAGGGGCCGGGCGCGGACGGTTGATCCGGCAATTGCTCACAGAAAGCGCATTCCTCGCGCTCGTGTCGGGTCTGCTCGGTCTGGGGTTGGCCGCGCTGAGTGTCCGCGCTTTGGTTGCTTTTGCCCCGCCGGATACGCCTCGCCTGGACGAAGTCACGATCGATCCCGGAGTGCTGGGGTTCACCGCCGGCGTTTCGCTCCTGACCGGTCTGCTCTTCGGCCTGGCGCCCGCGTGGAAGGCGTCGCGTAGTAATCCGAACGAGGCGTTGAAAGAAGGCGGGCGCGGTTCCTCGGGAGGTTTGCGGCTGCGGCAGACGCGCGGCCTGCTCGTCGTTGTGGAGTGCGCCCTGGCCGTGGCGCTGCTCGTCAGCGCCGGGTTGATGATTCGCAGTTTCATGCGCCTACATTCGGTTAACCCTGGATTCAAACCTGAAGGCCTTCTGTTGGCGCGCGTCTCGCTGCCACAAGCAACGAATCGAAAACAGGCTCAGACAACGGCCTTTTTCCGGCAGGTCACTGAACAGGTCGCGGCGCTCCCCGGCGTCCAGGCCGTCGGCTCCATCGAAGACTTCATCATGAGAAGGAACCCGGACAACACGATCACCGTCGAAGGCCGGGCGCCGGACGACGCGGGCCAGGGCGCCGGCGAACTCATTGATGAGAGGATCAGCCATGACTTGTTTCAGGCGCTGTCTATGCCGTTATTGAAGGGGCGTTTCCTCACACGACAAGAAACCCTCGACTCCCACGTGGTGATTGTCAACGAAACCCTCGCGCGACGTTACTTTCCCGGCGAAGACCCGATCGGCAAGCGGTTCAAATTCGGAGGCCCACAGTCGGAGAATAATTGGTTCGAGATCGCAGGCGTTGTCGGAGACCTGCGCCGCCAGAGATTGGAGAAACAAGACGTTTCAGAAGTCTATGCCCCGGGACCAACAAGCAATATGGACTTGTTGGTGCGCGTCAGCGCCGACCCGCTTGCGCTGGCCGGGGCGATTCGCCGCGAGATCAGGTCTGTTGATCCGACCGCGGCGGTCTATGGCTTGTCGACCGGGACGCGTCTGGTGGAGAAGTTGAGCGCAGGGCGGCGCTTCCAAACTGGATTGTTGGCCCTTTTCGCGATGGTCGCGCTTGTCCTGGCAGCTATAGGGATCTACGGGGTGATGCGCTATGCGGTTGCGCAGCGAACACACGAAATCGGCATTCGATTGGCGCTCGGGGCGCGCTCGGCCGACGTGCTACGGCTGGTTATCGGCCAGGGGATGAGGCTGACGTTGATCGGCGTGGCGACAGGATTGCTGGCGTCCTTCGCGCTGTCGCGCGTGATGACACAACTGTTGTTTGGGGTGAGCGCGACCGACCCGGCGACATTCGCCGGCGTTGCGTTTGCGCTCGTGTGCGCGGCGTTGCTGGCCTGTTATCTGCCTGCTCGCAGGGCGACGAAGGTTGATCCGCTAACGTCGCTTCGTCACGAATAAAGCGCGAGGTAAGGACGGAGATGAAACCGCATCTTTGGCTAATTACATTCATCGGCGTGATCGTGCCCCGCCGCTTGCGCGCAGATTGGCGGCAGGAGTGGGAAGCCGAATTGCGTTACCGCGAAACACTGTTGGCTGAATGGGACAAACTCGATCGGCGAAACAAATTTTCTCTGTTGTGGCACAGTCTAGGCGCGTTTATGGACGCGCTGTGGTTGCAGCCAAAACGATTGGAGGACGAGATGTTTCAAGACTTGCGTCATGGCGCGCGAATGCTGCTCAAGAGCAAAGGCTTCACGGCCGTGGCGGTGTTATCACTGGCGCTCGGCATCGGAGCCAACACCGCCATCTTCAGCGTGGTCAACGCCGTGCTGCTCAAACCGCTGCCTTATGATCATCCCGATCAGATCATGAAGTTGTGGACGACACAGCCGGAGAGGGGAGCGTTGCGGCTTCCGTTTGCGGCGCCCAACTTCATTGACCTGAAAGAGCAAAATCGGGTCTTCGCCGAAATGGCTGTTCATCGGGGATGGCCGTTCATATTGACCGGCGCCGGCGAGCCATTGAACGTCTTTGGTCATCGAGTCTCGGCAGGCTTCTTCACGGTTCTGGGCGTCAAACCGCTTCTCGGTCGCGGCTTCCTTTATGAAGAGGATAGGCCGGGCAATGATAGGGTTGTCGTCATCAGTTATGGTCTGTGGCAGAGCCATTTCGCCTCCGACCCTGGCATCATCGGGCGCAGCCTAACTATAAATGACGTGAGCCGCACGGTGGTTGGCGTGATGCCTCCCGGCTTTCGCTTCCAGTCGCAAGAGAATGCGTTATGGGTTCCGATGGCGTTCACGCCCGCGGATCTGAACCGGCGCTTGGGCAATATCTTTGTCATTGCGCGCCTCAGGATGGGCGTCACCCGCCAGCAGGCGCAGGCGGAGATGAATACGCTGGCTGCGCAGTTCGAAACGCAATACCCGGACATCAATAAAGGCAAAGGCATCAGCGTAACTCCGCTGCGCGAAGATCTGGTCGGAGATATCAGCAGTTCGCTGTGGATTTTGCTGGGCGCGGTCGGCTTCGTACTGTTGATTGCCTGCGCCAACGTCGCCAATCTGCAACTGACTCGCGCCTTGGGGCGGCGGAAGGAATTGGCCGTTCGCGTCGCGCTTGGGGCTACACGGTTACGATTGATCAGACAGTTGTTGACCGAGAGCGCGATCCTGTCGTTGTTGGGCGGCGGGCTGGGAGTGCTCTTTGCCGGCGTTGGATTACGACTGCTCGCGAGCCTTACGACTGGCCAGACGCCGCGTATCGAAGGGGACGGCATAAACCGTATCGAAGAGGCCGGAATAAACGTTGTCGTTCTCGGTTTCACTTTCCTTCTTTCGATCCTGACCGGCCTGTTATTTGGCCTGATTCCCGCGTTTCAAGCATCGAAACCTGTGAATGACGCCCTGAAAGAAGGAGGAGCGGCAGGCGCCAGTCTGCGCCGCCAGCGTTTGCGCGGCGCCTTTGTGATTGCAGAAGTGGCGCTCTCGATTGTGCTGCTCGCGGGCGCGGGGCTGATGATCAAAAGCTTTCTCCGGCTTCAGCAGGTCGATCCTGGCTTCAACCCGGAGCGACTCTTGACGCTGGAGACTTTTCTGCCTCCGGCCCGATATCCGAAGGCGCAGCAGCAGGCGGCCTTCTACCAGCAGGTCGGGCAGCGCCTGGCCGCCGTTCCTGGCGTTCAATCGGTTGGCGCCAGCATCGGCCCCCCTTTTACCGGCGCGGGAATCGGAATCGGCTTCGAGATCGAAGGCCGCGCCGCCGCTCCGCCAGGTGAACAACTGGTGACCTCTTACCGCGCGATCAGTCCCGGCTATTTCCTGACGATGGGCGTCCCGCTGCTCAAGGGACGCGACTTCAGCGACGGGGATAATAGCGAGGGGCCGGGCGTGGTGATCGTCAACCAGAGCTTCGCGCGGCGCTTCTTCCCAAACGAAGACCCTATCGGCAGGCGGCTCGACATCGGCGACGGTTACAACCGGATGCGCGAGATTGTGGGCGTGGTCGGAGATACCAAAGGGAACAGTTTAAAAGAGCCGGCCCCGGCGGAAATATATGTGGTCTACCTGCAGCGGCCCTGGCAGTGGATTCGTTACGCCGTGCGCGCGAGCGCCGAGCCTGAGAGCCTGGCGCCTGCCATCCGCGCGGCCGTGTGGAGCGTGGACAAAAACATTTCGGTAAACAATCTCAAGACGGTGGAGCGGCTCATCGCCGAAACTACGACCGAGCCGCGTCTCTATCTGATCCTGCTCAGCGTATTTGCCGCCGTCGCGTTGATCCTGTCGGCGGTCGGCGTCTACGGCGTGATGTCCTACGCAGTCGCCCAGCGCAGGCATGAGATCGGCGTCCGGATGGCGCTCGGGGCCAGGGCGACCGACGTGCTCAAACTCGTAGTAGGTCAAGGAATGACGCTCGCGCTTGTCGGGGTCGCCTTAGGACTGGCCGGAGCATTCGCCTTGACTCGCACGCTTACGACCCTGCTTTTCAAAGTGGAGCCTACAGACCCGGCGGTATTTGCGCTCATCGCGCTGATGATCATCGGCGTCGCGTTGCTCGCCAGTCTCATTCCGGCGCGCAGGGCAGTGAGAGTGAATCCAGTGGTTGCGCTCCGGCAGGAATAGATGATGGTTAGGAAATCAACGCTTCCGGATGGTTCTTTGCAATGTTCAGCAATTTGAGCGCGGCGTCACTCGGCGTTCGCAAGCCCTGCTCCCACGCCTGCAAGGTTTTGACGCTGATGTTGAGCAAGCGCGCAAAGATCGTCTGCGAGCAATTGAATCGCTCGCGCAGCTTGATGATCTCCTGTCGCGTCATCGGTTCCGGCGGCGCCGGAAGCGTCGTGGCGCGAGCATTGATCTGCTCTCCGCGCGAGTATCGGAGCGCCTGATCGAGCGACTGCATCAATTCGCCGAAGAGTTCATCGCTCATATGCTTCTGCTTCTTGCTGGTGGTTTTCCTGGTGGTTTTCATGGATTCTCCTGCTTGTTTGCCTCTTTGATCTTTTCGACCACGGCGGCGACCTGTTTGACTTGATCCGCCGACAGGTTCGTCTGTTCGTTTTTACTGAAGAGCAATAGGAGAAAAATTCTCCCGCGATGCTCAAGATATAGATAGATGTATCGGAAGCTACCGCTTTTGCCGCGCGAATCTTTCGGATCTGCGACGCGACCCTTGCGAGCGCCGCCAGTTCCTTTAATCACCGGCCACCGCTCGGGATCTTCCAGCAGGTCGGATTGGATGGCGTAAAGCGTCTCGAAAGAGGCGAGCGTCTCAAGCTGTCGTATGAAGACCGGCAGTTCAATGAACGTGTAGAGCTTTTGGCTTTCCGTGTTCACAAAGCAAGTATCCTACAGAGTCGGATACTTGTCAAGTTCCTTTTCAGATATGTGAGTCGGTCCGATGAAGAAATCAGAAAAGACAAGGCAGTTTTCTGTGATTTGGTTGATCCGTGCAATCGGCGTGATTGTGCCGCGGCGACTTCGCGCAGATTGGCGGCAGGAATGGGAAGCCGAGTTGCAATATCGCGAATCGCTGTTGGCTGAGTGGAACAGCCTCAACTGGAAAACAAAACTTGCTTTGCTCTGGCACAGCGCTGGAGCGTTTATGGACGCGCTGTGGTTGCAACCAAAGCGATTGGAGGACGAGATGTTTCAAGACTTGCGTTATGGCGCTCGAATGCTGCTCAAGAGCAAAGGCTTCACGGCCGTGGCCGCGCTCACGCTCGCGCTCGGCATCGGGGCGAACACCGCGCTCTTCAGCGTGATGGATGCGGTGATGCTGAAGACACTGCCGGTCCGCGATCCCGAGCAACTGGTCGTATTACGCTGCCTGGGCGTAACCGGATGGTACAAAGGTTTCATAGGGTCGAACCCTAAAGACCCCGCGACGGGGCTGAGGACTACGACTTCGATGTCCTATCCGGCCTTCGAGCGATTCCGCGATCAGAATCAAACGATGTCCTCGGTCTTCGCTTTCGCGTCGCTGGGAGTATTGAATCTGAACGTGGACGGGAAGGCGGAGACGGCGAGCGGGCAGATCGCCTCGGGAAATTATTTTGCGGGGCTCGGCGTATCCGCAGTTCTGGGCCGCGAGCTCACGATCGAAGACGATAAAACAACCGCCGCCCTCGCCGCTGTCATCAGCCATCGTTACTGGCGGCGCAGGTTCGGCGCCGATCCGGCCGTGGTCGGAAAAGTCATCTACATCAACGGCGCCGCGTTCACGATTATCGGCGTCACGCCGCCGAGGTTCTTTGGGACGCTGGATGTAGGTTCTGCGCCAGACATTACCATTCCGATGGGGACGCTGGCGCAGGCCTCGCAGCTCTACGCCGGGTTTCAGAGATCGGCGACGGATTGGTGGCTGCAAATTATGGGGCGGTTGAAGCCCGGCGTGAGCGCGGAACAGGCGCAGTCCGACCTTAATGCGATCCTGCAGCGGCATACTCTGGAACTGCCGAATGAAAGCGGCGCTGAGCGAGTGACGCCGCAAATCATATTGGATTCTGGCGGTCAGGGGTTGAATAGCCGGCGCCGGCTATTTTCCAGCCAGTTTGAGGGTTTGACGGCGCTTGCCGGGCTTATATTGCTGATAGCCTGCGTCAACCTTGCCAATCTTACGCTGGCGCGCGCAGCCGCGCGGGGGAGAGAAATGGCCGTGCGATTGTCGGTCGGCGCCAGTCGCCTGAGGCTGATCCGGCAATTGCTGACCGAAAGCCTGATGCTGTCGGGGCTGGGCGCGGCGCTTGGGTTGCTTTTCGCCCATTGGGGCAAGGATGCGCTGCTCGCGCTGCTCGTGGGTAGTTCCAGCGGGTTCGCCGTTGACCTCCGGCTTGATTGGCGCGCGCTCGGCTTTACCGCGGCGGTCTCCGCGCTGACAGGTATTCTGTCCGGCCTGGCGCCGGCGCTGCGGGCGACCAGGATCGAGCTGACGCCGATGCTCAAAGAGACTCCCGTCGGCGGCGCGGCGCGTTCGCGTTTGAGCAAAGCGCTCCTCGTCGCGCAGGTAGCGATGTCGCTGGTGTTGCTGGTAGACGCGAGCTTGTTCGTTCGCACTTTGAACAACCTAAACCGGATTGACGCGGGCTTTGATCGGGAAAACCTTTTGATATTTGGCGTGAATACGCGCGGTCATGAAGCGTCGCGGCGGGCGAATCTCTATCGGCGGATGACCGAGAGCATCGCCGCGCTGCCCGGCGTGCGCGCTGTCAGCTCATCTGTCAATCCGTTGCTGGCTTTTTCGTATACTGGAAACAGCTTGACCGTGCCCGGCTACACGCCGCGCGCGGATGAAGACATGGAAGTCCGTACTATTGAAGTCGCTCCGAACTTCCTGTCCACGATGGGGATTCCTCTGCTGCTGGGACGCGACTTCACGCTGCAGGACAACCAGCAGACGCCCAACGTGACGGTAGTCAATCAAACGCTCGCCGCGCGTTTCTTTCCGAATCAAAATTCCCTGGGGCGGCGAATCATCATATCTAAAAAAGAGATGGAGATCATCGGCGTGGCGCGTGACACGAAATACGGCGGGATCCGCGAGGCAATGCCTCCGCTCGTCTATATGCCGTATCTGCAAAACCGGCCCGCGGAGACGATGAGCTTTGTGGCGCGAACCGTAGGTGATCCTATGGCTTCACTGGCCGCAATTCGCCAGACCATGCAATCAGTCGACCGCGACCTCCCATTAATCAACGTTCGCACACAGAGCGAGTTGATCGCGATGAGCTTCAACAGGGAAAGGCTCTTCGCCACTTTGTCGAGCTTCTTCGGGCTGCTGGCGCTCACGCTGGTCTCGATAGGGCTGTACGGCGTGATGTCTTACAACGTCGCGCGGCGCACTCACGAGATCGGCGTCCGGATGGCGCTCGGCGCGCAAAGCGGCAATGTGCTGCGGATGGTTATGGGAGAATCGCTTCTGCTGGTCTTGATAGGCTCGGCGATCGGCCTGGCGGCGGCGCTGGCGACGACTCGCCTGGTCGCCGGGATGTTGTTCGGATTGACGCCGAGCGACCCACTGACTATTGCGCTGGCTACGCTGTTGTTGCTGGTTGTCGCGGCATTGGCCGGCTGGCTGCCCGCTCGCAGGGCCGCGCGAGTCGATCCAATGGTTGCGCTCCGGCAGGAGTAACGGACAAATCGAAAATTCAGCGCAAAGGCTCAAGGGACAAAGGTTCAAAGAAGTCATTGGGTTTCTTTCCAGCCAACCTTTTACCCTTTGACCCTTCGTGTTTCCAATCGACATAAACCTCTGTAAGTCGCGATCAATCCGAACGGAAGACGACCTGAAAGTCTGGAAAATTGTCAAGTGACATAGGTTTGAATCTCGCCCTATTTATCCGTGACTATAATTAAATTGACGAGACCGATTAATCAGTTGACTAATACGCCATGAGTCTCTGAAAATGGGTCATCGTCGCCGATCGTTCCCGCTATAATCACACGAGTTATTATTTGCTTCCTGGTAGGGTCTATGCCACAAGAGAACACAAAACGTAGAGAAGTTCTGGCCGCCATCGAGAGCGTCGGCGCGATCGCCGACCTGACGGCTAAGAAAGAAGGACATTACGAATATGAGATCGACCTCGAGGTCATCATCTACGGCCGCAACTACAGCGGCAAGCAGGTCGGGCCTTACGTGCGACTGCTCACTTTCGCGCCTGGCGAAGAGATCGTCCGCGAAGGCGAATGGGGAGGGAACGCCTTCTTCATCGTGGTTGCGGGCCGGGCTGACGTTTACGGCGTCACTCCGCAGGGGCCGGCGAAGGTAGCCGAAATCCCGGCGGGCGTGCAGTTCGGCGAGATGGCGGTGCTGGCCGGAACGCAGCGCAACGCGACGGTTCGGGCGCCTAAAGACCGGCCAGTTCAGGTGCTCGAAGTCCAACGCCCGGCGCTGCGTCTGCTCAGAAAGCTGCCGACGTTCGGGCAGGCGCTCGATGCGACTTATCGTAAACACGGGCGATCGAATCTGATTCGGGAGATCGCCAAGGTCACAGACCTCAGCGGCGAGGCGATCGCCCAACTCGAATCGATCTCGAAGTTCCGCGTTTTCGCCAAGAACCACGCGCTCTTCCGCGCGGGCGAGCTGGCCAACCGGCTGTACGTGTTGAAATCGGGCTGGGCGCGTCTGACGCCGAAGACGGTGTTGATGAACATCGAGAGCTCCGGCGACGGCGCAAACGGCAGAGGCTTGCCCCGCAACTGGAATAAAAAGTCGGTCGAGAGTTACGTCGGCCCGTCGCATTGCTTCGGCGTCGATGCGATCACGCGCGACGGCGAATGGGAATACACCTGCACCCTGATGGAAAGATCGGAGGTGCTGGAGATCTCGATCTCTAAGCTGCGCCAGCAACCCGAATTGCGCGAGACGCTGTTGCTGGCCTTTTCAGGCATGGCGGTTCCGACCGAGGCCAAAGCCTGGCTGGAGAGCCGCGAGCCGGCGCCGGTCGCCAAGGCCCAGGAAGAGCTGATCGAGACCGGGCTTGTAGACGCCACGAACCTGCTGGTCATGGACATGGATTTATGCGTGCGCTGCGGCAATTGCTCGATGGCCTGCCATCAGATTCACGGGCAATCGCGACTGGTGCGGCGCGGCATTCACGTCAATCGCCCGGTTACGCTCAAGAAGAATTCGAGTTATCAGAGTCTACTCGCGCCGGCGGTCTGTCTGCATTGCAAAGACCCCGAATGCCTGACCGGTTGTCCGACGGGCTCCATCGCCCGCTTCCCTGACGGCCAAGTGGACATCGATTATGAGACCTGCATCGGATGCTCCGACTGCGCCACGCAATGCCCATACAACGCGATCTCGATGGTCCCGCGCAAAGCGAAAGGCGGAGACAAAGGAAACGGGAATAAGAATGGCGATGGAAAATTGAAGAGATGGCTGCGGCTTGCGGCGGAACCTTTGCCGCCCGCGGTCGAACAGACCGATGATTTGCTGGCGGTGAAGTGCAACCTCTGCGCCGGAACTTCTCTCAATCCGCAAGGCGCCAAGCGCCAGGCTTACAGTTGCGAGGAGAGTTGTCCGACGGGCGCGCTGCTGCGCATCGATCCGGGCTCTTACTTCGCCGAGATTAAAAACATCGAGGGCCTTATCTTCAAAGGCCCGACGCAGGCCATCGCCCGCCACACGTCGCACAAGGACACCGGTAAACGCGTTATGCACGCCCTCGGGATCATCGTCACGCTGATCTCGATCGCGCTGACGGCTCTGGGGCTGCTGGATTACGGGCTCGAGACGCCGCTCCTCGGCTCCTGGTTCGACATGCGCTGGCTCACCGGCCTCGTCGGCCTTGTCGGCATCGCCGGCGTGATGGCCTACCCGGTTCGCAAACAGATCTACAAACGTCGCGCCGGGCCGCTGCGCTACTGGCTGCTGAGCCACAGCTATCTGGGGGTGATCGGCGGAACAGTGCTCCTGCTGCACGGCGGCGTGGAATCAGGCGGGGCGTTGACCACGGCGTTGATGATCTCGTTCGACCTGGTGATCCTGACCGGACTGTTCGGGATCCTCTGTTATTTCGTCTCGCCGCGAATGTTGACGCGGATCGAAGGCCAGCCGTTGCTGATCGAAGACCTCCTGGCCCGCCGCGATGAGCTGCGGGAAGAGCTGGGCGCGACGATGGCCGCGGCCTCGCCCGAAGCGCGGAAGGTGATCAGGAAGCGGGTGCTCAAACGCTGCCTCTCGCTGAAGTTCCTGTTCCGCCAGTACCTCCGGCGCGAATCGCTGGATCAGTTAATCGGCGCGGTCAGCGGCGCCTTGAAGCCCGCGGCCAAAAGCCTCTCCGCATACGAGCAGGGGAATTTCTTCAGCGCGATCGAAAAGGCCGTGACCATGCGGCGCGTTGACGCGCTGATCTACCTGCACCATTCGTTGAAATTGTGGCTGGCCCCTCACGTCATCGTGACGTCATTGATGCTGGCGTTGATGATCGTTCACATCATTCAAGTCATTTTCTTTTTGGCGAGATAAGCGCGTGTGCAAAATAAAAGAAGCAAAGACGGGATGAACAGGATTTCCCAGGATGTTCAAAATGGTCTGTCAACAGCCCTTCTTTGGCCAATCCTGAAAAATCCTGTTCATCCTGTCTTTGCCGAATTGCTTTTGCTGTTGAACTTAATATGAGCAAATTTATCGTTATTCGCAAAGACGTCACTCTCGATCCGGTTGTGATCGAGAGCGAAGGATTGACCATCGGCCGGCTTATCGGCAACGACCTCGCGCTCAACCATCCCACGGTTTCGCGCACGCATGCGGGCATCAAGGAGATTGACGGCGACTACTGGATCTTCAACCTTTCGGAGGCCAACGGGACGCTGCTCAATGGGGAGCAGATCGAAAAGACGCCGCTGGCCGACGGCGATCTGATTCAAATCGGTCCGTTTTTTCTCTACCCGAAATACGACGACAAGGACCTGCGACTGGAAATCGAGATGACGGTCAACCCTCTGCCGGTCGAGGCTTCGAGCGCGAGCCAGATGATCTTGCCGGCGGAGCAGCGCAAAACAATGCTTCTCGACCCGCGCAGCATGGGGCGCTTGAACGTTCAAGCCCAGCTTCAACGCGAGAAGGTGACGCCGAAAGGGACGCGGCGATTGACGGGCACCGGGATGCTCACCGGGCGGCTGACGCCGCTGGACGAACAGGCGTTGAAGATCTTCTGGGACAAGCGCAAGCGCGAGGCGGGCAAACTTGGCGCCGACTCGCCGCTCAAGCCGAAGGCCAGGCCGCGTCTGGGCAAAGCGCAGTTCAATTGGTATCCGACGCGCGACCTGCAATTTTCCTGGCCGAGCGCCCTCTTCTCATGGGGCGTGATCATCGTGACCGTGCTCTCGGTCAGCGCGACGTTCATATTCAAGGATGCCTATTCGCCAGGCCCCCTTTCGTCGCCGCATTTCCGCCGCGACCTCTCGATCAACCCGGCGATCGCAAAAAACGCGAACAACTCCACTTGCACGACCTGCCACGCGGCTAACGCGCCGATGAATCAGAACTGCGCGAGCTGCCACGCGACGACGGCGTTCAGTTCCAACGTCTCGGACATCCACATGAAGGTCGGGCTGACCTGCGTGGACTGCCACAGCGAACATCGCGGGCGCGGCTTCAGGCCCAGGCTAGTCGCGAATGTGAACTGCACCCGCTGCCACCGCGACGGCAGCGAATATAAGTCGCCGCTTACGGGGAAGCTGCTCAAAACTCCGCACGGAGGCGTGACCGGTTATCCTGTAATTGACGGGCGATGGCTGTGGGCGGGTATTTCGCAGGCCGAATGGCAGCGCAAGGAACTGCCCGGCGCGACTTCTCAGTACAGTTTGAAAGAGCAGTTTCATCTGATCCACCTCGGGGGCAATGTGAAGGGACGCTGCAATTGCACCGATTGTCATAAGGCAGGATTTGAAGGCGCCGCTGTGACCCAGGGAGTGCGCGAATCATGCGTCGCCTGCCACGGCGCGACAGAAGCGGCGGCGGAGGCCCAGACGGCCAGCGCGCGCCGGGGCTTTGCCGACAGGGCGATGAACTTAACGGTCGGCGCGCGCGCGAATGACCCTCAGTGCGTCTCCTGCCATGCGCAGCACGGCGAAGAGAAGCAACTGCGCGCGAGTCTGCGCAGGATGGAGAGATGATCGAAATGCCCCCGGCCTTCAAAGGCCAGGCTATGCTCAAAAGCCGCTCCGCGGCAATGGAATCGAAACATAAAGAATAGTTTTTATTGGCCGAATAAAGATGAAACGATCACAACTAACCTTAACAGCGATTCTATTTGTCATTCTTCTATTTGGATATGTCGGCAAATTGATTATCGATCGCGCGCCTGCGCGGCCTGCTGCCTGGATCGGCTTTCTTCTCGCCGGCGCCGCCGGAAAGTTGCAGATCAATTACGGCGCGTCACCGCCTGCGGGCTGGATCGGCCTTCTTCTTTTTGTCCTCTTGGTCGGATTCTCGCTGGTCATCGCCGACACTCGGCGCAGCCGCCGGCGCGTGATCGCGGAGATGAAGGATGCCGCGACTCCCGCCGACAAGAAACCTGAAGCGTCCAAAACGGCTCAACCTCTCCTCGACCCCCAGGGCCTGAGTTATCCGCACCCGATCATCAACGTCGGCACCTGCATCGGCTGCCATGCCTGCGTCGACGCTTGTCCGCATGACGTGTTGGCGATAATCAACGGGAAGGCCGCGCTGGTGGCCGTCGAACAGTGCATGGAAGACACGAGCTGCGAGGTCGAATGCCCGACGGTCCCGAAATCCTGCATCGTGGTCAACTCGACCAAGAAGATTCCCCAACGCAAAGTGCCGAAACGCGACGGGCGCTTCGTGACCAACGTGCCGGGCATCTACCTGATCGGAGACGTTTCGGGCGTGCCGCTGATCAAGAACGCGATCAACGAAGGCGGCGCGGTGATCGATTTCGTCGCCGAAGACATCAAGCAGATGGGCAAAAACGGCGCCGCCGATTACGACGTAGCGATCGTCGGCATCGGCCCCGCCGGTCTGTCTGCGGCGGCGCTCGCCGCTCAGCGCGGGTTGAAATACGTCGCCATCGAGCAGGACGAGGTCGCCGCGACGATCCAGCAGACTTATCAGGCGGGCAAGTATATCTACTTCAACCCGGTCGATCAGCCGGTCAAAGGCGGGATCAAGCTCGACGGCCCAGGCGCGATCAAGGAGCAGATGCTCGGCTCCTGGATGGAGACGGTCAAGTCGAATGGCGTGGTCATCAACGAATTCGAAAGCTGCAAGGACGTGAAGCGGGACGGCGACATCTTCATCGTCGTCACCGATCAGGATAAGACGAAGCAGCGCATGGAGTACCGCTCGCGCCGCGTCGTTCTGGCCATCGGCAATCGCGGCACGCCGATGAAATTGAATGTCCCGGGCGAGGATTTGAAGATGATCGTCAATCCTACCGGAATGATCTTGCCGCATTTCTGCAACAAGTGCGGCGAGAAGCGCACGGGCGATTACAAATTCTGCCAGCGGTGCGGCTTCAAGTACGTCGCGAAGCAGCCCAAACCTTACGAGGACGAGCGCGTCAAATACAAGCTCTCCGACCCAAACAAATTTTCTGGCAAACACGTCCTCATAGTCGGCGCGGGGAATTCGGCTATCGAAGCAGCGATCGATCTGGCCGCGTACCGTTCGGAGGAAGGGACCGAGCTGATCGGCTGGCGCGACAACGCCGTCTCGCTCGTCATCCGCAGCAATTTCAAGAGTGATCTGAAGCTCGGCAACAAGATGATGATCTACGATTGCATGGACGCGGGCCGCGTCAAAGCCTTCTTTGGCCAGACCGTCAAAGAAGTCACCTCCAATGAAATCGTTCTGATGGGCGCGCGCGAACGCGATCCGAAGACCGCCAAAGAGACCGCGCGAATCAAGAATGATTACGTCTTCGCGCTGATCGGCGGCGAAAAGCCCACGAAGTTCCTGGAAAGTATCGGAGTCAAGATCGGTTGACACAGGCGCGCAGCGGCTGAATCAGAGTGGGCGACATTGGGACAGCAGGAACTGCGGATTTTCACGGATGCGACGGATCAACGGGGATTATCCGTGACAATCCGTCGCACTTACGGTTTAGTCTGTCATCACGGCAATTTGGCGACTTCGCAATCCTGGTTCACGATATCCAGGGGATCGATGACAACCCGATCCTTGCCATCACCACAAATGATCAGATCAATCTGGCCGTCGCTCGCGAAAATCGAGTCCGGGCCGGCGCCGCCGGAGATTATGTCAGGAGCAGAGGCCACAGGGGGTGATCCAAATGACCGATAATGTCTCTATCTTAGCGAGCAATTCGAAGGCGGAAACGTTGCCCGGGTGAATGACGGTCCCGATGCTCAAGTGCGGGGCCTGAAACTCTCCCTCCATGCCCAGCCATGACAATTGATCACGAGATGTCTCACACCGCTAGGAACCGATTCAGCCAGCATGCGGTGGACGCTCCAATCCCAAGAGATGACCCGCGTATATGTCATGAGCCGTTTGAATTTGATGTTCGGCGCGTTAAGCGATACATGGTCCGGTTCCAGGTTAAATGATTTAGCCACGATACGCCTCCTACTGTTGGCCACCCGGAGGATCCGGCTGCGGGTTGAAGCCCTTGATGAGAGTCGGGGGAACGAAGACCGTAGTCTTGCCAGTTGCGTTGTCGAAGACTTCAAGTGAAGTATGGAGATTCTTCGTGTCCGGGCCGCCAAGCGTCCGTATTATCGCGATCACTCCAACCCGCCCGAAAGTATCCCTCGTCGCGTTCACTTCATCCGCGTTGAGGTCAAACGATCTCATTTGGCCGGGAGGAATAAGTTGAGGCTCCCGCGATTGCGCAAGGATGCGACCCTGAGTGTCGAGAAATCTCCAATCGATGATGAACCCGCGATTTTCCGCGCTGTTGATCACATTGAGGCGCGCGGTTTGCCCGGAGACGATCCCAATAGTTTCAATATAAGGGAGGAATTCCTCAGAACCCTGAATGGCCTGCGTTTGTCTTGCGCCCAAAACGGTCCAGATCGCTGCCGCAGTAATCAGGGCAATGGCTGTCGCAAATAGCTTTGTTGTCGTCTTTGCTGTTTTCATTCTTGCCTCCTTGTATGGCATGAAGCTCGTTTCAAATTGATCAATTCGACCTGTGCGGACGAGATCATTGCTACTGGCAACCGCTTGTCACTGTGAGGGCCGCAGCGCCCTTCATCGCCGGGACGCCGTTTTGACTGTGCGGCACGCTCACTTCGAAATTTTGTTGCGTGACATTGCCGCTGCCGTCCTTCAATCGCAGGGTGATCGTGTAAACGCGGCCGTCACCCGTCCCGGCGCGCTCCGCCCGCAGTTGAACCGACCGGCAGTCGGGGGCGATGACGATGTCGTTGATCGTATTGCCGTCGCCGAGGGCGTTGTCCGGCTCGTCGCTCGTCACCTTCTCGATCACCACGTCGCCGATGCTGAGCGATGAGCAGTTGTCGCTTACGCTCTCGACCATTTGCGCCATGGTCACTGTGTGGTACGTGTGATCGGGCGGCCAGAGCTGGATCGAAGGCAGGAGCTTGATGGTAGGCGGGACAGTCTCGGGCGTCACCGTTACATCGAGCGTGTCTTCGGCGAACAGACCCCCGCTGTCTGTGACGCGCAGCGTGAAGCCGGCGTTCGACGCCCCGCACGCCGCCCCCACATCAGCCTT
>DASTMP010000044.1:0-38988 GCA_035714085.1 Blastocatellia bacterium
TCAGCGGCGCGACGCCCCCTTTCCAGTGATCTTCGCCGACCATCAGAAACATCGCGTTCGGGACCTGCCCCAGCAATCGCTTGAACGCGGCAAGGGCCACCGGAATGCGCTTCGATTGTGTGACGAAACCGAAGGAGGCGACCACCCAGTCGTCGTCGGGAATCCCCAGACTGCGCCGGCATTCGATCCTGTCCATCCCGTCAAGCTCGTACGCCTTCGGCGAGAGGTGGTGCGGGATGACCTCGACGGGGATGTCTCCGGCGATGCCTTCGAGATTTGAGGCCGCGTAAGCGTTGTGAACAATGACTCCTAAACTGCCTTGCGCGACGCGGCGGTTAAGCGGCATCAGGAATTGTTGATATTCGCTGCCCACTCCATAGGCGCGCATCTCGGCCGCATGCGCGCCCCTTCGGCCGTAGGCGTAAAACATCTCGTCCCGGTAAGCGTCCAGGTCCTTGCGCGCCAGAGTCTTCCAGGCGATCAGATGGTGCAGGCAGCTCTCGTGCATGACAAGCAGCCCCGGCGTCCGGATCGCCCGGTCGTAAACGTATTCATGATGCGGATTGTTGCCCAGATGATAGACGCAGAGGTCGAACGGACGCCGGGCGCAAATTTCGTCGAAGTCGTTGGCCTCGTGAACCGAAAAATCCGCGCGGTCACGGTTCTCGCGCAGTTCGTCGCCCTCGGCGACGAAGACGGAAATCTCAGCGCCCTTCGCCAGATACGGCAGAAGTTCGGAGTTGTAATCGGCGATACCTGATTTGCTCGGGAGAAGTGGGGTGAAATAAGCGAGACGCATACGGTCGAGGATCGAAGATAGAGGATAGAGGATAGAGGATAGAGGATCAAGTAATCCCTCGATCCTCGATCTTCTATCCTCTATCCTCGAGCTAATTAGCTGGCGGGTTGCGCCTGCAACGCCGCGCTCGGCTTGCGGAGCCGATAAATAAAAGTTGCGAGAGCGCCGACGAAGAGAATTAGCGCGATGAATTGCGAGGTCGATAGACCGAAGATTTCGCCGCGCGGGTCGTCGCGCCAGTACTCGATGATAAACCGCGCGACCGAATAGAGCATCGCATAGGCCAGTATCACCTGCCCCTCGAAACGGCGGCGGCGATGAATCAGCAGCAATACGACCAGGATCAGCAGAGCGGCTCCGGCCTCGTAAAGTTGCGTCGGATGCAGCTTGATCGGTTCGAGCGCTCCGCCCAGACGTTCGGCCCAGACGTTTTGCTGGATCTGGTCGGTGAGATGGCTGACCATCGTCGGCACGTTTGTAATCTCGTGCCCTTTTTCGCTGAAATGAACGCCATACCAGCCGGTCGTGGGTTTGCCCCAGCAGCATCCGGCGCTGAAGCATCCCAGACGTCCAATCGCCTGGCCGAGGATGATGCCGGGAGCGAACGCATCGGCCGTGCGCCACCACGGAAGCTTGTAAAAGCGCATGACGATCACCGAAGCGATCACCGCCCCGATGAACCCACCGTAATAGACCCCGCCCGAACGGAAGAAATCGAGTGTGAAGATCTGGCGCGGGCTGTCGCGATAAGTGCTATCCCATTCGGTTATCACCATCAGCGCCTTCGATCCGATCAGCGAGGCCGCCAACACCCACAGACCAAGGTCGTAAACCTTCTGCTTGTCCAGGGAGTCGCGCGCAGCCAACCGCGCCATCAGCACCAACCCCGAAACGAACGCCACCGCGAGCAGAAAACCATAGGTGTTAAAACTGAAATTGGTATATGGAATCTTGAATAGTTCAGGAAACATTTCTATTAACCGATCAACTTTCTGAAGAGCTGACGCCGGTTTCCTCGGGCGCGGGAGTCGAAACTTCAACGCCGGAGGAGCGTATTCTTGCGGCTTTCTCTTCACGCAACATTTCCAGCGCCAGCAAGACGGCGCCGATGCAGATCGCAGAGTCGGCGACATTGAACGTCGGCCAACTGTAAAGACCTTGCCAATGCAATTCGATGAAGTCCACGACCTCGCCCAGCCGGATGCGGTCAATCATATTGCCGACGATGCCAGCCATCAACAACGCGAGCGAAACATTCAACCACGGCTTTTCAGCCGGGGCGCGCCTGAAATAACTGAGCACAAATAGGGCGGCGATGAGCGAAACAGCGGACAGTATCCATCGAATGTCGATTTGGCTGTCGGCGAACAGGCTGAACGCCACACCGCGGTTGGTCGCATAACTCAACCGGAAAAATCCCGGGATGACCTCGATATAAACAATCGGCTTAAGAGACGTCGTCGCCCAAGCCTTGGTCAACTGATCGGCGACGAGCACGATTGCGGCGCCCAGTAGATAAGCCGATTTGGTTCTCATTATTTTCATTTCCAGGCTCTACTCTGACGCTCGCTATCGCGGGCTATGATCTGAGACAAAGTATAGTTTACCCGCCTCCAGCTACTGCGCCAATATCTCAATCAAAGCGTGCAGGACTCGCCACAGAGGCGCCGCAGACACAAAGAAGAAAAGAGAAAAAAGGCATCCCCATTGATCTTTCTGGTTTTCCCCTCCGCCTCTGTGGCTCTGTGGTTCCGTGGTTAATTCATTCGATCTCGTCAAATTGCCCACACAACGCAAGCATGCGCCCGGATAACGCGCGTCGGCGCCGACGTCGGTCGTGTAATGCCAGCAGCGTTCGCACTTCTTTCCGTCGGCCATGTCGACTTTAACGCCCAACACCGCGCCCTCACGCAATTCGACCTTCGAGACGATGAAGACGAAACGGAGGTCTTCGCCGAACGATTCGAGGAACGCTTTCGCCTCGGGCTGGGCGGTGATCGTGATTTTGGCTTCCAGCCCCGCGCCGATCAGCCTGGCGTTGCGCGCCTCTTCCAGCGCCTTCATCACCGCGCCGCGAATCTCGAACAAACGCTCGTATCGTTTAAGCAGCGCGTCGTCGCGCCAGGCTTCCTCGTAAACGGGAAATTCGGCCAGGTGAACCGATTTCGCTTCATCGAGAGCCCCCGGAACGTTCTCCCAGACCTCGTCGGAGGTGAACGCGAGCAGCGGCGCCAGCAGCCGCGAGAGGCGATGGACGATCTCGTAAAGGGCAGTCTGCGCCGAACGGCGCGCGAGCGACCGGGGCGCGTAGGTGTAGAGGCGATCCTTCAAGATGTCGAAGTATAAGGCCGAAAGCTCAACGGTCGCGAAGTTGTAGACCGCGTGATAGACGTCCGTGAACTCGTAGTCGCGGTAGGCGTCGAGAGCGCGCTTCGTCACCTCGTTCAATTGTGCGAGCGCCCACCGGTCGATTTCGAACATCTGGTCGAACGGAACGCGATCGCGCTTCGGGTCGAAATTGGCGAGATTGCCCAGGCAGTAGCGCGCCGTGTTTCGCAGCTTGCGGTAAGCGTCGGCGACGCGTTTGAGGATTTCCTCGGAGACGCGCATGTCCTCGTGGTAATTGAGCGCCGCGCACCATAACCGCAAAACCTCGGCGCCCATCACCTTGATCACGTCTTCAGACTCGACGGTGTTGCCTTTCGACTTCGACATCTTCTCGCCCTTCTCGTCAACCGTCCAGCCGTAGGTGATCACCGTGCGATAAGGCGGTTCGCTTTTCGCTTCCAGCCCCACAACCAGGGACGAATTGAACCAGCCGCGGAATTGATCGCCGCCTTCCAGATAGACGTCCGCCGGGTAAGGCAATCCGCGCGGTTCGAGCACGGCTATCGAACTCGATCCCGAATCGAGCCACACGTCCAGAATATCCATCTCCTTGCTCAACTTGCTCGACCCGCAGCCGCATCTCGTTCCGGGTGGAACCAGCTCAGAAGCCTCGCGCTCGTACCAGGCGTCGGCGGACTCTCTCTCGAAGACCTGGGCGACGTATTCGATCACTTTCGGATCGACCAGCGACTCTCCGCAATCCTCGCAATAGAAGACGGTGATCGGCACCCCCCACACGCGCTGGCGCGAGATGCACCAGTCGGGGCGATCCCTGAACATATTCTTCATCCGCTCATTGCCCCATTCCGGTACCCACTCAACCTTATCGCATGCGGCGATCGCGCGGTCGTTCAAGCTGGTCGCCGTCATCGAGATGAACCATTGCGGCGTGGCGCGAAAGATCACCGGCTTGTGGCAGCGCCAGCAATGCGGGTATTGGTGCTGATATTTCTCTTCATGCAGCAAGACTCCCTTCTCGCGCATGAACTCGACGATCTTCGGGTTGGCCTCGAAGACCTGCTCGCCCGCAAAATGCTCTACGTCTTTCATGAAGACCCCGCGATTGTCCACTGGGTTGTAGATTTCGAGGCCGTATTGTTTGCCGATGACGTAGTCGTCGTAGCCGTGGCCCGGCGCAGTGTGAACCGCGCCAGTGCCAGCTTCGAGCGTGACGTGATCGCCAAGCATCAACAGGCTGTCGCGATTGATGAACGGGTGCCGGGCCTTCAGCCGGTCGAACTTTTCGCCGCCGATCGTCGCGACGACTTTGGGTTTACCCCAACCGAGCTTTTCGGAAACCTGTTCCAGCAAACCGCTCGCGACGACGAAGATCTCGTCGCCGACCTCGACCGCGCTGTATTCGAACGACGGATTGAAAGCGACGCCCAGGTTGGCGGGCAGCGTCCACGGCGTGGTCGTCCAGATGACGATGCTTACATTGCGCCCTTCGAGCGCGCGATCAGCCCTGGCGGCGTCGGGAAACGGAAACTTCACGTAAACAGATGGGCTGGTGTGATCTTCGTATTCGACCTCGGCCTCGGCGAGCGCCGTCTGGTCTTTGATGCACCAGTGCACCGGGCGCAATCCTTTGTAGATCGAACCTTCCTCGACGAATTTGCCGAAGACGCGGACGATGGTCGCCTGGTATTTCGGGTCCATCGTCATATAAGGGTTTTCCCACTCGCCGAAGATGCCCAGGCGTTTGAAATCTTGGCGCTGTAGCGCCAGGAATTTTTCGGCATGTTTGCGGGCGGCGCGGCGGATTTCGAGCTTGCTCATCTGCCCCTTTTTCGCGCCAAGGGCCTTATCGACCTGAATTTCGATCGGCAGCCCGTGACAATCCCACCCGGGAATGTATGGCGTCCAATGACCCATCATCGAACGCGACTTGATGCAGAAATCTTTGAGAATTTTGTTGAGCGCGGTTCCCAGATGAACGAGTCCGTTGGCGTATGGCGGGCCGTCGTGCAGCACGTAAAGCGGGCGGCCCGCGCGAGCTTCGCGCAGCCGCTCATAAATGTCCATCTCTTCCCATTTCTTCAATCGAGCTGGTTCGTTCTGGGCCAGATTGCCTTTAAGAGGAAAAGGGGTGTCGGGAAGGTTGATTGTGGTTTTGAGGTCTACTTTCGCTTCTGTCTCCATAATTCTGCTTGCAGCCTTGTTGGTGTAGCGTGCGGTCTTCAGGGGCCATTGAAATAAAGTCCGATGATACCGTAAAGACCGGCTATAAAAAAGCGCGGCGCTTTTGAAAAGCTGGGACTTTTATTGACTCCCTACAACCGAAGACCTGATGAAGTTTCCTCCCATCACTCCTGGTCGCGCAGGTGAAGGGAAACTTTATCAGGCCTTGGGTTTTAGGTTCCATCGCTAGTTGAAAGTGAATTCAAGGCGGCCGAAAACGGATATTGGTTTGCCATCTCTCATTGCGGGAGTAAATCTGATCTTGCGCGCGGCTTTGACAGCCTCCTCAGTTAATCCATGGCTCAACCCCTGAATAACCAATATATGTTTGAGGACGCCGTCGTCCGCGAAGACGACCATGAGGATTATAGTTCCCCGGACTCTGGCGTCGAGCGCGGCGTCCGTGTAATGGGCCCTCTCTCTATAAAGGATCGTCGGCCTCAGAGCGGCGGTCATTGGGGCTTCGGAATCATTCGATCCTGCGTCGTCCGCCCTCCGCGCATAAAACCGCAATTCCTCCAATTGTTCGCGCAACGAATCCAACGAATCCTGATCGGAGTTTTCCGCTCCGAGCTTCAGGTAGGCTTCGAGGCTTTCTGAAGCCGATTTAAGCAGAGAATAATGGGAGCGCCTTTTCGCTTCGCCGGCGGCGTCGTCGGATGGCTTGTCATCCTCACGCTGGTCCGTCTTTGCGCCCGCTTTAGCCGGCCACTTGGCAAACATATTCAGGAGGGCCTGAGTCTTCAGAATCAACGCCTGCGGATGATCGGGTTTGACCTTCAAAGCCTCCTCTGCCCTGGCCAGGGCTTCCGCGCCCGCGCCTTCTCTCAAACGGGCCGTGCCGGCTATGTAAAGCGAATCCAAGTTCTTCGGATCGAGCGCCAACGCCTTCTCGGCGTTCTCTATCGCCCTCTTGTTGTCATTGACAAGCAACTGCATATACGCCATCGCCGCATAACCCGGGGCGAAATCCCGCCTCAACGATACTGTCTTCTCAAACGCTTTGCGGGCATCTTCGACCTTGCCGGCGCGATGCAACGATAAGCCGAGATAGTACCAGGCGTCAGAATCGCTCGCCTGTTTCTTCAAGGCTTCTCTGAGCGCTTTCACCGCCTCATTGAAGTCGCCCTTGCGATAAAGCTCGACCCCTCGCTCCTTTTCAGACGCCTGGGGCGGCTGTTGGGCAAAGACGAAAGAAGGCGATCTGGCTGTCAGCGAGAAAAAACAGGTGAGCAAAATTGTTGCAATGTGAGATCGGCGCATAAAAGGCTCCTCCAAATAGCCCTGGGTACGCGTCGCTTCCAGCGCGCAGGCTTAGTCGGGAAGACCTATTGGAGTCCCGCAGCGCGCTTGGGGCCTGATGCGCCTGCTCCCAAGCAATAATCGCTCAACACAAGTATGGCGACTTCGGGGGTGTTCGATTACGATCAATACGTCTAACGCCCGAGCCTGCGCGCTGGAAGCGACGCGTACCCAGGGGTGATTTTCATTCTTTCAGGGCGTCGCAACGCGACATGAAAGCCGCTCAGAAAATGTAGGGTAACCTGGGCCGCTTTGCTCCATGTTTGTGATGTGATATCGAAAAAAAACGGAATCAGGCAATACGATGAAGAAGCGGGGCGATAAATGACAAGAGGCTCACGCAACGGCCGTTACGTGAGCCTCTTTGTCAAAGATCAAACTATCAATCAGATGAATAATTCCTCGTCCTGATAGGCGCGATTGACCGGCAGGCGGCGGCCGGTGAACAGGACCTCGATTGCGCGACGCAAGCCGAACATCACATATGAGAATTCTCGCGATGGTTCGAGCACGCTTTGTTGCACCATGGCCGTGGCGCGCGCGAACTGATCGGTCGCGGATGCGAGCGTGTCCTGCACTTTGTCCATTTTTTCGCGGGCGCGTTCGACTTCGCGGCGGGCGATGGCCGTCGTGTCTCCGAGCAGATGTTTGACTTCGGCGACTTCATCTTTGGCCATCTCGGCGATGGCTGAAAGGTGCTGCGCCCCCTGCGAGAAATAGCCCCCGGCCTCCTTCAGTTCGGCCATCACGCCGTGCGCCATCTTCAAGACCGGCTCGGTGTTGTTGAGCAGGTATTCGGCGCGTGCCTGAAGCTCGCCCGTTCGTTCGATGACGGCGACCACCCGTTTGGCCAGAAGGTAAAGTCCGACGAAGACACCCGCCTGAACGACCAGCAACACAGCGATCCCTATGGCGATGATATAAAGTAAAGCGCTTTCCACTGCTCACTCCCTGAAATGGTGGTTGGTGGTTGGCGCATGAGTGGTTGGTCGCTAATCAATGCCTATACATTCAATCACCAATCACCAACCACTCATGCGCCAACCACCAATAAATTAACTTTCCTCGACCGCCGCGCTGGTCTTGCTTTGATCGGCCTTTTTGGCTTCGCGGTAGCCCTGCTTGCCGGCTTCGATGGCTGCGGTGAATTGGCCCTTTTGACGACTGATTATATCTTTGCCGCGGTCGGTCAAATCGTTGACCGCCTCTTTTCCTCGCGTGGTCAGATCAGCCGCGCGTTCGACGCCGGTCTGGTAATAGTCGCTGGCGCGTTCGCCGATCTCGCGTCCGGTGTCTCGGGCGATATCAAGCCCCTTGCGTGTCGCGTCGGCTAGCTCCGAACGAAGCTCGCTGCCCGATTTCGGGGCGAAGAGCAACGCGGTGATCGCGCCGATGCCGGCGCCGACCAGAAAGTAGACCAGTTTATCCACACCGCCGCCACCTTGATTTTCTGCCATGACTCTATCCTCCAATACAATAAGATTCGGTAATAAGCTTTCGGGGCGCCACGACCACCCCGGAGAAAATTGAGCGCAAGCCTCCGCTTGCGCATTGAACTATTGATAATACTGACGATTTAACCTGGCGCGCAATATAGCATCGGAAGCTGCGCGACATCAAGGAAGCGCCAGATTGACACTCCCGCAAGCGCAAAGCTACAATGCCCCTCGAATCCAACTTCAAGGAGATTTCCATGAACATCATACTTTTACTAGGGCTGCCTGGCGGTATCGAGTGGGTAATCATTCTTCTTGTAATACTCTTACTCTTTGGCGCAAATCGTCTGCCTCAGCTCGCCAAAGGCATGGGCGAAAGCATTCGCAATTTCAAGCAAGGAATGTCCGAATCCGAAGCCGAGGATGAGAAGAAAGATAAGGCCAAATCCACCTGACGGCCGCTCATGCGATGTTGCCTGGCCCCCGCCGGTTCACTGACATTCATCATCCCCGCGCGCGAAATTTCGCCGCCAAAGTAATGGCACGCAAACGGAACAACGTCTATCGGCGCCCTCGCCAGGCGCCCGGCTCAGAAAGGTCTTACCACGCATACCAGGTCGACCTGCCTGCTCCCATGACTTCACGTGGTGAGCTGGTGCGAATGGTGCGCGGCGGTGAAGACACGTTCCTGGAACTTAAAGTCCGCTTCAGCAACGTCGAAAAATTGACCGCCGAGATCATCGCGCTGGCCAACACCGCGGGCGGCGCAATGGTTTTCGGAGTCAACGACCAGTTGCGCGTCGAGGGCGTGGAAGACCCGGAAGCTGTCGAGACGGAGTTGCGCGACATCTGCGCCAATCACATTCAACCGCCGGTCTTCCCTTACATCAACAAGGTCGCTTTTGACAGCGGACGTCGCGTAGTCATTCTGGAAGTGTACGCAGACAACCGACCGCACCGCACGCTCGACGACCGCTTTTACATCCGAGAAGGCTCGACGAAGCGCGAGGCTACGCGCGAAGAGCTTTCGCTTCTCATGCGCGAGTCGCGACTGACGGGCTTCGAGCAGGTTCCGGTCTTCGACGCCGAGATCGAGAGCGACATTGACGAATCGCTCTTCTGGAGCTACGTGCGCGGCGTCAATCCAGGTTACTGGGGCGAATCGACAAAAGGCTTTCCGACAGATTCAGTTTTGCGCGATATGGGGTTGGCCGTGAAGATCGAAGACGAGTTGTTCCTTACGGTGGGGGGTCTGTTGTTATTCGGGTTGAACGACCGCGTGGCCGATCTGGCGCCGCAAGCCAATCTGCGAATCTCACGATATAGCGGCGACGACCACAACGCGCCGGTTATTGAGCAATCAATTCTGCAAGGGAACCTCTTCCGACTCTTCGACGGCGTCTTGAGCTTCGTCGGCCGGTACATCGACCTGTGGGACGCCCGCCCATCGCGCAAAACCAGGGAGCAGAAGATCGAGAAAGACACCTTCCTGCAAAGCCGCGCCGGTTATCATCGCGGGGCGATCATCGAAGCTCTGACCAACTCGATCGTCCACCGTGACTGGAGCGAGCGCGCCCGAGGGGCGCGGATCAACATCTATGACGACAGCGTCGAATTCGTCAACCCGGCGCAGCCGATCGAGCTGCCGATCATTTCTATGCGCTACGGCGTCTCCGCCCCGCATAATCCGCGCCTGAAAGCGATATTCACCAATCAGCATTACGGGTTGCCGACGGCCCGCGGCGGCGTGCCGATGATCTGCGCCGAGGCAGGGGCCTTCGCCCGCCGCGCGCCCGAAGGCCCTTCAGGCGGCAACGGCGAATTCAGAGTGAAGATTTACGGGCTGCGCTAAGAGGTAAAGACCACGAAGAAACGAAGACCACGAAGAAATAAGAAGATTGAATCTGTTCTTATTTCTTCGTGGTTTTTACCAAATCCTTAGCCTATTCAGTCACTGCCCGGCGACAGGCGCGGGATTGAAATTGTTCAGTACGCGCAACTCACGACGATCAGTTTGAACGGATTCCTGTTCGACAAAAAGCGCCTCGCTGATTCTTTGCGCGTTCTCAGGCTTATGTTCATGCGCATGATAGCTGGATCGTACGAGCGGGCCTGATTCGACGTAGCGGAACCCCATCTCCAGTCCGATGCGCTTGAATTCGGCGAACTCCGCCGGCGTGTAATATTTCTCGACCGGCAGCCGGCGTTCGGCTGGTTGCAGGTATTGTCCGACTGTCAAAACATCGCAATCTACCGCCCGCAGGTCGCGCATCGTTTCGAGGATCTCCTCGGTCGTCTCGCCGAGGCCGACCATGATACCGGATTTGGTCAGCATCCCGCGCCGTTCGCGGTCGCGCGCTGCGGCGGCTCGCGCGAGCAACTTCATTGTCCATTCGTGGTATCGGGCGTAGGGGCGGACGCGGTGATAAAGGCGCGGGACGGTCTCGGTGTTGTGGTTGAGCACGTCCGGTAGCGCGTCGAGAACGACGTCGAGCGCGTCGTCATTGCCCTCAAAGTCCGGGATCAGAACTTCGACCTTGCAATCAGGGTTGAGATCGCGAACCGCGCGAATCGTCGCGGCCCAGTGCTCTGCCCCGCCATCGCTCTTGTCGTCGCGATTGACGCCGGTGATAACCGCGTGTCGCAAATTCAGTTTGCGCACGGCTTCGGCGACATGAGCCGGCTCATTGGCGTCGAGCGGCTTCGGCTCGCCTTTGCTGACTGCGCAGAATCCGCAGCGGCGCGTGCAAACGTCGCCGGCGATCATAAAAGTCGCCGTGCGATTCGACCAGCATTCGTAAATGTTCGGGCAGCGCGCCTCCTGGCAGACGGTGTGCAGATCGAGGCCGTTGAGCGTCCGCCGCACTTCCAGAAAGTCTTCGCCCATATTGAGCCTGATCTTCAACCATTCAGGCTTCGGCAACTTGTCTCTCAGTGATCTCATAACGATAGTATTATAGCAGGCCGCTAATGATGTGGCGCGGCGGTCGCGGCGACCGGCTCGACGATCTCGTTGCCCTTGTCGTTGAACTCGCCTTCCCATCGCGCGACGACGGCCGTGGCCATGCAATTTCCGATCACGTTTGTAGCCGTGCGCGCCATGTCCATCAACTCATCGACGCCAAGGATCACGGCGATGCCTTCGAGCGGCAATCCGAATTGCGCCAGCGTACCGGCCAGCACGACCAGAGAGGCTCGTGGCACGGCGGCGACGCCCTTGGTCGAAAGCATCAGCGTTAGGACTATCAGCAGTTGCTGCCCCAATGAAAGATGGATATTCGACATCTGGGCCACAAACACAGCCGCAAGCGACAAGTAAAGCGTCGAGCCGTCCAGGTTAAAGCTGTAGCCCATCGGAAGAACGAAGCTGACGATGCGGCGCGGCACGCCCAGCCGCTCCATGTTCTCCAGCGCCTTCGGAAACGCCGACTCGCTCGACGTGGTAGTGAAGGCGAGCAGCGCCGGTTCCTTGACCAGGTTGATGAATCGGCGCAGCGGCAGTCGAATGATAATGGCAACCACCCCGAGAACGATGACGACGAACACAATCAGCGAGCCGTAAAGGGTCAGAATCAACAACGCGAGGTTTTTCAGAACCGTCAGCCCCTTGCTTCCCACCGTCACCGCCATCGCCGCGCCGACGCCGTAAGGCGCGAACTTCATCACGTAGTTCGTGAATTTGAACATCGTCTCCGAGAGCGATTCGCAGAAGGCCAACATCGGCCTTCCCTTCTCCCCGATTGACGCCACACCGATGGCGAAGATCAGACTGAAGACGACGATCTGCAGCACGTCGTTTTCGGCCATTGATTTGATCAGACTGGTCGGGAAGATATTGACGATGTGGTCCTGCGGCGTCATTTTGCTCGCGTTCGCGGCGATCTGTTTAGCTTCCTCGCTCTGCTGCGCTGGTAGATTCACGCCCAGGCCGGGCTTGGTCAGATTGACAGCGCCGAGGCCGATGAAGAGAGCCAGCGTAGTGACGACCTCGAAATAGACGATGGCTTTCAAGCCGATGCGCCCGACCTCACGGAGGCTGCCCGCGCCCGCGATTCCCACAACCAGCGTCGAAAAGATCAACGGCGCGATGATGACCTTAATCAGGCTCAGAAAAACGCGACTGAGCACCCGCACCCACTGAATGGCCTCCGCTTTGTGAACCGGGTCGGCGTCGAGACGGTGAATCAGCGCGCCCACGATAACGCCCAGGGCGAGTCCGACGAAGATTTGCGTCGTAAGGGAAAGGCGGAATTTTTTCATGCTTGTTGGTCGTTGGATGTTGGCGCCTAGTAGTCGGCGAATCGGCGGCGCCAAGAACCGGCTACTAGACGCCAACCACTGTCTCACTATTGAACACTTCGCCGAAATGGCGCGTGACGCTTTCAACCACGGCGCTCATTTCGACAGGATGGCCAAGCAATTTTTGCAGCGAAGTCACTCCGTGACCGCGAATGCCGCACGGAATGATCAATTGAAAGTAATTCAAATCAGTGGCGACGTTAAACGCGAACCCATGCATTGTCACCCACCGCGAGACGCGGACGCCTATCGCCGCGAGTTTTTCGGCGCCTACCCAGACGCCCACGAAATCGCCGCCGCGCGCCTCCGCCTCCACACCGAAATCTCGCGCCGCGCGGATCAACACCTCCTGAATGTCGCGCACGTAACGGCGAATGTCCTGGCGCCCTGGCGGCAGCTTGACGATCGGATAACCGACCAACTGGCCCGGGCCGTGGTATGTCACATCGCCACCGCGCCCGGTTTCGAAAAGCTCGACGCCCAATCGCGCGCGCGTCGCGTCGTCGGCCAGAACATTCGCGCGATTGGCCGCTCGCCCCAACGTGATGACGTGCGGGTGTTCGAGCAGTAAAAATTGATCAGGTATTTCGTCGCGCTTGCGTCGCGCGACAAGCTCTTCTTGCAAAACGAGGGCGTCGGCATAAGGGGTCAAGCCTAAAATGCGCGTCTCACAATTTCTCATTTAACATTGCGCGCGAGCCAGTCTTGCAGATCGGCTTCGTTTTGAAAATAGAGCAATGGTCGAAAGCCATTGAGCGAGACCGAGCGGCGCGAGCAGCTTACGCCCCGCCGCCCTCGGTTTTATAACAACGCCGAAAAGTCGGTCGTCTCAATAGTCTTCTTGATGTTGGCCAGGAAATGGTCAGCCACCGCGCCGTCAATCACACGGTGATCGAACGAGAGGCTGACCGCGGCGATGTGGCGGATCGCGATCGCGTCGCCGTCATCGGTCTCTACCACCCATGGCTTCTTGTGAACGCCGCCGAGTCCGAGGATGGCCACCTGCGGCTGGTTGATGATCGGCGCGGCCGTATATCCGCCGAAGAGCCCGAAGTTGGTGATCGAGAAGGTTCCGCCGGAGACCTCATCCGGCTTGAGTTGTTTGCTGCGCGCGCGATTGGCCAGGTCTTGCGAAGCACGCGCCAGTCCCGTCAGACTCAGCGCGTCGGCATGTTTGATGACCGGCACGATCAAGCCCCAGTCGAGCGCGACGGCGATACCGATATTGTAATCGTGTTTGTAGACGATGTTCTCGCCTTCGACCGAAGAGTTGACCACCGGAAGCGCCTTGAGCGCGTCAATCGTGGCCTTGATGACGAAGGGCAAATAGGTCAGCTTCACGCCGTTCTGCGCCTCGAACTGCTTCTTGACGCGCTCGCGCAGCCGGGCGATGTTCGTGAAATCGATCTCGAAGATGGTGGTGACGTGCGCCGAAACGCGCCGGCTGTTGAGCATGTTCTCAGCGATTCTGCGTCGCATGTTGCTCATCGCCTCGATGGTCACGCGGTCGCCGGCCGCGAACGCGGGAACGGCCGGAGCGGCGGGAGCGACTGCCGGAGCGGGGGCGATTGGCGCAGGCGCAGGAGCTGGGGCGACTGCCGGAGCGGTTGCTGGAGCGGCCGCAGGCGCGCCCTTGCGCTGTTCTAAGAAACTGAGAATGTCGTCTTTTGTGACGCGCCCGCCCAGGCCGGTGCCAGGAACCTCATCGAGATTGACGCTGTGTTCGCGCGCGATGTTGCGCACCAGCGGCGACGACCGCGCTTTCCCGACGGCCTCTAGAGTTGACGGAGCCGGAGCCACCGCGGGCATGGCTCGCGCCTGTGGCGGAGGTTGGGGCGGCGCGGCTTGCGGTTGTGGCGGCGCAGGCGCTTGCGACGGCAATGGTCTCGAATCCCCGTCGGCCTGCGCAGGCGGCGCTTCGATCTGGCGAGGCGCTTCGCGGGCGGCGACGGCTTCGGCCGCCACCGGCGCAGGCGCGGCGGCGGCGGCGGCGGCGGATACGCCCGCGCCAGCTTCGCCAGCTTCCCCTAACCGCGCGAGCACGGAATTGATCGCGACCGTGTCGCCCTCTTTCGCTAGAATCTCGGTCACCACGCCAGCCGCAGGCGCCGGGATTTCGGCGTCAACCTTGTCGGTCGAAATCTCCAACAGCGGCTCGTCGCGCTGCACTGTTTCGCCGACCTTCTTCAACCATTTAACGACTGTTCCCTCAGTAATGGACTCGCCCATCTGAGGCATTAAAACATCTGTGGCCATTCATCTTCTCCTATTTCGAAATATCGCTTCATTAAAACCAGAGCAGCGAGATCACTTTTACTTCCTTCGCGCAAAACATCGGCTAAATGCTCGTCGCCATGCCATGCGTCGCCTCGGCGGCTTCCATCACCGCTTCCGATAGCGTCGGATGCGCATGCATTATATTTCCCAGTTCTTCAGCCGTGGCCTCAAGCCCCATCGCCACGCAGGCTTCGGCCAGCAGGTCTGTGGCGTGAGGGCCGATGATATGAACGCCGAGCACCTCGTCATATTTGGCGTCTGTGACGACTTTGACGAAGCCTTCGGTCTCGCCCAGGATCATCGCCTTGCCGAGGGCCGAGAACGGAAACTTGCCGACCTTGATCTGATAGCCGCGCTCTTTGGCCTTCGCTTCGCTCAGACCCACGCTGCCGATTTCGGGTTCGCAGTAAGTGCAATTGGGCACGCGGTCGTAATTAATTGGATGCGGGTTGCGCCTCGCGATGTGTTCGGCGGCCAGGCAGCCTTCCTTCGACGCCACATGCGCCAATAATGGCGTCGGGACGACGTCGCCAATGGCGTAGACGTTCGGCTCGGCCGCGCGCATATACTCGTCGACTTTGATGAAGCCGCGATCGACTTCGCATCTCGTGTTCTCAAGGCCGAGGCCGTCGGTGTACGGGCGGCGGCCCACGGCCACAAGCAGAGTCTCGGCGCTGATCGTTCCCCGCTTGCCGTCGGCGCCGGTGTAAGTCACCTCGACCCCGTTTTCGTTGACTTTGGCCGACTCGAAGCGCGTGTTGACGAGCGAGGTGATGCCGCGCCTGCGGAACGCCCGCTGCAACTCGGCGGATGTCTCTTCGTCTTCAATCGGCACGAGCCGGTCCAGCATCTCGATGATCGTCACGTCCGTGCTGAACCGTTTGAAGACCGACGCGAATTCGACGCCGACCGCGCCCGCGCCCAACACGATCATCGATTTCGGCACGTGGTCGAAATCGAGAAGTTCGTCGCTGGTCACAACGCGCGGGGACTTGATCTCCAATCCGGGGAGCAAACGCGGCGCCGACCCGGTGGCGATGATCACGTTTTTGGTGGGAATCTCGCGCGTCAGGCCGGCTGAATCTCTCACCGTCACGTGGCCTCTGCCTTCGAACCTCCCGGCCCCTTTGAAGACGGTGATCTTGTTCTTCCGCATCAGAAAATCAACGCCCTTGGAAAGCTTGCTGACAACCCTGTTCTTGCGGGCCATGACCTTGTCGAAATGCAATTTGAAGCCTTCGACGCTGACGCCGAATTCGGTGGGATCGTTGACCAGATCGTAAACGTGGGCGGCATGGAGCAGTTCTTTGGTTGGGATACAGCCCCGCAACAGACACGTGCCGCCGAGGTCTTTATCTTTTTCGATGATCGCTGTTTTCAAGCCAACCTGCGCGGCCCGGATGGCCGCCACATAACCTCCAGGCCCCGCGCCGATAACTGTGACATCAAAAGCTTCAGGCATTCATTCTCCTCAGACAATGGTGAACAGTGGGCAGCGGGCAGTGGGTAGTGAGCAGTGGGCGGCTTTGACCTGTTCACTGCCCACTACCCACTACTCATTTTCGTCAGTCGTTGACCTTGAGCACGGCCAGAAAAGCTTCCTGCGGAATTTCGACCTTGCCGACGCGCTTCATGCGCTTCTTGCCCTCTTTCTGCTTTTCGAGCAGTTTGCGCTTGCGCGTGATGTCGCCGCCGTAGCATTTTGCCAGAACGTTTTTGCCCATCGCCTTAATCGTCTCGCGGGCGATGACGCGCGAGCCGATGGCGGCCTGGATCGGCACCTCGAATAATTGCCGTGGAATGAGCTTGCGCATCCGTTCGACCAGCGAGCGTCCGCGCGTGTAGGCGGCGTCTTTGTGCACGATCAGCGAGAGCGCGTCTACGGGGTCGCCCGCGACAAGCACGTCAAGCTTCACCAGGTCGGATTCTCGGTAACCCGCCAGGTGATAATCGAGCGAGGCGTAACCGCGCGAGACCGATTTCAGCCTGTCGAAGAAGTCGAGCACGATCTCGTTGAGCGGGACGTCGTAGGTCAGCAGCACGCGCGTCGGTGTGATGTAGTCGAAGCCTTTTTGCACGCCGCGCTTCTCTTCAAGCAGCGCGAGTATGTTTCCGAGGAATTCGTCGTTGGTCATGATCATCGCCTGGATGATCGGCTCTTCGATGAGGGCTATGTCGCCCGACGGCGGCATCTTCGAAGGGTTGTCAATGTCGTGAACCTCGCCGCGAACGTCGGTCACGCGGTAACGCACGCCGGGCGCGGTCGTGATCAGGTCGACGTTGAACTCTCGTTCGAGCCGCTCCTGCACTATCTCCATGTGCAGGAGGCCCAGAAAGCCGCAGCGGAATCCGAACCCCAGCGCCGTCGAGACTTCCGGCTCGAAGAAAAACGACGAGTCGTTCAATCGCAGCTTTTCGAGCGCGTCACGCAGCTCTTCGTACTGGTTCGGCTCGACCGGATAGACTCCGGCGAAGACCATCGGCTTGATCTCCTGGAATCCGGGGAACGGTTCGGTCGTCGGGCGTGCGGCTTCGGTGATGGTGTCACCGATGCTCACGTCGGCCACGGTCTTGATGTTCGCTACAATGAAGCCGACCTCGCCCGCGCCCAGGCGGTCGATCTGGCGGGGCTTCGGCGTCAGCACTCCCAGATCTTCGACCTCGTAATCGCGCCCCTTGGCCATCAGGCGGATCTTCATGCCTTTGCGCAATTCGCCGTCGATCATGCGAACCATGACGATCACGCCGCGATAAGCGTCGAACCACGAATCGAAGATCAACGCCTTGAGCGGCGATTGCGCCGACCCTTGCGGCGGCGGAATCTCGCGGACGATGGCCTCCATGATCTCATCAACGCCTATTCCCTCTTTGGCCGAAGCCATCACGGCGTTGTCCGTCCCGATGCCGACGATGTTTTCGATCTGCTCTTTGACTTTTTCGGGATCGGCCCCCGGCAGGTCGATCTTGTTGATGACCGGAATCAACTGGAGGTCGTTATCAACGGCAAGATAGGCGTTGGCGAGCGTTTGCGCCTCGACGCCCTGGCTCGCGTCCACGATGAGCAGCGCGCCCTCGCAGGCCGAAAGACTGCGCGAAACTTCGTAAGAGAAATCGACGTGCCCGGGCGTGTCGATTAGATTGAGGATGTAATCCTGCCCGTCTTTGGCTTTGTAATTCAGGCGAACCGCGTGAGCCTTAATAGTAATGCCGCGCTCACGCTCCAAATCCATCGCGTCCAACACCTGCTCCGACATTTCGCGCGATTCGAGCGCGCCTGTCTTTTCCAACAGCCGATCCGAAAGCGTCGTCTTGCCGTGGTCGATGTGCGCGATGATTGAGAAATTACGAATGTTCAACGACATACGTGCGAATATTTCGAACAATGGCGTTAGCCAGTGTATTGCCCATAAATTGCGAGGATAGAGAATCGAACGGGAAAAGGCAAATTCCAAAAAGCGGGAAGTAACGCGGCGACAAGGCTTTTGCAAAACTAAAACCTGAAACCAGAATCAACTACGAAGAAACGAAGAGCGCGAAGAATGAACAGAAAAAAATCTTCGCGCTCTTCGTCTCTTCGTGGTTGATTCTCATTATTTATCTTCCCAATATCGCCACAGAAACCACGAGGCGATGGAGCAATATGGCCTCCAGCCGCGCTCTTCGGCGACCTGTTCGATCTCGGCGGCGGTCGGGAGATGATCGAATCCATAAAGTCGCTCCACTGCGCGCCTGATGCCCAGATCGCCGACCGGCAGCACATCCATACGGCCGAGCGAAGAGATCAAAAACATGTGCGCCGTCCATACGCCGATGCCCTTGACCTGTGTGAGCATCGCAATCACCTCATCATCGCTCATCTTCGCGATGCGGTTGAATTTGAGCGCGCCGTCTTGCGTCTGGGCGGCGATGTCTTTGATGAATGAGACCTTGCCGTTCGACATCCCCGTCGCGCGCAGCGCTTCGTTCGGGGTCTGCAGAATCCGCTCCGGCTCCGGGAAGCGGTCGGACGAGTAGATCGATTTGAAGCGGTTGCAAATCGTGTCCGCCGCTTTTGTCGACAATTGCTGAGAGATGATGGCTTGGACAAGAGTCTCGAAATGCCGGTTGTGCGGGCGAATGCGACAAGGCCCGTGACGCTTGATCAGGCCCCGCAACTGTTGATCGCGACGCGACAGACTCCGCTCCGCTTTTTCCAGTTCAGCGATGAATGAAGATAATCTGCTCAATGTTTCGGTGGCTCCTCAGAAAAGGTAGGGCAAACTGTCAGTTTGCCAAGTATTCTCGAAAGACGTCATTGAAGAGAGCAAGGCAAACTGCCAGTTTGCCCTACCCTCGCGCCGCGATCTTTATCATTATCAATGACAAGTCTGGCGCCGGTTCAGTGAAGTATTTCCATCATTCGAGGCAGAATCTTTTTGAGCGAACTCCAGTGTAACTCGACTTTATAGTCATCCGCCACACACTCGAAAGTTGAGTCGTGAAATGACAGCACATAATGGTTGCGCTCCCAGAATCTTCTGGGTTTGTGACTTGGATGTATTGAGTTCATTTGTTCGAGCCGCCGAATCCACGACGAGTTTTCAACGACATAGGCCCCATAAGGTCCCAAGCCACGGTCCGCCAGCGGATGCCCCGCGAAGGCTTCGTCGTTTGGAGGCCCGAACATTGAAGCGTAACAACACGAGAATCTGACCAGCGCAAGAGGTTCGCCTTCAGTTTCCTTACTGACTATGCGAATAGAAGTTCCGTCCCAGTCATCAGATGTTTTTTGCAAATAGAAGGCGACAACAGTAACGAACTCATCGCTCAGAACGACGGGAATTGGCGCGCCAACAGACGATTGGGGAATGTCTTTAATTGGGACGACATGATCTTTTTCGTCAACCGAGTACATTCGTTTTACCTCCTCCCCGCGATAAATTTTCCGTACCGCAGTTACGGGACTGATCAGACCGTTTCTATGCCTGATACGAACGACAATGTAATGCGGCATTCAAGCTCGCCGAGCGCGCGCTCAAACTGCGTATGTTGTGTCTTAGCCCGCGATAGCGGGCGGCAGAGTAAAGCCTGGGGCGGAGCGCAGCCGCAGCCCCAGGTACGATCAGGATTTATCGTACAAGCCCGCGAAGCGGGCGGCAGTCATTGGCCCAATCTCAATGATGATGAAATGGCGAATAACGAAAAACTGCCGCCCGTTTCGCGGGCTTGATGCGCGCTTATGACATATTCCTGGGGTTCCGCGCTGACGCGCGCTCCACCCCAGGCTCTATTCTGCCGCCTGCTGCGGCAGGCTGAAGATGTGTACATCCATTTACCTGGCGACCACTTCAAGTTTCGCCTTCTGATACTTAACTGAACTCGTTCCTACCATAATGTCGAACCAGCCAGGCTCGACTATGCGGTTCATGTTCAAATCCAGAAACGAAAGTTTATCGGGAGTGATCGTGAAGTTGACGGTCTTGCTTTCGCCCGGCGCGAGCGTGATGCGCTTGAAATCCTTCAACTCCATTACGGGGCGAGTCACTGAACTCACCAGGTCGCGTATGTAGAGTTGAACGACCTCATCACCCGCGCGCTTGCCCGTGTTTGCGACGGTCACGCTGACTTCCGCGCGGCCGGAAGGCCCGATCTGCGTCGGCGTCACTTTCAGATTCGAATATTCGAAGGTCGTATAGCTCAATCCATGGCCGAACGGGAAGAGCGGCTCCTTGCTGGTGAATAGATAGCCGCGCCGCGCCGTCGGCTTGTGGTTGTATGCGATCGGCAGTTGACCGACCGAGCGCGGAAAGCTGACCGCGAGTTTCCCGCCGGGATTGTAATCGCCGAAGAGCGCGTCGGCCACCGCGACTCCGGTCTCCTGTCCTAGATAGAAGCCTTCGAGGATGGCCGGGACTTTCTCGGCGATGTAGTTGACCGAAAGAGGTCCGCTGTTAATCAGCATTACGACTGTAGGCTTGCCCGTCTCCAGCACCGCCTTGACCAGATCGTTCTGTCTGCCGACCAAATCCAAACTGTCGCGGTCGCCCAAATGATTGTCCGCCCAGCCTTCTTTATTGGTGTCTTCGTTGCCGCCGACCGCGAGCAGGACCGCGTCGGACGCTTTGGCGACTTCGACCGCTTCGGCGATCAGCTTCGCGTCGCTCTCCGCGTCATTCAGTTGCGAGCTGTCGCCCCACCAGTTCCCACCCTCTTTCGTGATCTTGCATCCTTCGGCGTAATTGACTTTGATCTGCTCGCCGGCCTTGTTGCGCACGCCTTCAAGGATGCTGACGCCGCGCCCCGGGCCGTCGCTGTAGCCTCCCAGATGGACTCCCGCCGCATTGGGACCGATGATCGCAATGGATTTCAACTTGCCGCGATCGAGCGGCAGCAGGCCGCCTTCATTCTTGAGCAGCGTGATGGAGCGGCGCGCGGCTTCGGCCGCGAGGTCCTGATGAGCCTTGCTGTTTGTCAATTTCGCTGCGCGCTCCGGATCAACGTACGGATTCTCGAAGAGGCCGAGCATGAATTTCGCGCGCAGGACTCTTCCCACAGCCCCATCCAGCGTGGCCATCGCTACCTTTCCATCATTGATCATTTGAGTAAGCGTCGGATAGCAGTCAGGGTCGGGAAGCTCTATGTCCACGCCCGCTTCGAGCGCGAGTTTGGCGGCGCCCGCCCTATCCGCTGCGACATGATGCAGGGTCTGCAACTGCTCGATCGCGTTATAGTCCGCGGCGACCAGGCCTCTGAACCCCCATTCCTGGCGCAATATCTTTTGAAGCAGTAAATGACTGGCGTGCGAAGGGACGCCGTCTATTTCATTGTAAGAAGGCATGACGCTCATGACGCCCGCTTCTTTCACAGCGGCCTCGAAAGTCGGCAGGAAGATTTCGCGCAGGATGCGCTCTGAAACATTGGCCGGGCCGACGTTCGTGCCGCTTTCGGGCTGGCCGTGCGCGGCGAAATGCTTGGCCGTCGCCATGACGTGTTCGCCGTCAACAGCCGGGCCGGGTCCTTGCAGCGCTTTGATGCAGGCCACGCCCATCCGCGAGGCGAGGTACGGGTCTTCCCCGTAAGTCTCTTCCGTCCGGCCCCAGCGCGGGTCGCGCGCCAGATCGAGGTTCGGGCCGAGCACTTGATGACCGCCGCGAATGCGCGTCTCCAGCGCGGCCGCTGTGAAGATTTTGCTGATCAAATCGGGGTCCCAACTCGATGCCAGCGAAATCGGGGTCGGGAAGCTCGTACTGCCCAGCGCCATGTGTCCGTGCAAAGCCTCGTCGTGAAACATGGCCGGGATGCCCAGCCGCGTATTCTCTTTCAACCACTTCTGCACGGCGTTCGCGTAGATCGCCGATTGGCGCGCATCCTTCCGTTCACGCTGCCGCGCGATTTGCCCTATGCCGTGCTTCATCACGAGCGCAGCCGCTTCCGGCGAGAAATCGCCCCGGTCGGCCATTGACCAGTCATGGGGTTTCTGGTTCGGCTTCCTGGTCCAGAGCGTCGTGATCTGCGCGACCTTCTCTTCGACGGTCATTCGGCTCAACAGGTCGGCGACCCGCTGATCCACCGGCAGTTTAGGGTCGCGGTAATCCGCCGTTTCCTGCGCGCGGCCACTTCGGATTCCGAAAACGCCGGCGGCAAGTAACAATGCTAGTGTGAATCCAATGAGTGCGAAAGAGACTTTTCGATAGAGCGTCTTTGAATTGAATGGGCTTCTCATGTCGAGACTCCGAATGTGATGATATTTGGCAGGTGGTACGGTACCGCCCGACTTGCGTTATGGAACCGCAGTAACGCTTCCCGTGACGACGAAACGGCCAGTGACCACGTTTGTCGTTTTGGCGTCGGCGCGTCCCGTGAAGCCGGGCTGTTTGCCTCCAACGCTGACAGTGAATTCGCCAGGTTCGACGACGCGCTTGCCTTTGTCGTCAATGACCGTCATCCGCTCGGCGCCGAGCGTGAACGAGACGGTCTGCTTTTCGCCCGGCTTGAGAAAGATTCGCTTGATCCCGGCAAGCGAACGGATCGGCGTCGGAACCGAAGCCGCCGCGTCGGTCACGTACAATTGAACGACCTCGTCGCCGGCTCGGTCGCCGTTATTCCGCACATCCACGCTGACCTTGACGCCTTCGCCGGCCTTCACCGACTTCGCGCTAAGCTTCAAATTTTCATACTTGAAGCTCGTGTAGCTCAGCCCGAAGCCGAAGGGATAGAGCGGATCGCCTTTGAAGTAGCGATAAGTGCGCCCGCTCATGTTGTAATCTTCGAACGGCGGCAGTTGATCAACTGATTTATAGAAGGTGACAGGAAGTCTACCGCCGGGGTTGTAATCGCCGAACAAAACGTCGGCGATGGCCGTTCCTCCCTCTTCACCTGGATACCAGGCTTCTACAATGGCCGGAACGTTTTCGTTAGCCCAATTGACGGACAGCGCGCTGCCGTTGAGCAACACTGCTACGATCGGCCTGGTCGCCCCAACGGCGTTGAAGACGGCTTTGAGCAAATCTTCCTGGGCTTTCGGCAGAGAGATGTCGGTGCGGTCGCCGCCGCGAAAGCCCTCCACTTTGACAGGCATCTCTTCGCCTTCGAGCGCGGGGGAAATCCCCAACACCATGATAACTACGTCCGCTTGTTTGGCCACATTGACGGCTTCCGCCAAGGTCCTTTCGGTGAACTGCGGGAAAGACCAGAAGAATTTCGCTATCGCGTTGCGGATGTCTTCATAATACTCGATGCGCACGTCGTAAGAGCGGCCTGCTTCGAGGTTCACGTCTTTCATGATGGTCCTGATCTGGCTTGCCTGATTGCCCGTCCAGGCGTCGACCAGGAGCTGGCCGTCAAGATAGACGCGAAAGCCGTCATCGGCCATTGCGCCGAGTTGATAAGCCCCTGATTCCGGCGGCGTGAGCTTGCCCGTCCAGCGAACAGAGAAACCGTCTTCATTTATTTCCGGCGCCGGTCTGCCGCGACTCCAATCGAAATTGATCTGCTCATCGGTTCGGACGAGCGCAGGCTGGCCCTGCAATTCCTTGTTATTGAAATATTCGGCCTTGAAGCCGCCCGGGGTGGCCGAAGCCGGCACGGTCGCGCCAACGCTGCCCGTCAACGTCGAGCCCAGCGCGTAGAGAACTTTCTTTGACGTTCCTACTTTCGCCTTGATCCCCGCCAACGGCGTGACCGACTTCGTCGGCTGGCCGTTGTAATTGCCGAGCAGGACTTCGGGCGCGTCCGCGTTCGGGCCGATGACGGCGATGGACCTGGTGTTTCCTACTAGCGGCAGCGTGTTGTTTTCGTTCTTCAACAGCACGATGGATTCGCGCGCCGTCTTGAGCGCAAGCTCACGGTGCGCGGGCGCGTCGTTCTCTGAAAACGGGATGCGGGCGTAAGCGACCATCTCCGGCGGATCGAACATCCCCAGGCGGAATCGCACGGTCATCAGACGCTTGAGCGATACATCGATCTCGGCTTCCGTGATCAGACCGTTTTTGACCGCCTGCGCCAGCGCCCTGTACTCGCCGCCGCAAGAGAGGTCCGTGCCCGCCTTGACGGAGATGGCGGAAGCTTCAACCACTGTCTTCGCAAAGTGGTGGAATTTGTAGATGTCGTCAATCGCGCCGCAGTCCGAGACGACATGGCCTTTGAAGCCCCATTCTCGGCGCAGAATGTCGTAAAGCCTCTTGTTGGCGCAGCAAGGCTCGTCGTTGGTCCGGTTGTAGGCGCACATCACGCCCGCCGCCTTGCCTTCGACGACGGTGGCGCGGAAGGCGGGCAGATAGGTCTCCTGCAAATCACGCTCGCTGATGACGGCGTCGAAGCCATGCCGTTCAGGCTCAGGGCCGCTGTGGACGGCGAAATGCTTCACCGTGGAGACGACCTTCAGATAGCGTGGGTCGTCGCCCTGCAAGCCTTTGACATAGGCGACGCCGATGCGCGAAGTCAAATATGGATCTTCGCCGTAGGTCTCCATCCCGCGCCCCCAGCGCGGGTCGCGGAAAATGTTGATGTTCGGACTCCAGAAGGTCAGTCCCTTGTATCGGCCTCTGTCATTCTGCCGTATGAACTCATGATGTTTGGCTCGCGCCTCTGTAGAAACTACGTCGGCGACGCGGTGGATGAGTTCCTCGTCCCAAGTCGCGGCCAGGCCGATTGCCTGCGGAAAGACTGTGGCGTAACCGGCGCGCGCCACGCCGTGCAGCGCCTCATTCCACCAATCGTATGCCGGGACGCCCAGCCGCTCGATGGGCGCGGCGGCGTTCATCATCTGCGAAACTTTCTCTTCCAAAGTCATCCGCGAGACCAGATCGTCAACCCTTTTTTCAATAGGGAGCGAAGGGTCCTTATACGGCGGTAAAGACTCTTGTCCGCTCGTGTTAGCTTGCGGCGCGACCAGCCACAGAGCTGTCAGAATAAGAGATATGCGTGTAAAGCCTTGGTGACTATGTTTCATGGACTCCTCAGAAAACTATCCACCAAGCCACACAAAGAATCACGAAGATGAAATCAATCCTTAGCGTCTCTTCGTGTGGCTTGGTGGATGAGATATTCATTTACTAAAAGGGAATGTTATCAGGCCGCCGCGCGTCGTTCGGATCAGCCCAGCGGCTATTGGGAATCGTCGGCGTCCAGCCCGGCCTGAGCGGGTCTTGATCGTATGGATATGAACCCAGGCGCTTGTAAAGCTCGCTGTATTCGGCGAGCTTGTCGCGGTCAAGTCGCACGCCCAGCCCCGGCGCGGTCGGCACGGCGATGGAGCCGCCCTCGTATTTGAACTTGCCACCCTCGATGATGTCGTCAGTCAAATGATGATAGTGCGCGTCGGCTGCGAACGAGAGATTCGGGATGACGGCGGCTAGATGCAGCATTGTGGCGAGCTGGATGCCAAGCTCGCCCGACGAATGCACCGCCACGCCGAGTTGAAACGTCTCGCAGACTCCCGCCGCTTTGACGCAGGGACGGATGCCACCCCAAAAAGTCGTATCGAGCAGGATTACGTCCACCGCCGTGTCGAGCGCGTTGGCGGCGAGTTGCTCGAAATTGACGACGATCGTGTTGGTGGCCAGCGGCATACGGACTTTCTCGCGCACGCGGCGCATTCCCGCCATTCCGAAGACCGGGTCTTCCAGATAATCGTTGCGGATGTCATCGATCTGCTGGCCGAACCAGATCGCGGTCTCCGTCGCCCAGACTCCATTCGGGTCGAATCGGAAGCGATCGTCGCCGTCGAATTCGCAGGCGAGCGCGTGGTAACACTCCAGCTCGTACTCCGGCGCGAAGACGCCGCCCTTCAATTTGTGCGATGTGAAACCGTATCGTTCTTTCAACTCGCGCGCGTGGGCGACGAGTTGCTCGACGGTTCGAACCTCGCCCGACCCGTCTTTCGGGTTCGGGTAGCGAAAGAAGAGATACGAAGCGAACGGCGCACGATCACGCAAACGACCGCCGAGGATGTCACAAACTGGCGCGCCCCATTTCTGCCCCAGGATGTCGAGGCAGGCGAATTCGAGCGCCGCCAGAACCTGCGTGCGGTTGTTGTAAAGCGATGCCGTCGGATTGGCGATCAGAAATCGCATCTCCTCCAACCGCGCCGGATCGTGGCCTACCAGATAGCTTTTCATCGCGCGGAAGACGGCTTCGGCTGATTCGCCTCCGCCGCCCATCTCGCCCAGGCCAATCAAACCTTCGTCGGTTTCAATTTCAACGATGGTGCGGACGAAGCGTCCCCAATGGCAGCCGTTCGCATGCCGGAGCGGCGCTTCAAGAGGGACGGTGACAGTTGTAGCTTTAATGTCGGTGATTTTCATGTGGCGCTAAGGCGCAATCGCGCGTACGTATATTCTTGCCGCGTAATCTTCAAATCCCAGGGAGCGCGCAATCGCCAACGAGCGCTTATTCTCAAAGAGCGCCTGATACTGCGCAATCAATCCCTGCTCGATCGCATGAGCCGCAATTACTCGCACACACGACCGCCCATATCCGGCTCCGCGCGCATCTTCACGGGTCAGCACACCAATATGCGCGATCTGACCGCCCCACACCTTATACCCTGCCGCGCTTACCAGCATCCCGTCGATAAAGTAACCCGCGATCACGATCAGTTGCTCTGGATCGAGACCGCTGTATTCCAGATCTTGCGCCGTCACACTCTCACGCAGGTCATTGAGCGCGCCCATATCATTCCGACTGAGTAGACGCACGTTCGGGTCCTGACGGTCTGAGTCGAGCGCGTCCAGGTAGCCCAGATAAGTTGGTCCGAGAACACGATCAATGCGGCCTGTCAACGCCCGCTCCACAAAGGCGACGTCAAATATCGCATCCCGAGCCTGATCGTGAGTGGCGTTGCGTACGATATCGACAATCGAAGCGGAGCATGTAATCTGGAGCCGTCGTTTACGTCGAAAGAATTGCGCGTACTCTCGGCCCTCGCGCGACGGTAGTACGACGACATCCACCGCGTCGGTGTTGAAATCTTCTGGGCGGCAACCTGTGTCCGCCGCCCAGAAGATTTCAACCGCTTCCCTGGCGCTGTTAGATAGTTTGCTCATATCGTCAAAAGGCGGCTTCACCACTCAAGACTTCTCGCCTTGTATTCTTCAAGCGTCTTCTGCGGCTTCTCAACGCCTTCGGGCAAAGGGCGTTTGGAGAAGGTCTGAAAATATGTCAGACACGCGTCGCGCCAATAGACAGCGTCGCGCTCCTGAATCTCCAGTTTCTTCGCCACTGCGGCGTGACGTTCCGGGTCAATCGCTCCGGCCAGCGCGTCCCACTCCTTGCGTGTGGCTCGCATCCAATCTACGCCACGCTGATAATGCAGCGCCAGCTCATCCCACAAGATCCGTCCCGAACGCATTCGATGATCCCACGGGACATGATGAAACCAGACCAGAAACATCTCCGGGCAAGTGGCCAGGTTGGAGAAGAGGTCGCGCACGGGCGGATGATATTGGCTCACGGAATCGCTGCCTGTTTTGGTTCGGTCGAAGCCAAGCCCGCGTTCGTCAGCGCGGTGATAATAGGTCGGATTCCAATCGGCGCGTTTTTCCTTGTCCCACCACGGCGCGGGACCGTAATGATGCCCGCCCCACATAATGTGATGCAATCCGAGCGGCGTCATGTAATCCACCAGCGCCTCGTGCGATTCGAGCATCGCGCGCGCAATCGCATCCACCGCTTTTTGATCGCGCGTGAACGTCATCCTGATCCATTCCTCGGCTATCTGCCGCGAGGCGAGGTCAGGGTTCCAGGCCAGACGTCCGAAGGCGTACCAGTTGGCCTGAGCGAAGTGATGGCCGCACCAATTGCGATCCGATCCGGTGTTGGCTACGCCGGCAATGCCCGTCAGTCGCTGTTTATAAAGACTGCCGTCCACCACTTTCGTAACGGTTGAGCCGGGGCCTTTGGCGTATGTGTCGGAATCGAAGAACTCACGCCACATCGAGGCCAGAAATACAAGGTGATTTGAAAAGCCCAGATACTCCTGTGTGATTTGCAGTTCGGGCATGAGCTGCGTCTTCGGCATTCCGCCGAAGAGCGGATGGAAAGGCTCGCGCGGCTGAAAATCAATCGGCCCGTTCTTGACCTGCAGCAGGACGTTCGGCGCGAACTTGCCGTCGAAGGGTTGCAGGTTTTCATAAGCCGCCCCGGCGCGGTCATAGCCCTCCTTCATGTCGTAAACGAACGCGCGCCAGATGACGATGCCGTCGTGCGGGGCGAGAGCGGCGGCCAGCATATTGGCGCCGTCAACGTGGTTGCGGTTATAAGTGCGAGGGCCAGGCTGGCCTTCGCTGTTGGCTTTGACCAGGAAACCGCCGAAATCGGGAATGACGCCATAGATTTCATCCGCCTTCTTCTTCCACCACGCCGCGACCCCGGGATCGAGCGGATCAGCGGTTTTCAAACCGCCAAGTTCGATTGGCGCGGAGAAGCGGGCCGAGAGATAAACGCGAACGCCGTACGGGCGAAAGACGTCGGCGATGGCGGCGGCCTTGCGCAGGTATTCGGCGCTCAGGCTCCGCGAATTGGCGTTGACGTTATTGATCGCTGATCCGTTGACGCCGATTGACGCGTTGGCGCGGGCGTAATCGCGCAAACGCGGATCGACTTTTTCAGGCAACGATTGCCAATCCCACAGCGACCGCCCCGCATAGCCGCGCTCGACGCTGCCGTCGAGGTTGTCCCAATGATCGAGCATGCGCCGCTGCAGCCGCGGCCTCTGGCTCACGTCAAGTTTGTCGATCGGCTGAAGCGTCTGCATCAATCGCAGGAAGTGGAAAGCGCCGTAGAGCGCGCCGACCTCTCCGGCGGACGCGATCACGGTCACGGAGTGAGGGCCAAGCTTGAGCGAACGTATGCGGAATCCTTCAGGCCCGAGCTCGGCCAATCGCCGTTCCCATTTGAGGCCGGTTATCAAAGGAGAACTCTTCGGCGTTCCGACGACTATCGCGCCGTCGCGTTCAACCTTATCTGCGAGAGAAATAGAACCACCGAGCAAGCCCGCGCAACCATTGGTGAGTTCGGCGCGAATGGCTTCCATCGTCGCGGAGCCGCCTGGCGCGACGACGGAAGTGACGCGAAGCCTGTAAACCTCGATCATCTCCTTCGGAAGCGGATCGTAGCGCAACCATAGTCGATAACCGTCCTCGGCCGCTACAGAAAGCGGCGGCAAAAGCGCGATCAGGGAAATGATCAAAAAGAGAGTTTTCATCGCTCCATCAACTGCTGAATTTTCTCCGCGAGCCGGGTCTCATTTTCGAAACCGGCCCAGCGGTCAATGACTTTACCTTGGCTGTCAACGAATACGCTCGTCGGGAGAAGCGACAGGTCGAAATATACGTTCACTCGTGACTGGCCATCAGGCATTTCCGGATCGCTCAGAAAAGTAAACTTATAGCTGGGGTTCTTCTTGATAAATTCCGCCGCGTTCAATCTTGAATCCTGCACAGCGACGGCGATTATTTTGAGCCTTCCTTCGATTCCAGCTTCTCGACAGCCTTGATGGCGGATCGCAAGACATCGGCAGGCGGAGATGCCGCCTGCCCGGAAGCCTGCGAAAAAGAGAGTATCTGAATCAACAGCGCGAGTCCCAAGTAACGCATGATCATCCTCCGATAGTTGTCTTGTTGGTCTGTCCTGATTGAACTAGGGGTTTGCAGACAGCTTTCATGAACGATCATGGGCTTTCTTATTGCGTTTACTATGGGCAATGGCAAGTTTGACAAACTTGTCATTGCCTGGATTTTGACGCGTTCTTAGCCCGCGGATGCGGGCGGCAGAGTAAAGCCTGGGGTGGAGCGCGGTAGCGCGGAACCCCAGGTACGACAGCGATTTATCACACAAGCCCGCGAATGCGGGCGACAGCCATTGGCCCAATCTCAATAATGATGAAATAGCGAATAACAAAAAGCTGCCGCCCGCTTCGCGGGCTCGATGTATGCTCGCGACATATTCCTTTATTCTGCCGCCTGCTCCGCAGGCTGAAAATGTAAACACCCATTTCGCGTAAAAATGCGGGTAATGACAAGTTCGACAAATTGTCCCACTTCTTATGCCACATTAGTTAGCAAAGCAGTTAATGCGGCACTCTGACAATTACCGAACTGCTGGAACTCGATCCGGCAGAGTCGGTAACCGTCACTGTAATAGTGTATATCCGTCCCGAGCCATTGCCGGAGCGCTCCGCCCGCAACAGAACGTGATGCGCGTCAATCACCTGCCAATCGGGACAAGTATTGCCGTCGCCGGTCCCGTTCACCGGTTCATTGCTGCTGATAGTGATGACCGGCGTGAGCCCAGCGTCACAATTATCGCTGATGTTGTAGCTGAGCCTAACGGGTACCATATTGTGATTTGGCGGCCAGAGCACGGGCTTGTCTACAGAGAGGCCGGAGATAACCGGCGGCGGATTGGACACCAGGACGTTGACCGACGCCGTGTTGTTCGGCGCCGTATTGGGATCGGGCGTAGTCGAGGCGACTGTGGCCGAATTGGCAATCTCGGCGTTGTTAGGCGTCGGGCAGGCTACAGTCACTATCAGATTGAATTGCGCCGAAGCGCCGGCGGGGAGCGAAGCGACTGTGCAATTCACACTTCCCCCGCCGCCCACCGCGGGCGTGGTACAAGACCATCCAGTTGGCGCCGACAGCGACTTGAACACAGTCCCCGCCGGGATCGCGTCGACGAGCGACACGTTGTCGGCTGGAAGAGCATTATCACTGTGCTCGTTATTCGTGACGGTGATTGTGTAGGAGACGTCATGCCCGCTCAACACCGTGTTTGAATCGGCGACGACGCTCGTCGAGAGGTCGGCGCCAGGCAGATCCAGCGGGTTCATGACGGCGGTATACGCCAACTTGTGCTTCAACTGATCGTCGAAAAGGAGAGGAGCGTTGATCCGTCCGGAGCTATTGAGCCATGTGTTGTCATCCGCCAAGCCCCAAATAGTGACCGACTGGATCTTGTCCTTGAGTTTTTTGAAGGCCTCAAAGTAGTCACGATAGTGGTACGCCACCTTGACGTGCCTATCGAACGGGATTTCGTCGTAATTCGCAATCGACGTGTTAGCGCTGCCGCTGTATATGTTGACATCAAACTCGGTGACGTGCTGCAAGACACCGAGCGTGGCAAACATGTTGACGGTATCAGTGAATCCCTGGACTGGCGGGAATTCAAAGTTGTTGTGCATCTGGTGTCCAACACCGTCCACTGGAACGCCTCTCGCCTTCAAATCTCTCACGACATTGAAGTAGCAGGTCCGCTTGGCGCCAAAGGTGCTGTTGAACTCGTTGATAAACAGTTTGGCGTTCGGATCGACTTCGCGCGCGGTCTGGAAGGCGATGTCGAGATACTGCGGTCCGATGATGTTATACCATGGGCTGCGTCGCAAACAGTCGGGCTGGTTCTCATCAATAACCTCATTCACCACATCCCAGGCGTACAACTTGCCGACGAAGTGACCGGCGACGCCTCGAATATGGTTCTGCAGGCGCTGGGTGAGCAGCGCTTTGTTGGCGTCGCTCGGTTGCATCGCGGCGCCGGTAACCGGATCGGTAAAAACCCATGCCGGGATTTGATTGTGCCACAGTAGCGTATGCCCGCGCACGATGATGTTGTTAGCTTGCGCAAAGCTGAGTTGCGCATCGGCGTTGGTAAACCGGAAAGTTCCTTCAGCAGGTTCTGTCGCGTCCCATTTGAAGTCATTTCCGGAGGTGATGCTGTTGAAATGCTTCTTCAGCAAATCAGCATGTACGCCGGTGATTTCAAGTGGAGTGACCGCCGCGCCCACCGGGAAGGAGTCAGCATAAGCCTGAAAGACAGAAGGCAGGTCCGGTTCGATGGTCGGTGGCGGCACGAACGTGATCTGCACATCGTCAATGTAGAAAGAGGACAACGGTTGGTTAGTCGCCGACTCCACGTAGAGAATGAGCGAACTGTTGGCCAAGGCTACGTCATAGGTAGTTGTGAGTCGCACCCAGGCGTCGGAGGTGACGTTTGTATTTCCAACTACCTGATGAAACGTTGTAATCGTGCCGGCGTTACGCTGCAAACTAATTCGCAATTGCGTGGGCGCCTGGCCCGGCGCTAGCTTGGCCCAAAGCGAAACTTTGTAGCGCGAGCCGTTGAACATTATGTTGGTGACGTTGACGGCGACGCCGCGGAAAGCAGTCGTACGGCCGGTAGTCAGGAGACTGTTGGCGCCGCTGTGCGCGTCAGCAGAGGTCACTGTAACGGTCTCATCGCCGATACGCGGACCCCAGCCCTCTGTCGCGCCAGACTCAAATGTGCTGACCAGCCCGTTGGTGTTGGGGGGAGGGCCGGGCGGATCAGCAATCTTAACAATCGAGAAATCGTCCACATAGTAAGAAGCGGTGGCGCTTGAAGATTCGATGTAGAGCAGCAGCGCAGACGGATCACTCCCGCCAAACGCATACAGCCCACTCAACTGCACCCATGCGGCGTCGGTTACGCCAGTAGCGGAGCTGGATGCGATATTGTCGAAGCTATTGCTGCCGCTTACCGTTCGCTGCATCGTGACGCTGATCTGTGTGGGCGACTCTCCGGCGACCAGGCGGACCCAAGCCGTTACCTGATAGGTTGCTCCCTTGGTGAGCAGGCCAAACGTGTTCAGGCTGGGACCGTGGAAGCCGGCAGTCCTTCCAGTGGTCTTCAAGCTGCGCGTCCCGCCGTGTGCGGGAACCTCGGCCGTGTTCGTCAATGTGACGGGGCCTCTGGGAATCCATCCTTGCAGCGAGCCGTCCTCGAAATCGTTCAGAACAACGGTCCCGGTTTGCGCATGAGCCGTGCGCCGGCCGAGCGGCGACAGGAAACAAATCGCTAGAGCGAGCGTCAGGCCGACCCCAATAACGCCTGCCCGAACAGCGTAGTCTCCCCGCCGTGCTTTACATGAGTGAAGTAGTCTGGCGTCATGGAACATTTGTAAACCTCCTCGGTTTGTAATGATATTTGTAGTGATGGATTCGACTTCAGCCGCGCGCTGATGGTCTCTGAATAAATAGCGCAACAATGCCCTCATCGCGGGAGCGGACCTTGCGTGATTCCTGCTCCGAAAGGATCGGGTTCACGGAGATCAGCCCTTGCGAAATTGTTGCGCTATTAATTCAGAGACCATCAGCATACTTCGCTGGCTCATCCTAGCTTGCGCGCCTGCTGTTGGGCTTTGAGCGCCAACTCGGTGGCCAAAAAGCAGTGCGCTTGCGTCATTGCGGTTTCAGTGCGGTCGAGAATGTCGTTGATGAACTGCTCGCCGTAAGGCAGCGGCTCTTTGCCGCAATCGAAGTAACGCGTCTCTTTCTGAGTAACAAGATAGAGATGATTCCCGCCGGGGCGCTCGCTGCCGAGGTTGGTGTTTTTGCGGATTTCGATGAACCCTTCCGTCCCCAAAATCGTCAGCCGCCCGTCGCCCCATGTATTCAACCCGTCAGGCGTGAACCAGTCCACGCGGACATAGCCTGAGCCGCCGTCGCCGCGCAGCATCACGTCGCCGAAATCCTCGAATTCTGGGCGCTGCGGGTGACTCACGTTGCGGACTTGCGCCGCGACAACTTCGGCTTGTGTGGAGTTGGTGAAGAAGAGAAATTGATCGAACTGGTGTGAGGCGATGTCACAAAGAATGCCGCCGAAATATTTCTTATCCCAGAACCAGTCCGGACGCGTGCTCGGGCTGATGCGATGCGGGCCGAGACCGATGGTCTGGATGACTTTGCCGATGGCGCCGGCCTTGACCAGTTCGCCGGCCCTGACGGTGGCGGCATTCTCGAACCGCTCGCTGTACATAATCGAATAGATGCGCTTCGTCTCGCGTTGCACGCGGCGCGCTTCGGCCAGTTGCGCGAGCGAGGTAACGCCCGGCTTGTCAACCATGAAGTCCTTGCCGTGTCGCATCACGCGAACGCCGAGCGGCGCGCGCTCATTCGGTATCGATGCGCTGATGACCAGGTGAATTGACTTGTCTTCGAGAATCTCGGCCTCGCTGCGCGCCTGTTTTGCTTGCGGAAACTCTTTGCCGTAACTCGCGACCAGTTCCGGCTCTTTGGCGTAGAACGAGACCAATTCGGCGCCTCCCCGCAACATCGCTCGCGTCTGTCCCGTGATGTGACCGTGATTTAGGCCGACAGCCGCAAACCGAATGCGCCCACCTTCCGCACGCGCCCTACTGGGCAGTAAAGAACTGGCAGTGATCCCAGCCGCCGCTTCGGCGGTAGTTTTGAGAAAATTGCGCCGGTCGTTGTTTGCTTGTGACATAAGTCTTCGCTTCCTTTCCATATTTATTTCATATGCCATATGGCATATGAAATATGGCATGTAGCATATCGAATATGGAATATCAGCCTGAATCAATCAATGTTTCAGCGGTAGCGATAGAGCTTGATCCGCTGAAGATCGAATTTGCCAGGCGGCAGCCGCAGATGCCGCCCTTGATGCGTTTGATCTCCATTCAGCCAGCGTCCTGGCTGCCACTGACCTTCCACATATTTTCCTTCTTGCGCTGAAAGGATGCCGACGAGGGGAGGGCCAGGCGTGTTGGCCTCGAAAGTGACGACCAAAGCTGTCCCGGCAAAAATAAACTCGTCAGGGCCTACCGCGATCACCAGCCCTCCGGAAACCACGTCAGAATTTTGAGCGCCCTGTGTCGCAGGCGAGGACGGGCGTTCGTAGGTTACGTTCAGCGTGTAGTCGCCCAATCGCGCTTGTTGCGGCGCCCGCTGCTCAGGTCCCTCCGGCAGGAAGCCTGCCATCTCATTCTTCCCTTGATGATCGAGAATCAACGGAGCGAGTTGCGCCAAAATATCGTAACTGCCGGCGATCAAGCCGCGCGCCGGCTCCGCGACCGATTCGATACTGAACGGGCTGAAGCCGATCGCATCGTGCTGCCCCACGGCGTAAAGCGCATTGACCGCGCTCAACGGGCCGGGAGCTGCCTCGGGAATGAAAAGCGGATTGCCAGACTGATGATATTTTCTGCACCAATCAGCGAAATTCGGGAAGTAGATGTCAGGGGATAAAAAATCTATTTGCGTGGCGCCCGCTCGCCAGATGTCCATCAGATGTGGCAGCGGCCCGCCGCTCGAATACTGACCGGGTTGATACCCCGGGCGAATGAGCGCGGCGTTGACGAACATCGGCAGCGAATATTCGGCCTTTCCGAGTTCGGCCACGCGATTGGCGTAACGCGCAAAATGCCAGGCCATGAATATTTCGTCCGCGCCAGCGCCACGCCCGAAAACCTCTTCCCACGAGCCCCGAGTTTTGAAGTTCGTCGCCGCCCACACGGCGCGAAGTTCCGGCGTCAGCGCGTCACGACGCCGCTCCAGATAGTTCATCAATTCCTGCGGGACCGATTGATTGAATAGCTTATTGGATATGGCGCTGCGGTCGCGCGAGTCGGGAATCATGCCGATCTCGTTTTCGACCTGAACCATAATGACGGTGTGGTCGCGGCCGTCCACTTCGCGCAGATGACGCATAAATGCCGCGAACGCGCGCGCGTCGGCCTCGAGGTTTTCCTGGCTAAACGGTGAAAGGATCTCCATGCCGTTACCCGCTTTGTCCTCGGCGCGAGGGAAACGATGCTGATCGGTCTTCACCCAGGCCGGCGCGTAGCAGGACATGCTGTTTTTCCAGGATGCGAACCACAACGGCGCTAGGCGCAGCCCGTGTTTCCGCGCTTCCTGAATCAGGCCGTCTACGAGCGTGAAATCGAATTTGCCTTCAGCAGGTTCGATCAATTCCCAGTAGACAGGGACCAGAACGGTATTGAGATTGAGCGCGACGAGTTTCGGCCAGATGGGCCGCATGTATTCGAGACTCGAAGAAGATGAATTGCCCAATTCGCCGCCAAGAACGAGAAAAGGTTTGCCGTCCACGATCAGTTGCGTCGCCGCGCCTTGCTTGCGAAGGTGTGGGAGCGAAGACGACTGCGCGCCGCAGATGGAACTCGGCCAGGCTGCCGCGAAAACACAAACAGCGGCGAACATAACTATCCAATGCTGGCCCAATACTCTGTTGGTCATGACCTTATTTGAGAAAGTAAGGGAGTAGGGAGAAGGGAGTGGGTGCGCTTCCCTACTCCCCACTCCCTTCTCCCTACTCTTCATCCCCCCAGTTATCTCGATTCAGATGACGGCTGCGAAAGCGGCGGACCTTTGATGTAACGGCTGGCGAACATCAGAAACGTCGGCCAGTTCGGGCCGGTGGTATGACCGCCGCTATGCTGGCGCCAGGCCAACTCGCCATCGATGAGCGCGGTCTCCAGGGGCGGAAATTCCTTCGTCCCGAGATCCTTTTTGCCTAACAGCTTGTAGACCGGCCCGGCGGCGACAGCGGCCATGAAGCTACCTCTTTGGTCCACCCACTTCCCTTCGGCGCCAGGTCCTTCCGCTGCGCCGTAACTGATAAAGACCGGACGCGGCGCGCACAGCGCTATCAGTTCGTGCGCATCTACAGGCAGATCGCCCCAGGTCAACGGCCCGCCGTATTTGATAAAGTTGCCCGCCATCCAATGGTATTCCCCCGAACCGGTGAGGTTTTCCACCAGTTCGCCGAAATTGCGACGGTGCAGTTTGGCGCCGCCCTCGCCAGAAGAACCGATAAAGCCGATGGCGAAACGCTGGTCGTAGGCCATCGTGACCAGCGCGGCTTTGCCATACCGTGAAAGCCCCTCGATGCCGACCTGCCTGGCGTCCACCGCTTTGTCAGTCTCGAAATAATCGAGCGCGCGGCTTGCGCCCCATGTCCAGGCGCGCAGCGCTCCCCAATCGTCGGGCTTGCGCGGTTGGCCTTTGTTGCACAAACCGATGACGCCTTGCGTCAGACCCGCGCCGTTGTCGGCTTGAATGCTGGTCGGGACGATGACGGCGTAGCCCCAGCCCTTCATCAGAAGTTGTTGTTGCCAATTAGGCGCGCCAGGCGCGTTCGCCGGTCTGTTGGCGCCTGGCGCAGCGCCAGGACGAGGGCCGCCGAACCCGAACTCCATCATCACAGGTACGCCAGCCTTAGCATTGGCCGGGGTGGTCAAAGTCAATTGAATATTGACGGTAATCTGCGTGTAGGCCGAATTATCGACATGGCCGATGAGTTGTTTCGTGATGACAGGTATGTCGAATTTTGTCTCATTCGTCGTGGCCACTTCCCAAGTCACCTTCGGCGCGTTTTTCGGCGCGTGGCCATAAACCTCGCGGTCGAAATCTTCGACGATCTCCGGGCGCCGCCGCTGGAGCCACATCTTGGCCGAGGTGACTTTCTTGCCGTTCTTCAAGATCAACGGGTCGGGCAGCTTGGGATACGGATTCGCTTTGGATTCATCGTAATTGACGGCGTTGGGCGCTTGCGGGTTATTTGGATTGGCGCCAGGCCGCAGCGAAGTGATCTTCAGCGCTTCCAACATCCTCTGGTGATCTTGCTTGGTTGCTTCTTGCTGCGCCTGTTGTTCAGGAGTCAACTGCCTTTGCGGCTGTTGTGCGGATAACGCGGCGCCCGCGAGCGCTAAAAGCGCCGAGGCGACGACGATCAATACCTGTAATCGCTTCATGCTTTATCCCCTTTCAGTTTCGCGCTTGCGCTATCTCATGGTTTCTCCGGGTTCAACAGATTATGTTTACGCAGGAATTCTCTGATTACTGCGTAGCTGTTCACTAAGTCTTGTCTGTTAAAGCCACCATGCTTACGGCCGGGCAGTGTGACGAGCTGATTGGGTACGCCCGCCTTGTCCAATGCGGCGTGCAGCCTCACTGCCTGGTTGTAAGGGACAATGTCGTCCTGATCTCCGTGAATCGTGAGGATCGGTGGGAGCCCGGCGCGGACGTAATTGATGGGCGAAAGCTGTCGCGCGAGCTCCTCCCGATTGCTCATACTGCCGAACCATTCCATCGCGTAATGCTTCGCGTTCGGCCCGCCGATCAGCTCAGCCACGTCGGTGATCCCGTACCAGTTGATGATGGCGGCGACGTTTGTTTTTGGCTCCGTTCCTTCCCTCCATCGCGTGTTGCTGTCGGTCGGACATTGTCGGTCAAAAATGGATTGCGCCGGCAGCATCCCGGTGATTAATGAAAGATGCCCGCCCGCCGAAGTACCGGTCAGCACAATTTTTGAAGTGTCCAGGTTGTGCTCTTTGGCGTGGTATGTCACCCATCTGAGCGCGCAACGGCAGTCTTCCACCGCGGCTGGCGCCGGAGTGTTACGCGCCAGACGATACTCGACATTAATGACCGCCCACCCAAGAGACAAATACGGCAGTAGTTGGAAAACGTTGCGCTCTTTCTGTCCGTCCACCCAACCGCCTCCGTGAAACAGAATGAGCGTCGGATTCGGCGCGCTGCGGTCCTTTGGCAAATATAGATCAAGCTTTAACTCGGTGTTGTTCGCTATCGAGTAAGTGATGTTCGGCAATATGTCGTAATCAGCCGACGCATAATCGGGCCATTTGTCCTGGCCGGGAGTTTGCGCTTGCGCGGAGCTTGTGGTTTGAGGCGGCGACGTTGCTCTTTTCTGGTTATCCAGATACGGTTTCTGAATGAAGTCCGGTGGCGTCGGCGGAGTGAACTTCTTCCCTTTGCTGAATGACCAATGCAGCAACCAGTCGGATGTATCCTTATATTTATCCGGAGCCTGATAAACAGGATCCTTCAACGCCTGCTCCAGCGTAATGAACCGATAGCCCTTGTTCTCGAGCATCGTCGCCAATCCGTCGAGGTTATCAGCGACAAGCTCATTGGCGTGTAACAAAAGAATATGTTTGATCGGGCGTCCGAATAGATCGCCAGCGACCTGCTCACAGAAATCAAATCTAAGCCCGGCGAATTTCAGGTATTCCTC
>DASTMP010000045.1:0-4955 GCA_035714085.1 Blastocatellia bacterium
TCACAGACGGTAAATGTCCCGCCTGTTCAACGACAGGCACCTTTTCGAACAGTTGCGGCATCGGCACGCCCAGCGTTTTGGCGATGGTGTGCAGCCGGTGCAGCTCGAATCGTCCGGTCTGGTCGCCGTTCATAATCTTGGCGACGGTCGTCCGACTTATGCCCGTCAGCTTTTCGAGGTCTAGAACTGTCAGGCGCTCCGCCGCAGCGCGAGCGCGCAAAATGTCGTCTCGGTACATTGTCAATTCCCCTTCATAAATCGCAAGTATACTTACACACCGGGATCTGTCAAGCGTATTTCACAATATTTTCAATAGCCCTACAAGTTTTTATGCTAAATAGACTTGCGTGAGAAAACCAAATCTTGAAAAGCTGGGTGAATTCGTAAAAAAGCGCATGGAGGAGTTGCGGCTGACGGATCGGGACGTCGCGGAGCTGTCCAAAGGCTATGTGTCTTACGGCACGGTGAATGGACTCACCGGGGCTAAGAATAATGACATTCAATTGGGCAGCCTGTACGGCATCGCGATAGGGATTGGAGTCCCACTAGAACACCTCATCGCCCTCGCTTTCGACGACGACCCGTATGAGCGCGATTTATTGACCGCCGAGGAGCAGGATTTAGTGGCGCGCATGAGGCGCTTGCCCATCGAGACGCAATCCTGCATTCGGGGACTTGTCAGGGCCGCACACGCGCAAGAAACAAAAGTCACCGACTCTGGCGATCATATACCCTTGCGACAAACGCCTTTGGCCGAGATCACAGCAGCGGCGCGAGATTTACTGGCGCAGTCGGCGGGCAGCGACGTCACCATAGACCAGGTGGCCGCAGCCGTAAAACAGAGCCTCGAAGCCGCCGGCGACAAACTATCCACAAAGCCCAGCGACCCGCAAGACCTGTTTCAAGTATTAGACAATATGATACAAGCGATACCCGTCCCGACCGAACCTCTCCCCGAGGACCCAATTAAGGAAGGCATGATAATCAAGGACCATATTCGCTCGAAACGGAAAGAAGGTAAAAAGTAAAACGTCCCGTCCTTCCCTCGCCGGGATTCTTGAATGGATTGTTTTGGCAGTCATTGTTGTTTGCAATGCCGGCGAACGCCGGCAATCGTTGACCCAGCTCGGCAATCAAGCTAGCGGGATGTGGATCATGCCCCCTCCTCGTAAAGAGAAAACCGGATGTGTGGGCGTCCGGCGGAGAAGGAAAGAGCAGATCAGACATGGAACCTCTTGGTGGCCGGGTGTTTTCCGCGCCCCAGGAGGTAACATTTCTCCTATGAGATCGCTCCCATCAGACCATTTCGAGACACGAATTTATCAAATTGAAACGACGGACCAGTTTTACGCAATCGATCGCCACGCCCAGCCGACGGAGGAGAGTCGAGTGCTTGTCAGGCGGTCGGATGTGAAGGGATACGTCGTCGAGCAGTTTCACGATCAGCCGTTTGTCGGCGTGCTGAAAACATTCAAACTCTATAAACTGCCTCAATCGGAGCAGAGGAATCCCAGACCAGTCAGCGCTGTTTCGATTGATCGAATCAACCAGGCGCCACCGCAACGGCCTCCAGGCAAACCAGCCGGCAAAACTCGAAAAGGAACGTACATGAAGAACCACCTGTTGCCTCTCCTATTCCTCGTCGCGGCTGTATGCGCCTCATCCGGCGCGCCGTCCGCCACGCCGGCGGCATTCGTCGTCGAAAGCATCACCCAGGCCGAGGCGAAGAATCACATCGGCAAGAGCAAGACGGTCTGCGGGGTCGTCGCGAGCGCCAACTACGCCGCCCGGTCGCGCAGACAGCCGACCTTTTTGAATCTCGACGAACCTTATCCGCGCCAGATCTTCACCGCTGTGATTTGGGCCGAGGACCGCCCGAAGTTCGGGACGCCGGAGACAACGCTGAAAGGGAAACGCGTCTGTGTGACCGGACTGATCGAGGAATACCGGGGCGTCCCCCAGATCGTGCTGAGGGACGTGTCTCAACTTAACGAAAAGCGGGATTGACACCGGCAGGTACGACCGCAAAATCTTGCCACCGTAACCACGACCCCGTCCAACCACGGAAAGGTTTCCCAATTTCTACATTCAGTTTAATAGTCACAGCCGTTATCTTTTTCTTCCTCGGGTTGATCGCCGCCGCTCTGGTTACCCTCCTGCTTGGCATCGCAGGACTGCCAGGAGGGTTAATAGCAATGGCAGCGCGAAAGAACGCCGTCGCCTATATGGTAGGGTTTTTGATAGTCATTCTCGGCCAATCTTATGTCGCGCTTGCTTTCGCCGCAATGATCATTGAGTCCGCGCGACCTATGACTGGGCGCGCCACAGGATTGGTGAAATGGTTTTTGTGGGCCTTAGCCGTCTTCGTCGCTAGCGAACCAGGCGCAATAGCCGTCAAATCAATCGCCAGCCATCACAATGAGCCGGATGCGAACCCATTAGCGACGAGCATAACTTCTCAAACCGCCTTACTGACATCTAGTGTTAATTTTTTCGGTTCAATTGTTTTCGCCATGTTCCCGTCCGCAGTGTCATGGGGATGGGGATGGGTTCCGCATCTATAAGCCGCGAAAAGGAGCGCCTGAAATGAATAAAGGATTCACCTACTGGCTGCGCTGGCTCGCCGTTTTGCCAGGCGCAGTTCTCGCAAGCGTGATTGCGCTGATTCCGCTGCACTTCATTCTCTACCGCACACTGAGCAATTTTGTAGAGCCTTATCCGGAATTGCCAGAGCGGTTACTAACTCCATTCGCCGTCTGTTTGGGTTTTGTATGGAGCGGCGCGCGAATCGCGCCGGGATATAAGTTTGAAACAGCGACGGTACTTTTCGGCTTGATCATGATCCCGCTCGGCGGTTTTGTCTTCCTGTCTCTATTCGGCGAGCGCTGGATGGGACAGCAATTATCTGTAAAGGGGTACGGCGCCGCACCGGCGCTTGGGTTTGTCGGCGGACTTGTAGCGGTCTATCTCATAAAGCGGGACCAGCACAAGATGTCTCAAGCGGTCTGAAAAGCGCTGGTATCATTGGTCAACCATTCTCCTCATCAGCTTGCTCGGCGCGCCGATTCGAGCCGTGAACTATCACTATCTATGCAGAAACTGATAAGGAGTAAATTCGGTAGGGAAAATAAATAAGTGAGGTAGCTATGAAAAGAGCATTACTAACCAAGGCGGCTATCTTGGCCATTGCGCTCGCATCGATGTCCTGTTCCACGTCGCAGCCTCAAACAAGTCAGACTACAGCGGAGGCGACTCCAACGCCGAGGCGCTTATCGAAGGACGAGAAGAGAGACCTGCCTATCGAGCAAATGGACGTCGCCGACGTCTATCCGACAGCCGACGGCGGCGCCTACGTCATATCCGCGGAGGGAAAGCTCTGGTACGCCAAGGGCGACCGCGCGACCCGTGTCACAAATGGAAGCGTCGCACAAACAGGCCCACGCCAACCCAATTCACAGGCGGCCGCTTTTACGCTCCTATCGAACGAACATCGGCGGGCAAGAAAACTGAGAGACGCGTTAGACATGGCCGAATCTGAGGTCAAAGAGTTGAAAGGGGAGCGATGAATCAAGTTCAAGGAATCATTCTTTTCTTCGGTCTGATTATGATAGTGATCCTGTGCTTGTGTCCGCCTTATCAATGGGAAAACGCCACTTACTTAATCAACGATGATACCAGTGTTCCGCACAAAGCCGAGGTAAACGTAGCGAACATTGGTCATTGCTGGATATGGAGTCCGCCTCAAGGATGGACCGAAGAAACCTATAAGGGCTACCACCTGGCAACTATCTCACACGTTGCGGCCGTAGATTGGCCGCGCCTTGGCGTCTACGTCGGCCTGACGACCGTGGTCGCGCTCTTCGGGGCGTTCATAGTGTTCAACGATAGATTGGTATCAAAGGATAAAAAGCCATGAGAAGACACCTGTACATCGTCACCCTAATCGCCGCTGCCGCCTGCGCCACGTCTTCCGCCTCCGCCGACAAGATCACGGCCGCCCAGGCAAAGGACTATATCGGCAAACAGGCGACCGTCTGCGGTGTGGTCGCCTCCGCAAATTTTGCAACCCGCTCCAAACGCCAGCCGACGTTCTTAAATCTTGACAAGCCTTTCCCGGACCACATCTTCACCGCCGTGATCTGGATCGAGGACCGCCCCAAATTCGGAACTCCGGAAACCTCGCTGAAGGGCAAAAGAATCTGCGTCTCCGGCCTGATAGAGAGCTACCAGGGAAAGCCGGAAATCGCGTTGAGAGACCCGAAGCAGTTGACCATGGAGTGAGCGATGGCCCGCAGGAAGAAAAACGACCTTCAGGAGCTGCTCGCCCTGCCGCACGTTCACGAGCGCGACGGGCGGGCGTTCGTCCGCATCTGGTACCAGGACTCCGGCGGCAAGTGGAAGTCCAAGGAGCGCCGCGTCGAGACGGTTGAGGAGGCCATCACCACGATCGCGAAGATCAAGCGCGAGCTGGGACTCCGCGGCCCCGATGCCTTCGACGGCGAGAAGATGACTTTCAATGATCTCCTGGATCAATTCATCATAGACAACCCGAAGATGCCGGACTGGTATAGCTCGCCGCTGCGAGAGTATTTCGCCAACCGGCGCATCATCACGATCGCCTTCGCCGACTTGAAGCGATTCAAAACCGCCCGTGAGGCGGTCAAGAAGGAGGTCCGCGACCCGGCCGACCCCGAAAAGAAGATCGAGGTCTCTCGCAAGTCTTCCACCATCAACCGCGAACTCGAATGGCTGCGCGCCGTGCTGCTCTATGCCGTGCGGCGGAAATGGATCGCGAACAACCCCTTCGCCGAAGGAGACCAGACCCTCATCTCGAAGACCGAAGAGCAGACGCGCGACCGCGTCCCAACTCCGGAGGAGGAAGCGCGCATCCTGGCGGTCTGCGTCGACGAGCGCAAACACTTGCGCGCGATCCTGATCGCCGCCAGGGACACCGG
>DASTMP010000046.1:0-16859 GCA_035714085.1 Blastocatellia bacterium
GGCCTCGAATACTCGTAAGGGCCGCGGTAAACGACCGGCGGATGTCCATCGACATTCGACGCCGCGTCCGTCCACTCCAGCGTAGTCGCCTCCCAGGGATTGTCGCCGGCCCGAGCGCCTTTCCACAAACTCAGCAGGAAATTGCCCACGAAGATTAACTGCGCCGCGGCCGTCACGAACGCGGCGACCGTAATCAGAATGTGCAGCGGTTCGAGCGGCTTCAGGAATTCGAACCATAGCGTATCGGCGTATCGTCGCGGATGCCCGGCCAGGCCCAGCAAATGGAACGGGACGAAGATCACGTAGACTCCGATGAACGTCAGCCAGAAGTGCGCCTTGCCCATCACCTCGTTCATCTTCCGCCCGAACATCTTCGGAAACCAGTAGTAGGTCGCGGCGAAGACGCCGAAGACCGCGGCCATGCCCATAATCAGGTGGAAATGGCCGGTCACGAAATATGTGTCGTGAAAGACCATGTCGAGCGCCGTTTGCCCCAATACCAATCCGGTTACGCCGCCCGAAATGAACAACGAGACGAACCCGATTGCGAAGAGCATCGGCGCGCCGAAGCGAATGCGCGCGCCCCACAGCGTGCCCAGCCAGTTGAATGTCTTGACCGCCGACGGCACGCCAATGACCAGCGTCAAGACCGAAAACGCGACGTCGATCCGCGGATTCATCCCGCTCACGAACATATGGTGTCCCCAGATCAGAAATCCGAGGGCGCCAATCGCCACGATCGCCGCCACCATCCCGCGGTGGCCGAATACAGGCTTGCGCGCAAAGGTCGCCATCACGTGCGAGATCACGCCCATCACCGGAATGATCACCAGATAGACCTCCGGATGGCCGAAGAACCAGAAGAGGTGCTGCCACAGGAGCGGCGATCCTCCGCCGCCTTCGATCAGCCGCTCCGACACGACCAGGCCGGCCGGCTCGAAGAAACTCATCCCGTTATTGCGATCCAGAAAGAGCAACAGGCACGCGACGAACAGGACCGGGAACGCGAGCAGCGAAATGCAGGCCGTCGTGAACCATCCCCAGCAGGTCAGCGGCATTCGCATCAAGGACATTCCCTTCGTTCGACGCGTGAGCGTCGTGACGATGAAGTTGATCGAACCGAGAAACGACGCCAGGCAGAAAACACCAATGCTGATGAGCCACAGATCGGCGCCCGCGGCCTGCCCCGGCCCCGCCGACGCGATTGCGCTCAGCGGCGGATAGAACGTCCAGCCCCCGATCGGCGCGCCGCCCGCTACGAACAACGCGCTCATCAAAACAACGAAGCTTGCCAGCGTCAGCCAGAACGAGATCATGTTGAGCCGCGGAAAAACCATCTCGCGCGCTCCCAGTTGGATCGGCAAAAAATAATTGCCGAAGGCCGATTGCGGCGCGACGCTCAAGACCATAAAGATCATTATCGTCCCGTGCATCGTGACCATCGCCAGATAGAACTCCGGCTTCATCAACCCGTCGCCGAAGCCGCCGGGAAAGACCATTTCGAGCAGCGGCCACCGCCCCTGCGGCCACGCCAGCCTCAACCGCATCAACAGCGACATCGCCGATCCGATTAGCGCGGCGACGAGCGCCAGAAATAAATATTGCAGGCCGATGATTTTGTGGTCGCGGCTGAAGACATATCTACTGACGAAAGTGGCGACGAAAGTGGCATTGAATGTGGAATGTTTCGATGTTTTGGACTGAGCTTGCGACATCACTTGCTGCTCTTCTTCAACCACTCTTCGTAATCGCGCGGCGCCTTCACATCCAGATAGGCTCGCATTTGATAATGAAACTGGCCGCACAACTCGGCGCAGGCGATCTCGTAGCGCCCCTCGCGCGTCGCGGTGAAATTAATGTTGATCCTCATCCCCGGCACGGCGTCCTGCTTCAATCGCAGCGCGGGGACGTAAAAATCGTGGATCACGTCTTTCGACCTGAGCGTGAGGCTGATCGGACGGTTGACGGGCGCGACCAGCGTCGTCGTCACGACGTCATCCTTACCCGCCGGATCGGTCGGATCTATGCCGAGTGGCCCCGGACGCGCGCCGATCGAATTGTCGGCGTCGTTGTAAAGCCTCGGATCAACGCGCCCGAACTTTCCGTCGGCGCCGGGGTAGCGGAAATTCCAGACGAATTGCTGCGCGACGGCCTCGACCCGCACGGCGTCCGGCGCCGCCTGATTCAATCGCAACCGCGCCCAGACTCTCTGCCCGCTGATCGCCAGCGCGGTGAAAACGACTGCTGTGATCGCTGCCAGAATAATCTCGACCCGCGCATTGCCCGATGAATGCGAAGCGCGTTCGCCGTCTTTCGCGCGATAACGCCAGACGGCGTAGCCCAACGCCGCATGCGTGAGCGCGAACCCGGCGCCGATGACGATCAGCGTGATTTTGAATTGATGATCAATCGCGGCGCTGTGCGCGGAGACGGATTCTGGCAGACGCCACTTCGGCCACGCGAATAATCCAACGGTAATGATTGCGGTCAGCCAGATCGCAATCGCGAGTAATCGAGACATAATAATAGGGAATGGGGAATGGGGAATGGGGAGTAAGGAATTGGGATTGAGAATTGAGGGTCCTTGATTCCCACCCCCCACTCCCCCTTCCCCATTCACGGGATCATCATCGACGGTTGAATCTTCAACGATCCCGGTCCGTAAGCCACCGAACCGTCGAACGTGAATTCGGCCTTCGCGTCGGCCTTCTCGGCCACTTTGATCTTCGCGGTTTTCGCGCCGTAGCGCTCGTGCCAGGCCTCGATCTCGTACTCGCCGGGAGGCAATCCCTTGATTGTGAACGCGCCATTTGAGTCACTGACCGCGAAGAAGGGATGCGCGAGCACGGCGATGTGAGCCCTCATCCAAGAATGCTGGTTGCATTTGACCGGGAAAATGGCCTCCGGCTTTGCAAACTTGCGTATGATCGGCCCCTGCCCGGCCATTTGCGAACTGTCAAACTCGCGGTTGACTCGTGGCAGGGTATGAATGTTATGGGTGGTGGAATCGGAGTTGACGACCTTGAGCGGTTGTCCTGCCTGAATGCCCAGAACGCGCGGGACGTATTTGCAGCCCCTCTGATCGAGCGTGACCGCGTCCGTGGGAGTTTCAAACCTGGCCTGCGGCAATCCGCTCTTGACGAAGACGAAGACGTTGCGCAGCTTGCCGTCCTTCACGACCACGTCGTCGAGGAAATTCTCCCCCTCGCATTTCGAATCGCTGGACATATCGAGCTTGCTCGGCGCGGGAACGGCGCCGGTGAAATTGATCACGCCGGTGATATTGCCTTCATTGCCTGAAGGCTTCCACACAGGGCCGGCAGGCGCGGCGGTCTCTCCCTTGCCGCAAGCGGCGCCGAGCGTGAGCGACAGAATCAATGAAAACGCAGCGATGACTCGCCGGGAAAACATTACTTTACAGCCTCCTTCAGCTTCTTATGATCGCTTTGTGTGATTCGGATGAATTTCTGAAGTGAGCGCCAATCATCGCATATTCGCCCTCGCTCGCAAACAGCGGTACGATGCGGAGAGCCTAAGCGCAATGACGCAAGTTAAGCATAGAGAACACGAAAAGCACAAAGAAATACAAAAAAACGCAAAGAAGTATAAATATATTGATGGGCTTGTGCTTGTTATGTTTCTTTCTCGGCGCTATGCGCTATGTAAGAAAAGCAATCCCGTTTGTCAGTGACTGGTTATCCAAAAATCTAAATACCACTATATAGATTTTTGCATGGCGCGCCTCAGCCTGCGCTGTTTTCAATTCCTCAAACTCTTTTGCTTTTATTGTTTGCAGAATGTGGCTAATGGTCCATATGATTGGAATAGCTCTTGCCTTAAAATAATCTGGCGTACTAAAATTTCCATCGAATCATGTGTTTGATTAAAGCCCCTCCGCTGCAAAACCTGTAGGATTCAAGGAAATTGGTTTTTCGCAGTCCGGTTTTGAGGTTCCTCATCCCTTAATTCTCTGCGCGCCATTCTCTGCGCGACAAAAATCGATCTTTACATCTCCACCTTACATCTCCACTTTCAATGTCTGGTTTGAACCTGATGGTTCATTCCGAGCTTGGAGATGTTTGAAGAGCGGAATCAAAGGCATGTCAGCAGGCCTTCTTCATCTGCCTTTGTAAAGAGAACGGAGGTTTTCAACGTGAACAAGGAGACATTCATGAAAAATATTGAGATAAATTTTTTTGTTCGAAGCGCAATGTTTGCGTTTCTGCTGGTATTGGGTTCGACCGTCATGGCCCAGCAAATTCGAGGGGCTTTGGAGGGGACGGTCGCCGACCCGAACGGCGCCGTGCTATCAGGCGCGAGAGTGACCGTCAAAAATAACGCGACCAGCGCCGAGGTCACGACCACAGCCAATGATCGTGGCTATTTCAACGTCCAGAATCTGGAGGCCGGCGTCTACACCGTTACGGTCGATCAGGCCGGCTTCCGCAAATACGTAGCCAAAGACGTCAACATCAAAGTCGGCGCCGTGATTCCCCTGACCATCGCGCTGCAAGTCGGCGCTACGGAGCAGGCGGTGGAAGTCACGGCCACGAGCACCGAGGCGGTTGTTGACACCTCACGTTCAACAATTGACGGTGTGGTCACTACCAAAACGATCGAGAATCTGCCGCTCAATGGGCGCAATTTCCTTGACCTGGCGCAACTCGAACCGGGCGTGCAAGTGCGCGACGGCGGCGATTTCGACCCGACCAAGAACCAGTTCGTCGGCGTCTCTGTCGGTGGACGTATGGGGCGCTCGACGCGCATCCAGGTTGACGGCGTGGACATCACCGATGAGAACGTCGGCACCACCACGACGAACATCTCCCCCGAATCGATCCAGGAGTTCCAGGTCAGCCGTTCCTCGTTCGATCCGAGCACCGATCTGACCTCTAGCGGCGCGATCAATATCGTTACCCGCAGCGGCGGCAATCAAATTCATGGCTCCGGTTTCAGCTTCTTCCGCAATGAGTCGTACGCATCAGACCTGCGTGTGGATAAGACACAGCCGACGACGACGAAACCCTCGTACGAGCGCCAGAACTTCGGCGGGAACTTTGGCGGATACTTCATCAAGGATCGCCTCTTCTGGCATATTGAAGGTGAACGCAACCGGCAAAACGGACAGCAATTTACCAGCGTCCCGAACTTCGACGGATTCACCAAGAATTTCCCGGTGCCATTGCGCGAGACGAATGTCGGCGGGCGTCTCGATTTCAATGTCACGCAGAACCTGAGGAGCTTTTACCGCTTCAACCATAATGACAACATCGGCGTAACCGGGTTCGGCCTTAGAGATCTGTCGGCGTTCGCCAACGCCAATTTTACTAACTTTCATGTAGTCGGCGCCGATTACAACACAGCGCGCTGGACGCACGCGGTGCGTTACAGCTATCTCAACTTCAACAACGCCATTGTGGATGCGAATTCACTGGCTGGGACGCCGGCTACGCTAGACCCGGCTGGTAATCCGGTCCTGCTTAGCGTTTCTGGCCAGTTGACGGTCGGCCCGGATTTACTCGCTCCGCAGCAGACCTTCCAGGACAACAACCAGGCCAAATATGACGGTAGCGTCACGACAGGCAACCATACCGTCCGCTTCGGAGCTTCCTATAACCACATCAGAAATGGGGGATTTGCGAGCTTCTTCGGCAACGCGCCGAATGTCGGCGCCTCCTTCAGTCCTACAGCCCAAGCGGCTGCTGCTGCGAATGGTGGAGTGCGGAACCCACTTAATTTCCCACTCAATTTCATTCAGCTTGGCAACGGCCTGGGTTTCGCCACTGAGAAGCCGGCGGACGGATTGCCTTTCGGCGGTTCCTTCAACAACCGCGTCGGCTTCTATGGGCAGGATTCCTGGAAGATCAAACGCAATATTACGCTCAATTTCGGGCTGCGTTATGTCTACGACAGCAACCTGACCAACAACGATCTGGCGCGCACGCCTCTGCTGGCCCAGTTCAGTCCGGATCTGGCAGGGAAGATCGACAATCCGGCTGATCTTTTCGCTCCGCAGGCCGGATTCGCGTGGGATATTTTCAAGGACGGAAAGACTGTCATCCGCGGCGGCGGCGGCCTTTTCTACGATGGGAGTATTTTCAATAACGCCCTCTTCGACCGCGGGATCAACTTGCCGCCGGGCCTGGCCTTCAGTGGGCCGGCGCTCTTCAACGGCAACCCGACATTAACTGATCCGTCGACCGGCGCTTGCCTGTTCGACGTCACGAATTACAATCCTGCGCCAGGTAATTGCGGAACCCCAGGCGGCATAAATTTGTTGGATAGATCACGGACGCTCAGGGACGCGATCCCGGCCGCGCAGAACATGCAGGCTGTCCTGCAGCAGATTTCGAAGGGGCTGGCGGCGAATTATCCGCCTCAAGGCGTGCCGGCGACCTTCAACCAACTATTGGATACGCAAAATGGCCTGATTTACAACAAGTACAGAAGGCCATACTCGATCATGTTCAACATCGGCGTCCAGCATGAGATCAAGCCGGGATTGGTCGTGAGTGTCGATTACCTGCGCAGCCGCGGCGTTCATTTCGGCCAACTCATCAACCTCAACCGCATCGGAGCGGCCAATACGCTTAACGTGGGAACCGCGCAAGCGGCCATCGCCGCAACGGCGAACGGCTTCGATAATTGCGTCGGAATGATGGGTTCAGCAGCGATTAACTGCGTTATCGCCAACCAGGGCACGATTTCTGACTTCGCGTTCAACGGTTTGGACGCCGGCAGCGCTGTTGACGGGGGCGCATTCCAAGGTAACAACCCGAACTTCCGCAACATCGGCGTGATCGTGCCTGTTGGCCTGTCAACCTATAACGCCCTTACGGCGTCGCTGCGCGGGCGACTCGGCGCTTTCGGGCCGCTCAAGGGGTCGACTTTGACCGTCAGCTACTCGCTCTCGCGCTTCAAGACTACGGGCGGGGATTCGGACGCCGGGTTCCTCTCCGCTTCGGTTTTCAACGACGCGCCGACGAAGTTCTTTGGCCCGTCGGGGCTTGACCGCACACACCAGTTGACGTTCAGCTTCCTGACCGATCTGCCCATGGGCTTCAAGATCAATACAACGACGCGGTTCGCGACGGCGCTGCCATCATCCGCCTTTTTGGCGTCGGCCAGCCCGAGCGGAGCAGGCGAAATCTTCCTCACCGATCTCGACGGAGACGGCTCCACAGGGGACCCGCTGCCGGGCACTAACAGAGGATCGTTCGGACGTAGTGTGAGCGTATCCAAACTCAACCAGTTGATCACCGCTTTTAACGGCACGGTGACGAACACCTTAACGCCAGCCGGGCAGGCGCTCGTCACCTCGGGACTTTTCACCAAGGATCAGTTGGTCGCGCTGGGGGCGACGATCAACAACGGTCAGGCGGTCAGTCTGGCGCCGAGCAACCAGGTGGGAATGGATTCGTTTATCAACACCGACGTCCGCCTCTCGAAGACCTTCGCCATCAAGGAGCATCTGCGGATCGAGCCTATCATGGAGGTATTCAATCTTTTCAATGTCTCCAACTTCGATTCGCCAGGTAACCCGCTGAGCGGCGTCCTGGACGGCTCGATCGGTTCGATCAACGGCACCACGCCGGGGACTCGCAACAACCGCTACGGGCTAGGCTCAGGTTCCTTCGCGCCGGGCATCCCGCGCGCCCTCCAATTCGGCATCCGCGTCGGCTTCTAAACAGAATTCGACATCGGATAAAAATCGAGGCGATCCGTCGGAGGATCGCCTCTTTTTTTTCGGGCCTTGATCGCCATTTCGGGCCCCAAGTACGTCGCGACAGAAATCCTTTGAGGGGATCCAAACGCAATTCCTCTTTGGCAACTTCAGCCTTTCGTCAGCGCCATCGTGAGCAATGCGCCACCGCTCGTTAGCAGCCTATCCAAAAATCTAAATACAACTATTTAGATTTTTGCATGGCGCGCCTCATCTTGCGCTAGTGTCGATTCCGCAAATTCTTTCTCTCCTTTTGGTTGAAGTATTCAATTAATAATCCAGAAAATTGGAATAAATCTTGCCTAAATATAATTTGGTGTGCAAAACTTTCCAATAAATAATGTGGTTGATTGAGGTCCCCGTTCTTCAAGGGCTGGGGATTTCAAAGAAATTGATTTCCGCAGTCTGATTCCGAGGCGCCTCACTCATTTTAACTGCGCAACGAAATCAAATTTTCATTTCCACCTTCAGATCCGGTTTGAAACATGATCGCCATTCCGGGCCTGAAGAGGGTTGAAGAGCAAAATCAGGGACACAGTAGGCCTTCTTCATCTCCCCGGTGAAGAGACTGAAAGTTTTCAACGCAATAAGGAGCCTTTCATGAAATATCCTGGGATAAATTTTTGTGTTCGAAGCGGGGCGCTAGCGCTGCTGTTATTGGGTTCGACCGTCATGGCTCAGCACATTCGCGGAGCTTTGGAAGGAACGGTCGCTGACCCAAACGGCGCCGTGTTATCGGGCGCGAGAGTGATCGTCAAAAGTGACGCGACCGGCGCGGAGTCCACGACCACGGCCAATGATCGCGGCTATTTCAACGTCCAGAATCTGGAGGCCGGCGTCTACACCGTGACGATCGAACAGGCTGGTTTCCGCAAATACGTCGCCAAAGACGTCAACGTCAAAGTCGGCGCAGTTACTCCGCTGACCATCGCGCTGCAAGTCGGCGCGACGGAGCAAGTGGTGGAGGTCACGGCCACGAGCACCGAGGCGGCCGTTGACACGTCACGTTCGACTGTAGACGGCGTGATCACGGCCAAGACGATCGAGAATCTGCCGCTCAATGGGCGCAACTTCCTCGACCTGGCGCAACTCGAACCGGGCGTGCAGGTGCGCGACGGCGGCGATTTCGACCCGACCAAGAACCAGATGGTCGGAGTCTCCATCGGTGGACGCAGCGGACGCTCCACACGAATTCAGGTTGATGGCGTGGACATCACAGACGAGACGGTAGGCACCACCACGGCCAACATCTCAAACGAGACGATTCAGGAGTTCCAGGTCAGCCGTTCGACGCTCGACGCCAGCACTGACCTGTCTTCGAGCGGCGCGATCAACATCGTCACTCGCAGTGGAAGCAACGCCATCCACGGCTCCGGGTTCGCTTTCTTCCGCGACGAGAGTTTCGCCTCCGACATACGAGTGGACAAGACCAGCCCAACATCCAAGAAGCCGCCATTCGACCGCCAACAGGGAGGCGGGAACGCGGGAGGATATTTCATCAAAGACAAATGGTTCTGGCACGCCGAATACGAGCAGAACAACCAGGACGGCCAGCAATTCACCGCCATCCCGGCCTTCCCGCAATTCAACGGGGCATTCGGCGTCCCGCTCGACGAACGATTGGGCGGCGCGCGCACCGACTACAACATCACGCAGAACCTCAAGGCTTTCTACCGCTTCGGTTACAACTATAACTTCGGCGTCACTGGCTTCGGTCTCAATGACCTTGGAGCCTTCGCCAATCTCAATAACACGAACACGCATGTGACCGGCGTTGACTACTCGACTTCGCGCTGGACGCACTCGGTCCGTTTCAGCTATCTCAACTTCAATAACTTCATTGTCGACGCCAACTCCGCGGCCGGCACCCCTGCGACACTCGCCCCTGGCGGAACGCCGGTGTTGGTCAACATTCAAAACGTCCTGACCGTCGGGCCGGATTCACTGGCGCCGCAGCAGACGTTCCAGGACAACAAACAGAGCAAGTACGACGCGAGCGCCGTGGTTCGTAATCACACATTCCGGTTCGGCGCCTCGTACAACAAGATCGATGAGGCGGTCTTCGCCAGCTTCTTCGGCCTGGCTCCGCGCATCCGCGCTGTCCGCACAACCAGCCCAAACGGCGGCACAGTCGCGATCGCCAACGGCTTCGGCGGAGCGAACGACCCGCTCAACTACCCGCTGACGCAGATCGTGCTCGGCAATGGCCTGGGCGCATTCAGCGAGAAGCCGGCGCTCGGATTCAACAGCGGCGGCACGACCAATCACCGCCTCGGTTTCTATTTCACCGACGCCTGGAAGGTCAGGCGCAACATCACATTTAATTATGGTCTGCGCTACGATTACGACAGCGCGCTGTCGGACAGCGATCTGGCGCGTACGCCGTTGCTGGCCCAATTCAACCCGGCGCTCGCCGGCAAGCCGAATAACGACAGGAACAACTTCGCGCCACAACTCGGCGTCGCCTGGGACGTGCATAGCGACGGAAAGTTCGTAATTCGCGCTGGAGCAGGTCTCTACTACGACACCAACATCATCAACAACTTCCTCTTCGACCGTGTGCTTAACAATCCGCCTGGCCTCGGCAACGACACGCCGGTGTTGTCTGGTGGCAACCCGAACCTGATCGATCCCGGAACTGGCAATTGCTTGTTCGACATCACCCACTTCAATACCACGCCCGGCCAATGCTCTGGCGGCGTCAATCTGGTAGGTCAACCGCTCAAGAACGTGATCGCGGCGGCGGACTTGATGCAACGGACGTTGCAGCAGGTGACGGCCGGGCTGGCGGCGAATTTCACGCCAGGCGGGACGCCGCTCTTCAATAATTCTCTGGACGCGGGTGGCAGCATCATCTTCAACAAATACAAACGGCCTTACAGCCTCATGGTAAATGTCGGCTTCCAGCGTGAGCTGCGCTCCGGCCTGGTGCTGAGCGTGGATTACCTGCGTAACCGCGGCGTGCATTTCAACCAGACCACAGACCTGAACCGGATCGGCGCGGCCAACACGCTCAACGTGGCGACGGCAAACGCGGCTATCAACTCAACGGCGAACAACTTCGCGCTGAAGGATAAATCAACCCCCTGCGCCGGCATGATCGGTTCGGGGGCGATCAATTGCATTATCGCGAACGGAGGCTCCATCAGCGACTTCGCGGGCAACGATGACTTCAATCTTGGCGCGGGCAGCGCAGTCGACGGGTTCGCCTTCCAGGGCCTCAATTCCAACTTCCGTGGAATGGGCTTTATTCAATCGCTCGGTCTGTCGACCTATAACGCTCTCAGCGTCAACCTGCGAGGGCGGCTGGGCAGTTTCGGGCCATTCAGGAATATGACCGGCAACGTCAGTTATGCCTTGTCGCGGTTCGAGTCTTCGGGCGGCGACCAGGAATTCCTTTCCGCCTCGGCTTTCAACGACGCGCCGACGAAGTTCTTTGGCCCGGCCGGGCTGGATCGCACGCATCAGTTCAGCATGGGCTTGTTCGTTGATCTTCCCTTGAGGTTCAAACTCAGCACGAGCACCCGTATCACTTCGGCGCTGTCGCAATCCGCATTCATTTCCTGCAGCGACTGCGGCGCGTCGGAGATATTCCTCAGCGACCTGGACGGCGACGGCGTTACTCAAGACCCGCTGCCGGGGACGAACCGCGGCTCCTTCGGCCGCAATGTGAAGGACGGCAAGGCGTTGAACGCCCTGATCGGCGCTTTCAATCAACAAGTCAGCAGTGGCACGTTGACGCCGGCGGGCCAGGCGCTGGTCTCAGCTGGGTTGTTTACTCAGGCGCAACTCCAGATGCTCGGGGCCGTCTATAACGGCGGTGGCCCTATCTCTATGGCGCCGGCTAACCAGGTGGGTCTTGACTCCTTCATCAACACCGACGTCCGCCTTGGGTGGGCTTATAAGGTCAGGGAGAGGTTCGAGATTCAGCCTATGGTTGAGGTCTTCAATCTCTTCAACTTCGCCAACTTCGATACGCCGGGTAACCGTCTGACATCCTTCCTGGATGGCTCGCCCGGTTCGATCAACGGCACATCGCCCAATCTGCGGAGTAACCGTTACGGGCTTGGCTCGGGCTCATTCGCGCCGGGCATCCCTCGCGCCTTCCAATTCGGCATCCGCGTCGGCTTCTAAACAGAATTCGATACCGGATAAAAATCGAGGCGATCCGTCGGAGGGTCGCCTCTTTTTTTTCGAGCCTTGATCGTCATTTCGAGCGCCATGTACGTCGCCCTTTGGCAAATTCAGCCTTTCGTCAGCGCTATCGTGAGCAAAGCGCCGCCCCTTGTTCATGGCTGATTATCCAAAAATCAAAATCCCACTATTTAGATTTTTGCATGGCGCGCCTGAGCTTGCGCTTTTTGCAATTCCGCAAATTCTTCTTCTTCTTTTAGTTGAAAGATTTAGTAGATGATCCAGATAATTGGAATAATTCTTGCCTAAATATGCTTTGTTATGCAAAACTTTCCAAAAATGATATAGCTGATTGAGGTCCCCCATACTTCAAGGGCTGTGGGTTTCAAACAAATTGATTTCTGCGACTTGATTCCGAGGCGCCTCATTCTTTTTTCTTTTTCTCTGCTCAACAAAGAAATGCATTTGCATTCGTCAGGTCTCTTTTAACGGTTTAGTCACTGCTGGAGTCGCTGTTTGTTCTGACTCCGACTCATAAATAACGATCTGAACTGTTTGTAAGGAAGCATTCTGACGGCGCAAATCCAAATTCTATCGCGAATATCGGATCAGTGTACGGGGTAATCAACGGCTAAGTCGCTGATTCCATTGATCTGAATCCCGTACATTTGGTCGCTATCCGCTCTAATGGAGGCAATATGCGCAGAAGTACATACATGATTGGGTTAATAGCCCTTTTCATCTTGGCTCTGAGTCTGACGACCTTCGCCCAACAGCCGGTCGGCTCTATTGAAGGCAACGTAACAGACCAGAATGGCGCAGTGGTTTCCGGCGCCAGAGTGACAATTACAGAAAAAACTACTGGACGCGCGATCAATGTCGCGACCAACAGCGAAGGGTTTTTTGTCGCCCGCGCCCTGCTGCCCGGACGTTACAGCGTCAGAATCGAACAGCAGGGCTTCAGCCCGGCGGTGGTCGAAGACTTGACAGTGCAGATCGGTCAGGTATCCAACGCCAGCGTGGCCCTCAAAGTCGGAAGCGCGGCGGCGACTGTTGAAGTCGCGGCGACGACCGGCGCCCAAGTCGACGTCAGTCGCCAGACGGTTGACGGCGTAATCACCAAGGATCAGATTGAGCAGTTGCCGCTCAACGCGCGAAACTTCCTCGATCTGGCGCGCCTGGAGCCGGGCGTGATAGTGAACGATGGTGGCATGATTGACCCGACCAAGGTCAACGCCTTTCGAAGCGTCGGTGTTTCGGGACGCGGCGGGACAGGCACGCGCGTGCAGTTCGACGGCATCGACGTGACCGATGAGACTGTCGGAACCACGACCGCCAACGTGTCGAGCGATGCGATCTCAGAATTCCAGCTCTCGCGCTCTTCGCTCGATATGTCGACTTCGCTCACTTCTTCGGGCGCGATCAACATAGCGACCAAGAGCGGCGGCAACAGCCCGCACGGCGCGGTCTTTTACTTCGGACGCAATCAGAGCATGGCTGCCAAGCAGGCTCCTTCGCAGGAAGGCGACAACGATCCTTTCCATCGACATCAGGTCGGATTCAACGCCGGCGGCCCGTTCGTAAAGGACAAGCTCTTCTGGCATGTGAGCTGGGAGCGATTCTATCAAGCCGACAACTTCAAGACTGATCCGGCTTCGGTTCCATTCTTCCCGCAGATGGCGGGCAACGTGCAACTGCCGCTCGGCATTCGTTACAGCTCGGCGCGGCTGGATTGGAACGTCAGCAACTCCGTTCGCGTTTTCTACCGCTTTAACAACAGCTGGGACCAATCAACCGGCGGCAATGGACAATCGCCATTCCAGAACATTGATTGGACGAATGTGCATGCGGTCGGACTCGATTACACTCAATCGCGCGCGACGCATTCCTATCGCTTCGGGTACGTCAATTTCAACAACCAGATCGCAAGCCAGGAGTTCTCGCAATTCAAGTTTCTGTCGACTGGCGACGGCGTGCCGTATTTCCTCGGCGTCGGCCAATTCCAACAAGGTCCCAACGGTCTGGCCCCACAACAAACCTATCAGGACAATTTCCAGAATAAATACGATGGCAGCTATGTCGTCGGCAACCACACCCTGCGTTACGGCGGTGAGATAAACCGCATCGTGCTTGGCGGGTTTGCGAACTTCGCCGGCCCGCTCACGGTTAATGGGAATTTCACTTCTGACCCAGGCGGGACGCGCGATCAAGTAATCGCTCGAGGCGGCAACCCACAGGATCCACTCGAATATCCGCTCAATAGCTTCTCGACCGGCCCTGCCAATGGCTTCTTCACTGTTCCGGCGGCGCATGGGTTCCCGCACGGCGGAAATTACAATCACCGTTTTGCCTGGTACATAGGGGATAACTGGCGAGTTCGGCGCAACCTGTCGATCAACTTCGGGACGCGTTGGGAATACGACACCGCCTTCTTTAACAAGGAGAAAGAAGATGGCGCGCGCCGCGCGGCGATTATCGGTCAGGTTCATCAGCCATCGCTTAGCGCGCCGGAGTTCCCAAAGGACAAATTCGGCCCGAGTTTTGGCTTCGCGTGGGATCCATTTAGCAATGGCAAAACCTCGATTCGAGGCGGGTTCTATCTCGCCTATGAAATGAATATCGCCAACAACACGATCTTCAACGAGTTCTCCCTCATTCCACCAGGCATCGGACCTGACGTTTTCGACCAAAGCGGTGTTTTCGGGCCAGATGGCACGCCGATCAATGTGGATGGCAAGCATCCCAACGGCAAGTACAACGACCTGGTCGGTCAGCCGATCAAGAATGTTCTGGCGACGATCAGTAAGGTGAATCTGGCTCTGAACGCCGCTTACGCGAACCATAAGTTCGATCCGAGCCAGGGGCAAACACTTTTCGAGATTGCGCAGGGCAGTACTTTCGGCGGCATCTTTCCGGGCGATTTCAAGATTCCGTATTCGCTGCAGTTCAACATCGGCTTCCAGCACGAATTATGGCCGGGTCACGTGATTTCGGTTGATTATGTGCGCAACCGCGCCGTCGGCTTGCCTTTCCTGCTGCGCGATTACGAGTCTCGTCTGGCCGCCTCGACATTAAACGCAGCCGCCGCGCGCGCCCAAGTGGCAGGCGTGCTTGACGGTAAAACATTCGATCAATTTTTTGCGGACTTTCCTGCCACCCATAAAGGTCGGAATGCCACCATCGCGGATTTTGCCTTGGGCACTGACGATTTCTATACAGGCAAGACTTCGCAGCTGCTTCGCGCTCGCATCATGACCGGCGGCTACTCGCTCTATCAGGCGCTGCAGGTCAAATTCCAGGGTCGCGGGCGAACCGATATCCGGGGGCTGAAGAATGTGAACTATCAGTTCTCCTATGCCTTCGGTGAAAGCCTGGCGACTTGCGCTTCAGGCCGTGTCGAGTTCGGCGGCAACACATGCGACAATCAGGTTATCAACAACGAGGACTACTTCGGGCCTACGCCGTTCAGCCGCAGACACCTCTTCTCCGGCGGCGCCATCTTCGATACTTTCGGAGGGATGCGCTTGAGCACGATCGTCGGCATATCAACCAGGCCCCCACTCACATTGAACGTCCCGGCTCTCGGCGGAATTTCTGGAGCCAACGCGCTGTTCTCGACCGATTTGAACGGCGACGGCGGAACCGGCACATCGCCGCGCAGCGATTTGCTTCCCGGGGTGAAAATCGGTGATTGGGGAGTCGGCGTGAGCAGCATCGGCGAGTTGAATAAGAGCATTCAAGCTTTCAACCAGAACAACGCCGGTAAGCTGACGCCGGCCGGCCAGGCGTTGGTTGCGGCGGGCATTTTTACCGAAGCTCAGTTGAGAACGTTGAAGGCCGTCACCCCAACTATTCCGCTGGTTCCGACGAACAACCCGAATCCGTTCGAGTCGAACACGGTCAATTTCGATGTTCGGGTGAGCCGTCCGATCAACATCGAAAATGCGCTTATCGTCAAGAATCTCCGGATTGAGCCATATTTCGACGCGTTCAATCTATTCAATCGCAGAGCCCTCAAGTCGTACAATGGATTGGGCGCAGGATTTGGCGCGTTGAATTTCGATTATGCGGCTAACAACCGCTTAAACGATCTGCGTGACTCGCGCGCCTTCCAATTCGGGCCACGTACTCTCCAATTCGGTTTCAGAGTCCAATTCTGAGAGCGAAGGTCAACTCGTATTGCTAAGGATAGCGGGGCTTGTAAAGGCCCCGCTTTTTTTGGAAGTCGATTTTGTCGAGCGGAATGTGAACGTTCAGTAAAAAAACGGAAATCGCCTGTTCAACTCAGCCTTAGCCTTATCAGATCGCCGCCACTGGCCTAGATCAATTGTTAATTGGAAATCGCCCGCTCCTTGCCGCTCTGATGTTGAGCAGATTCAACAATCGGGCTTGATTAACGGCCAATTATCCGAAAAACAAAATCCCGAATTCATTTTTTTGCATTTTCTGGCCTTTAGACCTCATTTTGTCATAAAGGCCTAAACGCATTGTTTTACTCAGCATGTAAAGGAGTTGGATCACTTTTCACACTGGGCGGGTTTTAACAATGGAATAACAGTTGCGCTTTATGTAAGGCGCAAACATACGCTTATGTTGTGGATCCCCCAACATAATTTTTGGAATTCGGTTATGAGACGATTAACGGCCTGATTAGCTTCCGGCCGGATCGCTTACGTCCTATTGGGTACAACTCTTCGGTTTGTACCCAACCGCATCGTCGTTTTCAACGAGGCGCCGATCCCTAACAATGAAATGGAGTCAATATAATGAGTAAGACCAGGCAATTATTATTTTTTGGCCTGTTGACGCTGATGACTTCGCTCTGCGTCAATACGATGGCCCAGCACATTCGCGGAGCTTTGGAAGGAACGGTCACCGACCAGAACGGCGCCGTCTTATCGGGCGCGAGAGTGATTGTCAAAAATAACGCGACCAGCGCGGAGTCTACGACTACGACCAATGATCGCGGCTATTTCAACGTCCAGAATCTGGAGGCCGGAAC
>DASTMP010000047.1:0-1882 GCA_035714085.1 Blastocatellia bacterium
TTCACGATCCCCGAAACCTCCATTCTCGATCAAGACCGTCTCAGCAGGATCGAACGTCGTCCCGTCTTTCATCCTTCCTGTCTTGATCGTCTCCAACACTTCCGCGCTCGGCCCGATCTCCGCCCGCCTCACGAACCAGGCCCGCGGCAGCGCCTTCAGGTTCTCATACACCTCCACCTCCCCGAACGTCGCCAGCTTCCGCCACCGCGCCGCTTGAAACTGTGTCGGGCTGAGCGTAGTCACGGCCCCGGTCGTTGGATCGAGCAGCGACGCGCGCAGGATCAACACTGACGCGTCCGCCGCCAGATACTCGAATTTGATACCGACGATCTCCGCCCGCTCGAACTGCAGCCGCGCCAGATAACGATTCGCGGAGAACCCTTCCGCCGGAACACTCTCCACCACTTTCGCCCGCCGGTGTTTGACCGCGGCCCGCACGTCTTTCCTATCGTACGCCCATTCGGCGGTGTCGCGTCCGGCCCTCAGCTCCAGCTCGATCACAGGCCCGTCTCTGGTTCGCAACCTGATCCGCGCCACTGGCGACTCGTCAGGAACCTGAGTCGAATTGGTCATCGTGGAGACGATCGCCAACTCGGACGCCATACTCCCGGCCAGTGGAGCCTCAGCTCCGGAGCCGGGCGTCAGGTTCAAGCCAAGCAGTTCCGCGTTGAAGTGGACTCCTTCGACATCGACTGTGCGTCCCTGATCAGCGCTGCGCAGCGCGTATTTCACGTTGAGCAGATTCAGGCCCTGATGATCGGGGCCGAAGACTGATGTATCGGATATCTCCCCCGCTCCTCCCATATCTCCTGCGACGGCGCCCTGTCTGTTTAACCGCAGCAGGTCGTATCCATTCACGCTTTGCAAACCACGCGTGATCGAGACATTCGGGCTGTTGAGTTCATCATATTTGTAACCGAATAGCGCGTAATAACTGACGACGCGGAACGAATTCAGATCGCCCTCGCGCGATTTGATAAATTGAACTGCGGGCGGGTCCTGCAACCTCTCGTTGAGGGCTGACATGTGTTCACGCCACATCCAGTTGTATACCAAGGAGAAGAGCGCCAAATCAGTAAAGACCACGACCACCATCAGCGCGCCCACATAGCTATTCCGCTGCCGCCAGAAAATCCAGAACGCGCCCAGGCTCAAGATCGCGACCGTCACCGGAACCCAGGCCTCGGGGTTCGTCAACGCGTTGGCGGCGTCCACCCGCGGAGCATCTCCGACCGGTAGGTAAGGGATCAAGAAGCGATAGAGGAAGATCGTCATCACAACGATCGCCCCAAAAAGAATGACGCCGCGCCGCGCCGCCCGCTTAGACGCTTCCGGCGCGCTTCGGGCGATGTAACTCAACCCCAGCCCGCCGAGCATCGCCAGGCTGTAGGTGAATTCGTACATGTGTCGTCCTGGCGCCCGAAACAGATTGTAGACCGGCAGTCCATACAGAACTCTATTCAATCCGAACGGTAGGTACCGGCCCAACGCGAGCGCGAGCGAGACGGCAGCCGCCCACCCCCAAAATGACGCCGGCGATCGCCTCCGCGCCCCGAACAACGCCACCAGCGCCAACAGCAGCGCCATGAGCCCGAAATAGCCGCACGTCTCGTCTATCGTCCATTTACCCCAGTACGGAATATTCCCGTACGGAAGCCATGCCCCGCCGAAGAAGTAGGGGAAGACGAATGTCAGAACGTTCCAGGACGGGAACGAATATGCGGAGAAATATCCGTAGCCTATCGCCGCCCGCTCCCCCATCCGCAGCAGTTCGCGCTCGGGCAGCAGTTGAATCGCCGATAACAGCGCCCCGCACACGGACATCGCCGCCGCCCCGAACAGGAATCGCCGCCGCCTCTCTCGCTCTTCCCGCCGATAGACC
>DASTMP010000048.1:0-77184 GCA_035714085.1 Blastocatellia bacterium
TACCCCTTTTGCCGGCTCGCCTTTGATGGTGACGCGTCCCGAGATGCTTGCAGTCCCCTGCATAGCGCCCATCGCCCGGGCTTCTGTCGTGAACTCGAATGGCAGGCTGCAAATGAGAGTGAGAGCGAGAATTGCAAACCAGTGATTCGACATAGCTCCTCCGCTCTGACCGAAGATGAGTCAGTAAAAGTCGCCTATATCAAAAAAGACATGAATTGAAGGGGTGTAGCCATTTTAAGAGCAATCACAGCATCCTGGCAATGATGCAGTCTCCGTTGCGGAAAGATTGAAGATGGCAGAAAAGCGCCCGTAAAAGGATTCTCGCGAGTCGCCAATGGCGGCCTCACACATCAGTCTCTCCCAATTTGTGTATCCCCGTAGGATCTGGCGCTGCGAGCTGGCGACTCGAATGGTATTTCGACAGTAGCCCGATTATGAATATAAGCAGGATGCCGGCGCTGTAAGCGAGCAAATCGTGATAATCAAATGTCGTACCAATGATAATTCTTGCCAGCCCAATGTGCTGTAACCCCAGTATTGACACCAAATTAAAATATTGCCCAATCTCGACAGCGAAGGAGAAAATTAACACGCATAATGCAAGCCAGAAATAGTTGGCATTGATAACGCTTTTGCAAATGGTAAAGATCAAGATGACGACTAACATATCGCCAACGAATGGTCTTATTATGCGGTCATGGATAAACAATGCGATGGAAATCTCGACCACAAACAGTCCGATGGATAAAAAGGCGTATTTACTCCTAGACATGACTTAACTGCGGCAGGCTTTGATTGGCGCGGAGATGTAGAATTTGCAGGGCGCCGCGCCTATCGGGCTATTGAATATCCTTTCTATTGCGCGATAGAGGAAAAGGCAAATCATTAGCCTCCATGCGGCTGATTGAGATCTCCCGCGCATGTTTGGTGAATGTAAGAATGTTGCCTGAAGGCTCAGTATTATTGATAGCCAAGAAGCCGAATACGTGAAGTCGGTTGCCGAAACAAGCCAGGGGGCGCTCTCTGGTATATTCAATTTGATGAAGAGGCTTAAGCCCGGCGGTAAGCACGATAATGTGATTTACGCCGCGCGGCGTTACTTCCCCTTTGACCAATTCTTGCAGGTCAACGACGGCATACCATTCTCCATCCACGCGCAAGTTGCAGGTGTGACTCAAGTGGGACAACCTGCGATCGGGATCTATCGCCTTTGCGGCTACAAGCGCTCGATATAACTGCTCGCGGGTCGGTTGAAGGGGGCTTTGTTGCGCCCGGACAAGCGGCATTATCGAACATAAAATAAGAATAGCAGAAATCAGGTATAGTCTCATTATATTCATAATCCTAACGCTCTCTCCTCAAACGCTTGAATAGCCCGAGAACGTAATTGAGCTTATCAACATAAAGTTCATCGCCCACATTATATAGATCCGCAATATTCTCAACAGTAAAGGATTTCCACGCTGATATTATACGTTCAACTCTCGCCTTGCGATATTTAATGTCAATGCCGGGCGGCAACCGTTTCGGATTAAGGTGGTTATTAAGTCTTACAATCACTTCTGTTGTCGAACCCACCCGATTAGCGACCACCGCAAAGTTTTCGTTCTGGCGCAATGAGGTTGTCTCGATTGGGCCATCTTCAAAGGTTTTATAAGTGGTTGTCGCCATTCTCGTGAATAAATATGCAATTCCAGCGCGGATATTCGTGGCGGGGGTATTTATCGGAACATTCCTGACTATATCAGTGCAAAGTTCCGGCGATATGATCAACTCCGATCCCTCCGAACGGGCATATCTTCCTACAACTCCATTTTTCAATGCCGTGTATCCCTTGTCACCGAGATTTCCGATCTGCATGACTCTCCCCTTCCAGGCTCTGGTTTTAGGGCCCCCACTCTCCACCCAAACGATAGCCTTGACCAGAAGCCAATCCACAGGAGAATATCCGGGAGACCCGGTAAGCCTTTTGTTGTAATCCGCAACCTCTTTCTGAATAAGCTGGTCATACAGGTCCCAATCCTTGTTCGTTATAGCGTCATCGACGGTATCTTTCCAACTCTTGGATAAACGACCATCAGTAGGCTTCATCACTTGTGTCATATATTCGAAGTGAGTCATCTCTATCCTCCACATGAACAATTTCATGACTATGCCGGCGGCGGAAACGCCTATAGCTGCGAAGTGGTCATTTCAATCATGGACGTCCATGCGTCAGGCCATTCTCAGCCTAAAATTTATATGTAGAAAGGTCGTTCGTGAGTCGAATACCAATATCACCAGCAAGTATTGTTCGATGCCTTCTACCTCGGTGATTACGTAATAGAGAAGGCATTGGATTTGAGAGCGCTTGCCGGGCTCAGATGAGGAACCGCCCGCCGTGATCAAACGCTGAAAGCTTCAATTGGGGCTGAGATGGCGCCTTTGCCGAAGCGTTGCGCAGGCGCTCTGATCAATGAGGCGCGTCGCCGAGTCATCGATTGTTACGTGGAGTGCTGTCTGGCAGCGATGACAACAATTCTTCGACCCTGGTGAAGTCCACCGGCTTGACAAGGTGTAATTGGAAACCGGCTACCTGCGTTCTCTGGCGGTCCTCCTCCTGGCCATAGCCGGTCATCGCCACCAACGTCATGTTTCTCAATGCCGGTTCCATGCGCAATCGCCGCGCCACCTCGTAACCGTCTATCTTGGGTAAGTCGAGATCGAGAAACATCACGTCGGGCCGGAACGCATGCGTCTCTTCCAAAGCGGACTGGCCGTCGTAGGCGAGTCTGACTTCGTGGCCGCGGAGCCGGAGGAGCACGGCCATGCTCTCCGCCGAATCCGCGTTGTCATCTACGATCAACACACGCCGCGGGCCGCTGGCGGGCGGCGTGGAGGAGTCTTCCGCTGGTTTCCGGACGGGCTCATACTCAGGCTCGGTCAGGGCGGGCAGGCGCACCAGGAATTCACTACCCTTTCCCAGCCCCGCGCTGCGGGCCTCGATCTTGCCGCCGTGCATCTCGACCAGGCGACGCACGAGCGTTAATCCGATTCCCAGACCGCCGTGTGAACGATCCGTCGAGCTTTCGACCTGCATGAACATGTCGAACACTTGCGGCAGCGCCTCAGGGGCAATTCCGACCCCGTTGTCGCGCACCCGCAGCACAGCCTCATTGGGCGCCCTCTGGGCGATTAGTTCAATACGCCCGCCATCCTCGGTATATTTAGCGGCGTTGTTGAGCAAGTTGGAGAGCACTTGAGCAAGACGGGCGGCGTCAGCCTCAACACGCACGGGACGATCAGGCAGCAAGACCGTTAGTTTGTGGCGATGAGCCTCGATCAACGGCCGGCTGGTTTCGACCGCGGTGGCGACGACTTCGGCCAGGTCTACAGGCGCTTTCTGCAAGCTGATTTTGCCCTGGCCGATGCGCGAAACTTCCAGCAGGTCATCCACCAGCCGGGCCATTTGTTGGATTTGTCGATCCATCAACTCGTTGGTTTGCGCCACTACCGCCGAATCGTCGCCGCGCAACGAGAGAATCTGGACGGCGTTCCTGAGGGGAGCGAGCGGGTTTCGCAACTCGTGGGCCAGCGTCGCCAGGAAATCATCTTTGAGGCGGTCAGCCTCCCGCAACGCCTCTGTCTGGCGGCGGAGCGAATCCTCCATTTGCTTGAGTTCGGTGAGATCCAGTGTCACCCCGTCACAGAACAACGGCCGGCCATCGGCGTCATATGCGCGACGGCCACGGGCGGCAATCCAATGAAGGCTGCCGTCAGGCCAGATCACCCGATATTCATCCTGATACACCTCGCGATTCTGGATCGTTTGCCTAATGCGCTCCATGACTCGTTCACGGTCATCAGGATGAATCATTTCATTCAGGTCTTCATAGGTAAAGGGGTCGTCCGGCCCCCGACCAAAGTTCGCCTTGCATGCGGCGGAACTAGTAAACTCGTTAGTGCGGAAATCTAAATGACAGCTTCCCAATTTGGCCGCTTCCAGAGCCGTCTCCAACCGTTGCTCGCTCTCGCGCAGTTTCTCTCTTGCGTGCTTGCGCTCGGTGATATCTATATCAATGCCGATCAACCGCAGAGGCCGGCCCGCATCGTCAAAGAAGACTTTCCCCCGCGTAATCATCCAGTGGATGCTGCCGTCCGGCCAGATCACCCGAAATTCATCATCGTATTGACGACCGTCTACGACAGCGCGCCGCACGGCCTCTTCGGCGCCTGGCCGGTCTTCGGGGTGCACGAGTTTCAACCAATCCTCGTAGCCGCCGCTGAAGCCGCCGGGCGGCAGGCCGTATAGCGCCTCGGTCTCTTCAGACTTGACGACCTCATCGGTTTGGATAGTCCACTCGAAGGTGCCGAGCCGGGCAGTCTTTTGAGCGAGGTTCAGTCGCTCCTGATTTATGCGGAGCGCTTCACGCGCCCGCTTCTCCTCATCAATGTCCGTGATCAGGTCGACGCCCCCCACGATCTTGCCGCTGGCGTCACGGATCGGAGCGCCGCTGACACGGATCCAAGCTTTTTTCCCGTCGCCCCGATGAAAAAGGATCTCTCTGCCGGCCACGACTTCCCCCTGAAGCGTCCTCGCCAGTACGGATTCATGACCCTCGATAGGACGATTGTTCACTTCATAAGTGAGCCACTCCCGATAAGATTCGATGTCCGGCGACATAACCATCGGGCGGCCGAGAATCTGCTCCACTTGTGGATTGACCGTGACAATCCGCCCGCTTGGCGCTTCGGCCAGTATGACGCCGGCTGGAATGTGCTCGACGATGGCTTTCAAGCGCGCCCGTTCCGTCTCAAGCTCCACGATCAACCGCCCGCGCTCCGTGATCAACCGCTCGCGCTCCTCCCTCGCCAGCTCACGTTCAGTGATCTGCGCCTCCAATTCAATCTGTCTTTGTTCGTCTTCCCGCGCTCTGGCCTCGCCCCTTTGACGAGCGTTACGCGTCGTCTCAATCAGCCATATCAGTAGTCCGCCTATAGTCAGGAATAGCGTCAGGCGCTCCCAATCCGCAGTATCGAAATCGAAGAACGAGAAGCGTGGCTCCGTCAGGAAATATTGATTCGCCAGCCCGCAGAGCAGCGCAGCCACTAACCCGGGTCCAAGGCCGCCATGCCAGGCGCTCACCGCGACTGGAATCATAAACAGAGTCAGAGACAGATGCTCACTAAGCGCCCGTTCGAAAGGAAGACAGATTATTAAGGCGCCCCAACTGCTTATAATAGCCATACCATATCGCGCCGTTAGGCCAGGCGTTCGAGGAAATGTTTGAAGAAGCTTGCCGTAAGATAATCTCATTTGCGAATACTCTGAACGCGCGTTATTAGCGGAATACGTATTTAGAGTTTTATTCCAGACAAACATCTACACTAACAACCGCAATGAAAATTGCAACCCTCAATCGCATGGCAAACTGCAAAATTATGATCCAGGCATTGCAGGCAATGATTCTGCCGGGGCTGCGTTTGCGGGGGGCGCGGCGAAGGGGGAGACGCTCTATGCGAAAGGCGTCTGCCGCCCGTTGCTGGCGGGACCAGCATTGCGCCAGCGAGCGCCGGAAATTCTGAAGAGTCCCCGAACAGCCCGGATGTTTACTGCCCAAGAGAAGTCAAGATGTCTATCTTGACCTCGTATCTCTTGATGTTTAGGATGCAAACGCTCTCCAACATTTAGGGGCATTTAAGGGCAGTAGGGAACCGATCCCGCCGTCTGACGCATCATCTTTTCGTCGCGCGCCGGCTCAAGTTTTCGTCGCGCGATGGCTCAAGCAAATCTTTGATTACAGCGCGGAAATGACCGCGCAACTGCTCGCGCCGCGCCCTCAAGCGCAAGACAGGCGTGAGACATTCGTAGCGCTTTATGCCTGAGTCTGTTGAATATGGAATGACGCCCGTCCCCACTGGCGTTTGGAGTGAGAGTGAGTGGCGCCGGCTTGAGCGGCTAACTAATGTCCGCGCGCTCCAGACGAGCTCCGAAGACGCGGCCTGGGAAATCATCATCCGGCAGGCGCGGGCAGTGTTGCGCGCCTACAGCACGAGCTTCTTCATCGTCACTCGATTTCTCCCTCTACATAAACGCTCTCAAGTTGAAGCCGTTTACGCCGCGGTTCGCTACCCTGACGAGATCGTGGACAGCTTTCCGCTGGCGCCCGCCGAGCGTATGCGCCGTCTCGACGTCTGGGCCGCGCAGTATGAAGAAGCTCTGACCGCCGATTCAATCAAGGATTCGCTAAGCCGCGGAACGCCGTGTTTCCTGGCGAGTTTCAGCCGCGTCGTGCGCGAAGCCGCGATTCCGCCGGAACATTACCGCTCCTTCATCGCCGCCATGCGACTAGATGTTTGTCCGCGCCGCTTCCTCACGCTCGATGATTTGATCGATTCATACATCTACGGCAGCGCGATTGTCGTCGGATACTTTCTGACTTACATCTACGGCGCGCCGAATGAAAGCGACTTTGCGCGGGCGTTGGTAAGCGCCCGCTACCTCGGCGTCGCGCTGCAATTGACGAACTTTTTGCGCGACGTGGGCGAGGACCAGCGGCGCGGGCGGCTCTATTTGCCGCTCGACTTGCTGCGCGATGAAGGCGTCCGGGAGGCGGACGCCGCCGATCCGCGACAGCAGGCGGCGCTCAATCGCGTGTTGCGGAGGATGGCCGCTGTCGCCGAAGACTACTATGCCCGCTCGCTCGCCGACCTCGACGCTTTCTCCGCCGACAGTCAAACGGCGATTCGCGCCTGCATCGACGTTTACCGCCGGCTCAACGAGCGCATCAGTCGCAGCCCACGCGGGTTACTGCATCGTGAAAGCGTCCCGTTGAGCGAGAAGTTCAGGGCGCTTCCGCCAAGCAAATACTGGCGTTTGCCGCTCGCTTACCTGGCGCGGTAAGCAAAGAGAGACGGGCCGACGGGGAGAGGAGGAGAAGATGAACGCACAAAATTCAAACGCGGAGGCTGGACCGGAAAAATCGCCCCGTCTCTCCGTCGCCCCGTCCCCCCATCTTCCGCTTTCCGTCATCATCATTGGAGGCGGCATGGGCGGCCTGAGCGCCGCGATTCACCTGCGCCTGGCCGGTTATGAGGTGACGATCTACGAGGCGAACGAGCGCGTTGGGGGGCGCGCCAATCGAATCGAGCGCGACGGCTTTCGCTTCGACACCGGCCCGTCGCTACTCAACTACCCGTGGGTCTTCGAGCGGCTGTTTGAGGCGGCCGGGCGCCGGTTGGGCGATTACGTGAGGCTGCTCGCGGTTGACCCTTCAGTGAGCTTTCAATGGGCCGACGGCGGGCGATTGACGCTGTCGAGCGACGTGAGGCGATTGCTCGCCGAATGTGAGCGCGTCGAACCCGGCTCGCGCCCCGCCATGCTCGCCTTCCTGCGCGACGCGGGAGCGAAGTATCAGACCGCCTTCGAAAAACTGGTATGCGGCAACGCGGATCATCCGGCGCCATGGCTCGGGCGTCTCTCGCTCGGCGAACTCGCGCGACTCGGGGTGTGGCGATCGCTCGACGGCGAGTTGGGCCGCTTCTTCCGCAGTCGCTATCTGCGCGAAGCCTTAGGCTCATATGCGATGTACCTCGGAGGCTCGCCTTACAAGTTACCGGGCCTGTTTTCCATCCTGCCTTACGGCGAGCTGGCATACGGCCTTTGGCTGCCCGCAGGCGGCATTTACAGTTTGGTCGAAGGCGTCGCAGCGTTGGCGCGCGAGTTGGGCGTTGTCATTCACCCCAATCATCGCGTGCATCGAATCATCACGCGAGGGCGGCAGGTCACGGGCGTCGAACTCGCCGACGGCCGCAGACATCATTCACGTCTCGTGGTTTCAAATGTGGACGCGCCCACGACAAAGACGGAATTGATCGGCGATCAATCGCTCGCCGCGCGAATGCGTCCTCAGGCCATGAAGACGAAGATGACGCCGGGCGTGCTGACCTTCTATTGGGGCGTTCGCGGACGGGTGGAGGAGATCGGGCATCACACCATCTTCCTGCCGCGCGACTTCCGGGCGGCATTTGACGATTTGTTTCTGGCGAAGCGCATCCCGCGTGATTTGCCTTTCTATGTGAGTGTGCCGTCGGCTACCGATCCGACGCTCGCCCCCGCTGGCTCGAGCGTGATGTTCGTCCTGGCGCCTACGCCCCTGCTGAGTCAACTGCCGCGCCTCGACTGGGCCGAAGCCACGCGGGCGGTCAAGTCGCAAGTCTTGGATCGACTGCGGCTGCACGGGCTCGATCTCGCGCCGGAACGCATCGTGGTTGAGGAGGTCTACACGCCGCAGGAATGGCGGAGGCGGTTCGGTCTTTACGACGGCTCGGCCTTCGGCGCGGCGCATACCTTCTTTCAAATCGGTCCGTTTCGCGCCCGCAATTACGCCGAGGAAGTGGACGGACTCTTCTACGTCGGCGCGAGCACGACGCCGGGCACGGGCCTGCCGATGGTCGCGCTCAGCGGCAAGCTCGTAGCGGAGCGCATTCAACAGAAGTCTCCGGTAGTCAGAGGATGAAGACTTCGCTGCGATATTTGGAAATTCGAACAGATGCGCGTCGAGTGTTACGGTTCAGGATCACGAGTCTATTTCGGATTGCACGGGTGGAGCGGCGATCACACCACGTTCGCGCCGCTCACCCGATATTTGCCGTCGGACGTCGCCCTCTACAGCGCGGACCTGCCCGGCTATGGCAGTTCGGCCGCGCCGCAACGCTGGGAGTTGGCGGCGATCACGGATGAAATTGCGCGCGCGATCGCCGCCGTCGGCGCGCCCGTCGCAGTCATCGGCAATTGCAGCGGGGCCGTCTTCGCCCTCCTGGCCGCCGAGCGCCTCACCCGGAGCATCGAGCGGTTGATCCTGATTGATCCTTTCGCTTATCTGCCCTGGTACTTCAAAATTTTTCTTCACAAGCGCATCGGGCGTTACGCCTACTATTCGACCTTCGCCAATCCGGTGGGGCGGTGGTTGACCAACTTGTCGCTCAGCAAGCATCGCGCGGCGGACACGAACCTGACCGAGTCCTTTGTCTCGGTCAGTCATGATGTGGCTTACCGTTACCTGGCGCTTCTGGGCGAGCTTGATGACATCGGCCGGTTCAGCCGCCTGCGCCTGCCAGTGGATCTGATCTACGGCGCGCGCACCTTCGGCGCGATCAAGAAATCGATCGCGCTGTGGCGCGGCGTCTGGCCTCACGCCCGCTGCCACGAACTCGCGGGCGCGGGACACTTGCCTATCCAGGAGGCCACCAGGCAGTTGAGCGAAATCGTCTGGAGCGCAGGCATCCCTGCCTGCGACTTCCCCGGCAATAGCTGACTGACCGGAGCAAGCAGGCAAGGATGCCTGCGCTCCCAGGCATTGCGTGAACATATGTTTGATCGGTTAACGAATTTCATCACCCTTCACCAGCCGATGATTGAAGCGGCGCTCGAGCAATCGCTGCCGCTCAGCGCGCGGCACGGCGCTGAGCGGCTGAACGAGGCGCTACGCGCAGCCGTCTTTCCCGGAGGCAAACGCTGGCGCCCTATCCTGACACTGCTGGGGACAATGACCGCCGGCGGCGCCGCGCAACCGGCGCTGCCGATCGCATGCGCGATTGAATTCCTGCACACGAGTTCGCTCATTCTCGACGATTTGCCCGCGATGGACGACGCCAAGTTGCGGCGTGGCCGCGCGACGCTGCATTTGATATACGGCGAAGGCCCCGCCCTGCTCGCGGCGCTCGCCTTGCTCAATCAGGCCTACGCGCTCCTGGCGAGTGGCGGCGAGGCGCGAGCAGGAACCAGCCGACTGATCACGGAGGCGGCGCGCTGCATCGGCCCCGACGGAATGATCGGCGGGCAGGCCGCCGACCTCGACATCAGAGCGTCTCGAGGCAATTCTCATGCGCTCGCCAGCCGACAACTCAAAACCACCGCGCTGGCGCGCTTGACGATCATCGCCGGAGCCATCGCCTCTGGCGCAGATGAGCAGGACGTCTCCGCGCTCGCCCGTTACGGCGATTGCCTCGGCGCGGCCTATCAAATCTGCGACGACCTGCTCGACGAGTTGGGCGAGAGCGCGACGATTGGCAAGAACGTCGGGCAGGATGCGCGCCACTTGCGATCTACCTTCACAGCTCAGTTCGGCGCCGAGGGCGCTCGACGCCTGGCGCTCGACTTTCTGGCCGAAGGCAAGCAGGCGCTGCAGGAAAGATTCGGCGATTGCCAGACAGCGAGATTGCTGATCGAGGCGGCCGATCTGGTAATTGTCGGAGCCGGGCCGTCGAGAACGTCGACGAATGCGGCGAGTTGGCGCGCCGAAGTGAAACATTGAATCAAACTTTACCGAAAAGTTACGAAATCCAGGCGAGTCCCGGTACGCCGCTCGTCACGTTGACGCTTTGTGGCTACCGCCCTGCGGAACGTCTCTGGGCCTTCAACCGCATGGGCAGCGCGCGGCGGGAAATCAGCCGCGTCGCGGGACTGCGCTTCTGGAAACTGCTCGGAGCGGGTCACGGCGGCGGCTTCGGCCTGCGGCCAGATTTCTCGCGTTACGGCCTGCTCGCCGTCTGGGATGACGTGGAGGCGGCTGATCGATTCTTCGCGGATTCGCACGTGATGACGAGCTATCGCCGTCACGCCGAAGAGATCTGGTCGTTGCGATTGCTGCCGGTGCAAGCGCATGGGACGTGGTCAAGCGTGAATCCGTTTCTCCCTGTGGCCGCTCCGCCGCCGCCCGGCGCGCCCGTCGCCGTCCTGACGCGAGCGAGCATTCGCTGGAGCTGTTTGGTCGCTTTCTGGCGCGCGACGCCCGCGACGAGCCGCGCCCTGGATGCCGCGCCGGGCTTGCTCGCTTCAATCGGAACCGGGGAAATGCCGTTCATCCGCCCGGCGACTTTCAGCCTCTGGCGCAGCGAGACCGAGATGAAAGCTTTCGCTTACGGCGTGCCCGCGCATCAGGAAGTCATCCGCCGCCGCCATGCAGAGAACTGGTACGGCGAAGAACTCTTCGCTCGCTTCGCGCCAATCAGATCGGAAGGCAAATGGCGCGGACACGATCCGCTCGCAAATCTGCTCTGAGTCTTGAAGGTATGATCTGGCTGTTTATTCTTTTCTCTCCGCTGCCGCTCGTCCTGGCCGTAGCGCTGTGGAACGTGGTGGCCTGGCCGAAGTTCACCACTACGGCGCCCGTCAGACCGGGCCTGGTCTCAGTTTTGATCCCGGCGCGCAATGAAGAGGCGAACCTCGCGGATTGCCTCGAAAGCGTGCTGCGGCAGGACGCGACGGTGGGCGAGGCGCTCGTTTACGACGATCATTCGACGGACGCGACGCCGCGCATTGTAGCCGCTTACGTAGCGCGTGACGCCCGCGTGCGCGCTATTGATCCACGCCCGCTGCCGGCCGACTGGTGCGGCAAGAACTTCGCCTGCGCGCGACTCGCCGAGGAGGCTCGCGGCGCGTGGATGCTTTTTCTCGATGCCGATGCGAGGCTGGCTGAGGGAGCCGTCGCCCGGATGGTCGAAGAAGCGCGCAGACGCGAAGTAACGCTGCTCTCGGCCTGGCCGTCGCTCACCCTGATGAGCTTCTGGGAGAAGGCGCTCATGCCGATGCTCAATTTCGTCGTTTTCAGCCTCTTCCCTGCCCCACTCTCCCTCCTGCGCGATGACGCCTCGCTTGGCCTGGTTCATGGCGCATGTATCCTCGTCGAGCGCGCCTGCTATCAAGCCGTGGGCGGGCACGCTGCTGTGCGCGATGAAATTTTCGAGGACCAGCGCCTGGCTCATTTGTGGCGTGAGAAGGGCGGACGCGGGTTATGCCTCGACGGTCAGGGCGTCGTCAGCGTGCGGATGTACAGTTCGCTGTCCGGGATATGGAGCGGTTTTCAGAAGAACTTCTTTCCGGCCTTTCGCCGCGAGTCGAGCTTCTGGGGCTTCATTATGATGCACGCCGGGATGTTTCTCGCGCCTTTCGTCATGCCATTCTGGATTCACGCGTGGCCAGGGTGGCCAATGTGGCCAATATTGATAGCCATCGCGTGCGCGCTCGCCATTCGCGCGCTGCTCGTTCTACGCTTCGGACATCCCTGGCTGTCCGTCCTGCTGCACCCGCTGGCCGAAGCGATCCTGCTCGCCATTGGCCTCTCCTCGTGGCGCCGCTGCAAGAGCGGCCGGGGCGTGGACTGGAAAGGCAGGCGATACCATTACCATGAGGATCGAGGATCGAGGATCGAGGATCGAGGATAGCGCCATTCGCACAAGTCGATGCTCGATCTTCTACCCTCTATCCTCTATCATCGATCCTCGATATGAAACATGCAGTCGTCATCGGCGCCGGGCTGGCCGGCCTGGCAATCGCTTTGCGCCTGGCGGCGCGCAATTGGCGCGTCACCGTCTGCGAACAGGGCGACAGTTTCGGCGGCAAGATGAATTTTTGGGCAGAGCGCGGCTTCCGCTTCGACACCGGGCCGTCGCTGATTACGATGCCCTGGGTCTTTGAAGACCTTTTTCGAGCTACGGGCGGCTCTTTGCAGGAACACTTGACGCTCGCGCCGGTGAGCCCGCTCTGCGATTACGTTTACGACGACGGCGTCCGCTTCACACATTCGACTTCGCTCCCGGAGTGGCTCCAGACCGTGCGCCGGATCGAGGCTGACGACGAGCGCGGCTTCCTGAAATTTCTCGAACTCGGGGCGCGGCTCTACGAGGTTTCCAAAGAGACTTTCCTGCGCCGCCGCCCGCTCGACTGGCCCTCCGTGAAGGCGTCCGCGATCCTGCGCCATCTTCCCATACGCTACGGCTGGGGCAATTATCACCGCGCCGTTACGGCGCACTTCAAAAGCCCGTATCTGCGACAGCTTTATGACCGCTATCCGACCTACGTCGGCTCATCACCCTACCAATCGCCCGCGACTCTCGCCGTCATCCCTTATATCGAATACGCTTTCGGAGGCTGGCACGTCAAAGGCGGTCTCTATCGCATAGTGGAAAGCCTGATTGAACTGGCAGGACGAGCGGGCGTCGAGTTGCTGACCCGCGCGCGCGTCGAGCGCATCGAGCGTGAGCAAGACAGGGTGAGCGGCGTGCGGCTAATTGACCACACGCGCATCGCGGCGGATGTGGTCGTGATGAACGGCGACGCGTCGGACGCCCCCGTTTTGTTAGGCGAAGAGCGGGCGGCGCGCCTGCCCCCCTCCGAACGCTCGCTCTCCGGCTTGATCTTCCTGCTCGGCGTCAAGCGCAACCTCCCCCAGCTTCGGCATCACACCGTTTATTTCTCGGCCGATTACCGGCGGGAGTTCGCCGAGTTGTTCAACGAGCGCCGGTTTCCCGACGACCCGACGGTTTACGTCAGCGCGCCATCGCGCAGCGACCGCTCACTCGCGCCGGCTGAAGGCGAAACGCTCTTCGTCATGGCCAACGCCCCGGCCAACGATGATGAAGATGAATGGAATGAAGAAAGGATCGCCGAGGCGCGGCGGCGCGTCTTCGAGCGGCTGCGTCGCGGCGGGTTCCCCGATGTCGAGACTGACGTCGTGGTGAGCGACATCTGGACGCCGCGCCGCATCGCTCACCGTTACGCGGCGCCGGGGGGCGCGATCTACGGAACGCACTCACATGGCTGGCGGAATGCTTTCCTGCGCCCCCCCAACAAGGACGCCCGCTACAAGGGCCTCTATTACGTCGGCGGCAGCTCGCATCCTGGAGGAGGAACTCCGACCGTACTGCTTTCGGCCAAGATCACCAGCGACCTAATCAAACGATATGAACTGGCGTAAAGTCATCCTGACGGCGCTCGCCGGCGTATATGTAACGCTGTGGGTCGGCGGTGTGAGCGCGCACATCCTGCGTGGCGGCCCTCCGCCTGACGCTCAATGGGCGGCCCCCATTTTCCTGCTCTTGGCCGGGTTGATCGTGCTCGTTACGGCCAGCCCGGCGAATCTGGGCGGATTGCTGGCGGCGGCGGGCATCGGCTTCATCGCCGAATACATCGGCGTCAGTTGCGGCTTTCTCTTTGGCCGCTATGTTTACACCGAGACGCTACAGCCCCTACTGCTCGGCGTGCCGTTGGTGATGGCGAGCGCCTGGATGATCCTCTTTGCCTACGTCAAGCAGATGCTGCTTCCATTCAAGTTGTCCAAACCGGCTGAAATGATCATCTCCGGAATATGGATGGTGGCGATAGATCTGCTGATTGACCCGCTTGCGGCGAATCGACTCGGTTATTGGCGCTGGATTGAGGTGGGAGCTTACTACAGCGTACCGGCGCGAAATTTTCTCGGCTGGTTCGCGGTCAGTTTCATGATCTTCGGAATTATCAGACAGCGTCCGCAGTCCGATTTGTGGGCGCGATCAATGGGCCTAAGCATTCTGCTCTTCTTCACCGTCATCGCGCTGGCTTATCAATTGGCTCTCGCTGCGAGTGTCGGAATCGCCCTATCTCTGGTTCATCTCGCGATTATCACTGCAGGCAATTACGGCCGTGTTCACGTGAACAAATAGCCACAGAGCGCGCAGAGGGTACAAAGAAAATCATGATTTCTCTGTGATTTCTCTGTGCCCTCTGCGCGCTCTGTGGCTAAGATGGCTCCGCCCAGCCGGGCGCGTTGCGGCTCGGCCGCGTCGCCTCTTGCGCGCTCCGCAAATCATCGGCGGAATCGCGACCCGCATGTACTACGGCCCATTTGAGCGCAAGACCTCCGGCGAGCGTGAGCGCGGACCCGAGCAGCGTCGCGCCCAGGCTCGGTCTGCGCTCCTTCGGCTTGAACGCCTGAATGATTGCGGGCGCGATAAGTCCCGCGCCGACCGCGCCCAACCAAAACCGCCACCCCTGGCGCCCGGACGTGAGTGGTTTCGCCGCATCGCCCGTCGTGGCCAGATATCCTGCCAGGGCGGCGGCTTCGACGACGCGCGAGGCGATTTCGATCTTTTCCAGCCGCCGCGACGCCGCGCATTCACGGCCGGCGCCCAGCGCGAGCGCGAGACGCGTGGCAGCGACGCCGTTGCTCAGCGCGTTTGACGCGAAGAGAGCGCCTAGCAACCGACTCTTCGCCCAGAGCGGCGTACTTGTCGTCGAGAGCAGCACGCCCGGATAGCTCATCATCGTCAACGCCAGCGGTATCCCAATCACGTCGAGCGAGCATGACGGCGCCAGCTTGCCAATGAGTTTGAGTGGCCAGTCCGGTAATCGCAGGTCGGAGGAGACTTGCTTCGCCGCCAGCAGCGTGAGCGGCAGACTGTACGTCGTCAGAGCCCAAGTTCCAAGATTCATCGGCGACGAGGGCTTGAAAACGCGCAACATGTGATGAAAGCGCGATGGGTCTCCCAGGTCATCAATCAACAGAGGCGGGCATGGAAGAAACGACAGAAACGCGACGTGGCGGGCCGCTCGCACTGCGGGCTTCATGCGTTTACCGCCAAACATCTCCGCCAAACAAGCCGTCAAGAACGCCCCACTGGAAACGCCTTCAAGATAGAAATACCAGGCTATCTGCCAGCGCCAGGTCGGGCGTTTGAGCATCGGCAAGCCGTAATAGCCCTCCTCGGTCACGGCTTCAGGCCGCGCCTTTTTGGGCGCCTCGGCGCCTCGCAAAATGCGCGGCGGCGCCTTTCCGACTTCGCGCGTTTGGCGCAGATCGAGCGCGGGTTTGGTAACGGCCACTGCTAATCTCCTCTCGCCAGCAGCAGCGCGGAAACTGCGGCCAGGCCGACTGCCGCGCCGAAACTGAACAGGTAGTTGGTCTTCAAATGCGCCTTCGGTCTGCGAGGCGCTTCCGGCAGGTTGTAGACTGTTGGATGGTCTGTCAGCAGGAAGAAAGCATTGAGCGCGCCGTACTCGCCCGACGCCTCCGCGCCGTACAGATAAGCATCGCCCGTCCCGCGCTCATGCAACTCTTCGACACGCCGGCGCGCCTTCGCGCGCAACTCGTCAACCGGGCCGAACTGGATCGAATCGGTCGGGCATGCCTTCGCGCAGGCGGGCTCGACGCTGTCCTTCTGCCGATCGTAACAGAGGGTGCATTTGCGGGCGTGGCCGTCGGATTCGCCGCGGGCGATGACGCCGAACGGACAGGCCGCGACGCAATAGCCGCAGCCGTTGCAGATGTCCGGTTGCACATAGACGTTTCCGAATTCGTTGTAGATGATCGCGCCTGTCGGACAGGCCTCCTGACACGGCGCCTGGACGCAGTGCTTGCACACGTCGCTCATCATCAACCAGCGGCCCGCATGATTAGCGCCGCCGCCGTCGAACTGCTCGACGAAGGCGACATGCCGCCAGGTCGTGTCGGACAGACAAGCCGTGTTGTCATAGCTATTCCCTGTCCAATGAAAGCCGTCCGCCGGGAGCTGGTTCCACTGCTTGCAGGCGACTTCGCACGCCTTGCAGCCGATGCAAAGCGTCGTGTCGGTGAAAAAGCCCGTCTCCACTTGCTGTTGCGGCGGTTCGGGGCGCGAGAAGGCGTTGCGGAGTTCCGCGATCATATAAACTGTCCCTCCGGCTGCGCGGACGGCGGCGTGTCCGGCGCGGGATCGCGCGTCGGCCACGGCTCGGCGTCGAGCGGATAATCGTGATGAACGTTCGCCAGACGGCCAGCGCGCAAATTGCACGCGAAGGCCTTAGACTCCTGAATGCTCACGTTGGGATCAAGCACGATCAAGGTTAGATCGTTCGCCGCCGCGCCGACCGTCTCGCCCGCGTAGCCCCAGTGGAATGGAAGCCCGATCTGATGTAGCCTGCGCCCGTCGACAGTGAGCGGAATGATGCGTTTGGTCACCATCACGCGAGTCTCGATCGCGTTGCGCGCCGTCCAGACCACCGCCCATCCGCCATGCTCGATACCTTTTTCAGCCGCGAGTTCAGGGCTGATCTCGATGAACATTTCGGGCTGAAGCTCGTTAAGCCAACTGTCGAAGCGCGACATCGGCCCGCTCAGATAATGCTCGGTCAGCCTGTGGGTCGTGGCGACAATCGGGTAATCGGGGTCAGTCGCCGGAGCCTTCGCATTCATCGCCACGTCGTAGCGTTCGGCCATTGGGTCGTCCTGCTGTCGGTAGAGCAGATTCCTTACGGGCGATTCGACCGGCTCATAATGAGTCGGCAGCGGCCCGTCCTTTGTTCCCGCCGGGGCAAAGAGCCAGCCCTTGCCGTCGGGTTTCATGATGAATGGCGAGTCGCCCGCAATCGCGTCCATCCCCTTCGCGCCCTGCGGCGCGCGGTAAGACGGCGGCTTGTCCGGCTCAAAGTCCGGTTCGTCCAATCCTGTCCATCTCTTCTGCGCATCGTCCCACCAGAGGTACTTCTTGCGCTCTGACCACGGCCTGCCTTCGGGATCTGCCGACGCGCGGTTGTAGAGGATTCGCCGGTTGTGCGGCCACGCGAAGCCCCATTCGGGATGGAGATAATTATTCGGGTCGCGCTTGCGATCACGCGCGCGGTTGCGGTCTTCTTCGGGAAATACGCCGCTGTAGATCCAGCAGCCGCATGCGGTCGAGCCATCGTCTTTGAGGTCGGAGAACCCTCTGACCAGTTTGCCGTCGGCGATCGTGTAGCCATTGATCTCCTTGAGAATCTTCTCGGCGTCCGGTTCGTCGTGAATGCGGCTGCGCGAGCCGTCAGGCAGCGGCTCCGGCTCGTCTCGCCCGTAATCCCATGTCAGGTTGAGCAATCCCTGTTCGCGCGCCGCAGTCGAGCCGGCGTAAAGCCGTTTGATTCGCTTGCCGAGGTTGTAGACGAACCAGGTGTCGGATCGGCAATCTTCGGGCGGGTCAACCGCCTTGTCGTGCCATTGCAGCAGGCGCTGTGTATTTGTGAAGCAACCGTTCTTCTCGGCCGCCGCCGCCGCGGGCATGAAAAAGATTTCGGTCTTGATCGTATGTGGGTCGGGGCCTTCGGGGCCCTTGTACCAGTGGCAGGCGCTCTCGATTTCGAACCAGTCGCGCACAACCAGCCAGTCAAGACGACGCAGCGCGACGCGGTTCAACGCCGCGTTAGGCGCGCCGCCCGCCGGATTCTGGCCGAAGAGGAACAAACCTTTGACTTTGCCCTCGGCCATCTTGATGAAAGTCGGCAGTTGCGAGTAGTTGTCGTCAATCTTCGGTATCCAGTGGAAGCCGTAATCATTCTCCTTCGTCGCCGCCTCGCCGTACCACGCCTTCAAGAGGCTGACGGCGAATTTCGGAAAGTTCTCCCAGTACCCGGTCGGAACCTTTTCCTGTTCGAGATAATCTTTGAGCGAGCCGTGATTCCGAATGGCGGATGGTTGCGGCATGTAGCCGGGCAGCAGATCATAAAGCGTCGGAATATCGGTCGAGCCTTGAATACTCGCGTGGCCACGCATCGCCATAACGCCGCCGCCCGGCCGGCCTACATTGCCGAGCAGCAGTTGCAGGATGCACGCCGCGCGAATCATCTGCACGCCCGTCGTGTGTTGCGTCCAGCCGACGGCGTAGACGAACGCGCCAGTCTTATCGCGCCCCGAATTCTCGCAGATCGTCTCCGCCACTTGCAGAAACTGATCTTCCGTGCAGCCGCAAATCGAGGCGACCATCTCTGGAGTGTAACGCGAGTAATGGCGTCGCAACACGTTGAGGACGCAGTGTGGGTCTTTGAGCGTCGGGTCGGAAGGCGGAGGGACGTTTCGAATAAAACCTAGTCTCTCGCTGAGAGATTCGCTCTTGATCCGCGGCGGCGTGTGCGTTTTGGCCGCGCCGTCCGGCTCGCCCTGGTAATTCCAGGCCATCTCGCCTGGCTCGTAACGCCTCGTCTCCGGGTCGTAGCCGTTGAAGAGGCCGCCGAGGTCATCGGCGTCGGTGTAGTTCTCATTGACGAGTGTGGCCGCATTCGTATACGCGAGCGCATACTCGCGGAACCAGCGTTCGTTCCTGAGGACGTAATTGATCAACCCGCCCAGAAACGCGATGTCCGTGCCCGCCCGGATCGGCGTGTAGATGTCGCACATCGCCGACGTGCGCGTGTAACGGGGATCAATGTGAATCAGCTTCGCGCCGCGCTCGCGCGCCTTGAGCGGCCAGCGGAAGCCGACCGGGTGAGCCTCGGCCATGTTCGATCCCATAAATACGACGAAATCGCTGTTCTGCAAATCCTGTTGAAATGTGGTGGCCGCGCCGCGACCTAAGGAGACGCCCAGACCGGGCACCGAGGCGCTATGTCATATCCGGGCCTGATTCTCTATCGAGACCAGGCCCAGGCCTCCTCCGAAAAATTTCTTGATCAGGTAATTCTCCTCGTTGTCCATCGTCGCTCCGCCGAGACAGGCCATCGTCGTGACGTGGTTGACCGTCACGCCCTGGTCGTTCTTTTCCTTGAAATCGCGGTCGCGCGTCTCCTTGACCAATTGCGCGATGCGATCCATCGCCCAATCGAGCGGCCGCTCTTCCCAATGGTCGGAGTACGGCGCGCGATAGAGAGCCTTTTTGATGCGATGCGGATTGACGGTGAGCTGAAATGTGTTGGCGCCCTTCGGACAGAGCGTGCCCTCGTTGATCGGGCTGTCGTAATTGCCCTCGATATCTATGATCTTCCCGCCCTTCACATGAACCTTCTGGCTACACCCGACGGCGCAATATGGGCAAACGCTCGTAACGGCGACGGCGCCGCGGGTTCGCGGGGCTTTCCGCACGGAGTTCGGACTGAAAGGCTGGCCGCTCGCTTCACCCCCGGAATCCAAAACTCTCGCGGCCCTCGCCGGTTGAGAACCATCGCCGCTGTGATGGCGCAACATTGCTCGACCTCCATTCCATCAGAGATGATCTGTTGAAAAGCTGCTTGTGGGGAGATTGCGAGGATTATTCAACAATACGAAAGCCTATGCCCTGTGTCCGAATGTGTCGGTACGTGGCCGCACAAAGGCGGTTGCGCGCGGGCTCCACCATCGGTTAATGTCCGCTGCGCCTCCGGCGCAAAGAATTGTGTAGATACCTCAGGCGCGCTCCATTGGCCATCTCTGCCATGCAATTAATCGAGGCGTGTGCGAATAAAAGTCGAACACAGTCAGCTACATGAAATGGCGCTAGCCTTTGGATTGCGGGCGCTTGGGATACTGCTGGCAAACTCAGGTCTTACGGCTTATGGCGTTTTTAGCCTTGGTGTTCAGAATAGAAATACCTGACGACTGAAAACCGACAACTGACGACTGATGAAAAATAAACCGGCGCTCGGAGCCAAACGCTTGGGTTTATTTTGAACCAGTGATCAGTTGTCAGTAGCCAGTCGTCAGCTATATCGCTGTCCTCAACACACAATGGGAGTTTGTCAGCGGTATCGCTTGGGATACCGCTGGCAAACCCACCGTTGACTTCTAAAACCGTGATAAGCTGTTGCCGCTGCAAGAATAAACCTATGCCCCATACTTTTGGGGTAATTACTCACGGGTTTCGGGAAATCTGGTATCCTCGGGCCGACAATGATGCTGCCAACCGGTGACCAACTCGATCAAATTTCCCACGCCGATCTGATTTATGCACACGCTTCCATTAATCAATCCGACCATCATGAACCCATCGGTACAGGACGAACGGACGGCAAGGACGGCGCGGCGATAGAATGATCGACCTGCCCCATTTGGATCGTAGTTATGGTGAAGCGCGATAAGGGGGCTATTCAAGTTAAAGAGCGTCGGTCGAGCAGTGATCCCGCTATGAGCGCCTCGGCGTGGGGCCCTCTGCGCGAGCCGATTTTCCGCGCGCTCTGGATAGCTTCCGTGGCGTCCAACATCGGATCATGGCTGCAGGATGTCGGCGAGTCATGGCTGATGATTTCGCTTACCAGGTCGCCGACCCTCGTCGCGCTAGTGGAAACGGCCGGCAGCCTTCCCATTTTTCTGCTCGCGCTGCCGGCGGGCGCTCTGGCTGACGTGGTCGACAGACGCCATCTTTTAATCATCACGCAGAGTTGGATGCTCGCCTCCGCCGCACTGATGGGCGCGATCACGCTGGCCGGGATCGTCACTCCCTGGCTGCTGCTGACGCTCACTTTCGCCCTCGGCCTTGGCGTGGCGATGAACGGTCCGGCCTGGCAAGCGATCATCCCTGAAGTTGAACCGCCTCTGGAACAGGGGCCGGTGCTTGTCCAGGTCGAGTACCGGATCGATCCCGAGCAGGCGCGCGGATTCCGGCATGCCATGCGGGACTTACAACGAATACGGCGACGCGACGGCGCCATCCGCTGGGGCCTCTTTCGCGACCCCGCCGAACCCGGTCGCTTCGTCGAGAGCTTCGTCGTCGAATCATGGGCCGAGCATTTACGCCAGCACGCGCGCGCCACGGAGTCTGACCGGGAGATAGAAGAGCGGGTACAGGCGTTCCATATCGGCGTGGGGCGACCAGCGGTTACCCATCTGATCTTCGAGCCTGTATCCGGCTAGGGAACGATAAGATTTATGTGGATTGTTAAACTAGCGCTTCGGCAGCCATACACGTTCATAGTCATGTCGCTCCTCATTCTGATCCTGGGCGTGGTGTCGATCTACCGCACCGCGGTCGATATCTTTCCGGTTGTGGACATTCCAGTCGTCAGCGTCATCTGGACATATACGGGGATGGCCCCGGAAGAGATGACAGGGCGAATCACCACGGTCAGCGAGCGCGCCATTACAACGACCGTCAGCGACATTGAACATATCGAATCGCAGTCGTTGATTGGAGTGTCGGTGATCAAGATCTACTTTCATACCGGGGCCAACATCCCGGAGGCGGTCGCGGAGGTTACCGCGATAATGCAGGGGGTTCTGCGGGTCTTACCTCCCGGGATCACTCCGCCGCTGGTCATTCAGTACAGCGCATCGGACGTTCCTATCCTGCAGGCAGTGGTATACAGCGACACGCTCGCCGAAGATCGACTTAACGATTACTCCAATCAGTTCATCCGGACACAACTCGCCACAGTACAGGGCGCGTCAGTGCCGTTGGCTTACGGCGGCGCGCCGCGAAACCTCATGGTCGATCTCGACCCCGAACGCATGTTTGCAAAAAACATCTCTGCGGCGGATGTGAGCAACGCATTCAACGCGCAGAGCTTGATCCTGCCTTCCGGCGACGCAAAGATGGGCGTGCGCGATTACAACGTACGGATCAATAACAGCCCGACAGTGGTGGAACAACTTAACGACCTGCCGATCAAGCAGGTCAACGACGTGACGGTTTATCTCCGCGACGTCGCGCATGTGAGGCTTGGCGCCGCTCCACAGACAAACCTCGTGCGTCGTAACGGCCGGCGGTCGGCGCTGCTGACGATCTTGAAAAGCGGCGGCGCTTCGACCCTCGACGTCGTGAACCGGGTCAGGGCTAGAATGCCTAGCGTGCTGGCGACGCTGCCGCCGGAGCTCAAGCTCGATTTCCTCTTTGATCAGTCGGTGTTTGTGCGCGCCGCAATCGGCGGCGTCTTACGCGAAGCGATCATCGCCGCGTGCCTGACCGGCTTGATGATCCTGCTCTTCCTGGGCAGTTGGCGGAGCACTTTGATCGTCGTGATCTCAATCCCGCTCTCGATCCTCTCCTCGATTATCATCCTGAGTTTCCTCGGCGAGACGCTCAACATTATGACGCTTGGAGGGCTGGCGCTGGCCGTCGGAATGTTGGTTGACGACGCGACCGTCGAAATCGAGAACACCCATCGCAATATGGAGATGGGCAAACCCATTTTTAAAGCGATCCTGGACGGCGCGCAGCAGGTTGCGACGCCGGCATTCGTCTCCACGCTCTCGATCAGCATCGTGTTCGTTTCGGTCATGTTTTTAACCGGGGCCGCGAAGTCGCTATTTACGCCGCTCGCAAAGGCCGTGGTGTTCGCGATGATACCCTCATACCTGCTCTCGCGCACTCTCGTGCCTACGCTTGTCAGATATCTGTTGCCGAGCGAGGCCGCGCTTTACCGGGCCAGAGCCGATCAAACGCAGGGCGGCGGCGGGGAAATCGATCGGCCAAATCCGACGGCCGCCCCCGCGCCGCGCGGCGACATCATCTGGCGCATCGGCGCGCGATTCGACAGAGTCTTTGAAAAGCTGCATGTCTGGTACCGCAACTCCCTGGCCTTGGCGCTTGGCCATCGCCTGCTTGCGCTCATGGCGTTCGTGATCTTTTGCGCCGTTTCATTCGCGCTCTTTCCATTTCTCGGGCGCGACTTCTTTCCGTCGGTTGACGCAGGCTTGTTTCGCCTGCACGCGCGCGCGCCCGTGGGCACACGCATAGAAGAGACCGCCTTGCGTTTCTCCAGGGTGGAGGAAGTGATCCGCGAGACGATCCCGCCCGAGGAGTTGGACATCATTCTCGACAACATCGGGCTTCCTACAGCGCTCAATCTGGGGTTCACCGACACGGCGACAATCGCATCGTTTGACGGTGAGATACTCGTCTCGCTCAATAAAAAACATGGCCCGACCCAGAAGTATGTCGAGGAGCTGCGCAAAAAATTGATCGCACGGTTTCCTGACATGACCTTCTTCTACCAGCCCGCCGACATGGTGACCCAGGTTTTGAATTTTGGGCTGCCAGCGCCGATTGACATTCAAATCGTGGGAGCCGATCCGAAGAATAGGGATGTCGCGCGAGATATTCGGACGCGAGTCGCGGAGATCCCGGGCGCGATTGATGTTCATCTTGCGCAGGTTCTCGACTATCCCGAACTGTTCGTCAATATCGACCGGACGCGAGCCCAGGAGATCGGCTTGACGCAGCGCGACGTGGCCAGCGACCTGCTTGTGTCGCTGAGTTCGAGCTTTCAGACCGCGCCGAATTTCTGGCTCGATTGGAAAACCGGGGTCACCTATAACGTGCAGGTAATGACGCCGCAGTACAAGATCCATTCGATCGACACGCTGCAGAGCACAACGGCCACGGCGCCAAATGCGCAATTGCCGCAGTTGGTGAGTAATCTGGCGACCATCGACCGCGACGTGTCGCCGAGCGTGGTCAGCCACTACAACATACAGCCGACTCTGGATGTCCTTGCCAGCGTGCAGGACCGCGACCTCGCCGGGGTCGCGGGCGATGTGGACAAGCTCCTGGCTGATATCCGATCGAAATTGCCGCGCGGCTCTTCCCTCAACGTGCGCGGTCAGGTCGAAACAATGAGGGCGTCGTTTTCGGGCTTGAGCATTGGACTGGCGTTCGCCGCCATCCTCGTCTACCTGTTGATAGCCGTCAATTTTCAATCGTGGCTCGATCCACTCATTATCGTGATGGCTCTGCCCGGCGCGCTCTCCGGCATCATCTGGATGTTGTTTGTAACGCAGACGACCGTCAGCGTCCCCGCAATGATGGGGGCGATTATGACGATCGGCGTCGCCACGGCCAACAGCATCCTGCTGATTAACTTCGCCGGAGACGAACGCCTGGAGGGCAAGAATGCGATTGACGCCGCGCTCGACGCCGGATACACGCGGCTTCGACCGGTGATTATGACCGCCACCGCAATGATCATCGGCATGTTACCGATGTCTCTCGGTTTGGGAGAGGGTGGGGAACAGAACGCGCCGCTCGGCAGGGCGGTTATTGGCGGTCTGCTGGTCGCCACCTTCTGCACGCTTTTTTTCGTGCCGGTCATCTATAGCCTCATGCACCGGAATCCGCCGCGAACTCTATCGCCGGAAGACGCCGCGTTGCTCGAATGATGACTGTTCGCAAGCTTGAACGGCTGAGGATAGAGAGGCGGCAATGGACTCCGAAGAGCCTACAACAAGTCCCTCCGGACCCGACGAGCCGCAGTCGCGACCTGCCGAAGCTCCGCGAGCCGGAGGCGGAGAGCGCCGTCCGAAGGGTCGATTCAAGCTCATGGTTCCGGCGCTGATAGGGTTGTTATTTTTCGCGGGCCTCTTGGCCGTGGGGATTCTGCCCCGCATCAAGCGGCAAAAAAAGATTATGAGCGCCTCTCAGGCGATTAAGGACAGCGTCCCGACCGTGGACGTGATCACGGCCGAGCATGCGCCGGCCACTTCCGAGTTGGCGCTGCCGGGAAACATCGAAGCGATTCAAACAACGCCCATTTCGGCTCGGACGAACGGTTATCTGTGCCGGTGGTACGCGGACATCGGCGACCGCGTTAAGGCCGGACAATTGCTGGCTGAGATTGACACGCCCGAAGTCGATCAGCAATTGCAGCAGACTCGCGCAAATCTGGCGCAGGCTCAGGCGAATCTCGGTCAGGCGGAGGCGAATCTTCGTCAGGCGATCACGAATATGCAATACACGCGCGTGACATATGAACGCTGGAGATACCTCGCCAGCCAGCATGTCGTCTCCGATCAGGATCGCGACCAAACATGGGAGGCCTATAACGCGGCGAAAGCGACTGTTGACGCGATGCGAGCCAACGTCAATGTCGCTAAAGCGGCCATCGCGGCGAACGAAGCGAACGTTCGAGAGTTAATGGCGCTGCAGGGATTCAAGAGAATATTCGCCCCTTTCCCAGGGATCATTACCGCGCGCAATGTAGAGGTCGGGACTCTGATTAACGCCGGCAGCGGCTCAACCGTCAGCGCTTCTATCGGCGCCGCCTCTAACGCCGGCGCTTCGACCAACGTCAGCACTTCAACCGGCGCGCCCCCTACGGGAGCGACGATTCCCGGCCGCGGGGCGGCGCAAACCAGCCCGGGGATTTCTTCCGCAGGGGGAGGGCTTTTTCAAATTGCGCGGATTGATACGCTCCGAATCTATATCAATGTCCCGCAGACATTTTCGAGCTCGATTAAATCTGGGCGGAAGGTGGAGATTAATGTCAGGGAGTTCCCAGAGGAAAATTTCACCGGGAAGGTTGCCCGCACAACGAGCGCCCTCGATCCGGCGTCACGCACCTTACTCGTGGAGGTGCGGACCGCGAACCCCGATGACAAGCTTCTTCCAGGCATGTACGCGACCGTAAAACTCAGTGTCGACCACGCCGAGCCGCCGATTAGAATCCCGGCCACGGCTCTGGTTATTCGCGCCGATGGGCCGCAAGTGGTGTCAGTAACCGAGGATCAAAAGGCGCATTTTCAACAAGTCGTCATCGGGCGTGATTACGGCAATGAATTAGACATCAGCTCCGGTATCGAACCGGGCGCCACACTTATCGTCAACGTCACAGACGCTATACATGATGGCGCATCGGTCTGCGCCAGGCCTTCCCCGACCGGCGATCAAATGAGCAAACAACAACAAGGCCCGCAGCCTCAAAAGGGCAAGGGCCGGAAGAAGAGTGGGAGTAAGCAAGATGGGAAGACTGTTAAAGGTCGTCGCGCTTACAGTGGCGATGTGCGCCGCGGCGCCGGCGCAAACCCCGGTCATAAAACCACAAATCCCGGATCGGGATTTAAGTAATAACCCGCTGCTCACGCCAGGTCCCCTTCCGGCGCCTCCGGTTCCCGACCTGGCGCGCCTGGGAGTGGCGGGAGGCCTGATCCCTTTATCTCTCGTCGAAGCGATTCGCCTCGCGCTCGAAAACAACAACGACATCGAGGTTTCGCGCGATAACGTCCGTATAGCCGAGACTACATTACGGTCGCTCAAAGGCGTGTACGATCCAATTTTCGACTTCAATAATGTCCGTTTAACGCAACTTCTCATACAGACGCCGCAAGAGGCGTCAAATTTTCTTATCGATCACTGGCCGGTGTACACTGATGTTACCGTCCCATCCGTCAACGTGCCTGGCGGGACGACTTCGAATACATCATCCACAATCAGGGAAAGGAACATAACGTTTTCTCCGACCTTTTCCCAGCAACTCAGCAGAGGCGGGGGCCAGTATAAAGTCTTCTTCGACAATCAGCGCACCACGAGCAATTCGCCCATTACCACGTTGAGCCCTTTCTATTCGGTGGACGTCGGCGCCATCTTCACGCAACCGCTCTTGCGCAACCGTTCGATTGACATTTACCGGCACGACATCCGCATTCAGCGCAAGCGGCTGACGCAATCAGACTTCGATTTTCGGCTGAGCGTGATCGCGGTGATCTCCCAGGTGCAGCAGGCTTATTGGGAGTTGGTCTACGCCTTGCGTGACCAGCGGAATCAGATTTCGAGCCTGAATCTCGCGCGGGAACAACTCCACATGATCGAAGAGCGGGTCTCGGTAGGCGCGTCCGCTCCGCTTGAGCGAGCGCAAGCCTTGACTCAAATCGCGACGAGCGAAACCAATCTCTTGACGGCGACGCAGTATGTCACCACCACGGAGAATGCGCTCAAACAACTTATCCTGCGCGACCCGACCGACGCCGCCTGGTCGACGCAAATCGAACCACTCGACCAGCCGCCACTGGCGCCCACGCCGGTGAACCTGCAGGACGCGCTCGCGGAGGCATTCACCAATCGGCCGGAGTTGAACAGTCTGCGCCTGCAAAAAGACATCAACAGCATCGATATTGAATACTATCGCAATCAAACGCTACCCAGGCTTGACTTGCAATCGACTCTCTCAACGGCCGGATTCGCCGGCTCTCCCTTACAGAGGCCGTTCATTGGCGGCGATCCGACAAACAATTCCACCGCTTTTCTGTTCAATCAAATCAACCAATTGCGTGGATCCCTGGGCCAGCCTCCACTTACAATCCCGCCGGCCTCCAATGCGATTCCCGGTAATCTCATCGGCGGATATTTTCGCGCGCTGAGCAATGTCCTTGACTTCCACGCAGTGACGTTCGGCCTGGCGATCGAAGTTCCGATCCGTAACCGGACCGCCAAAGCCAATTTGGCCGGCGCTCGCATTCAGGGCGAACAGTTGTTGGCGCAGGTGCGGGCCTTGGAGCAGACAATCGAAGTTGACGTGCGCAACGCGGCGCAGGCCGTAGACATTACCCGACGACAAATTCTGGCGGCGCGCGCCGCGAGAGAGAGCGCGGAGATTCAGTTGGCTGGTGAACAGAAGCGGTATCGAACCGGCCTCTCGATCACCTTTCTGGTCCTTCAATTTCAGAACCAACTGGTCAACGCGCGCACGGCAGAGATACGCGCCGAAGCGAATTACAATCAGGCGATCGCGAATTTGCAGCGCGCCACTGCGACAACGCTGCGCGCTAACAATGTAACCGTCACTCCCCCATCCACTCCGTAACCTGGAGCGCCAATACTAAGGATAGCCGCCGGGCGAACGGTGGCGGCGGCGCGTCACGGGCGCCACGTCGGCCTTGACGGTTCGGCGTCTATTTCGACAGGCTGTACGGACATATCCGCGAGGAAGCGCCGCTTGTTCGCAAGCGTCTCGCGCCATCAAAGAAAGCAGGGGCGAAAGCAGGGGCGAAAGCAGGGGCGACCGATGACTGATACAAATAAAACGGCCCAGTATATGGCCAATTGGCAGGACGAACGCAACAGCGCCGCGCTCTACCGGGCAATAGCCGAGGTTGAGCGGAACCCGCAACTCAAAAGCGTTTATCAACGATTGGGAGAGACGGAGCAGAGACACTCACACTTCTGGGAGGCGAAGCTGCGCGCCGCCGGACATCCCATTCCATCTTTCAGGCTCAACTGGCGCACGCGCACGCTCATCTTCCTCGCCCGGCGCTTCGGTCCGGCGTTCGTGCTACCCAACATCGAGCCGCTCGAGCGGATTGACAGCCACAAGTATGACCTCCAACCCGAAGCGAGGGCAGGAGGACTGCCGCAGCAGGAACAATCACACGCCAGGCTATTGAGGGCCATCACATCCAATCCCGTGGGCGCCCGAGGCTCGAATGTAGGACTGGAGGGCAGCCAGATCGCACAACTCGAGGGCCGCCACCGCGCCATCGGCGGCAACGCGCTGAGAGCGGCCGTACTAGGGGCGAACGACGGTCTGCTGTCGAACTTCAGCCTGGTGATGGGCGTCGCCGGGGCCGAATTGAGCGGAAGGTCGATGCTGATTACTGGCGTAGCCGGGTTGCTGGCCGGCGCCTGCTCAATGGCGCTGGGCGAATGGCTGTCAGTCCAGAGCGCCCGTGAGCTTTATGAGCGTCAGATGCGGGTGGAAAAACAAGAGGTCATCGAAATTCCCGAAGAAGAAGCCGAGGAACTCGCGCTGATTTACCAGGCCAAAGGCCTGCCTGAAGATGAGGCCAAAAGCCTGGCGCAGAGAATCATCAAGGATGAGACGGCAGCCCTCGATACAATGGCCCGCGAAGAATTAGGCATCAATCCGGACGAGATGGGCGGCTCGCCCTGGGCCGCGGCCGGCGCCTCGTTCTGCCTGTTCGCAGTAGGGGCGATTATTCCGGTGGCGCCATTCTTCTTCCTTTCCGGGAACTTGGGAGTGGTGATGAGCGCGGCTTTATCGGCGTTTGCCCTGTTCGGAATCGGCGCGGGTATTACGCTGCTAACCGGGCGCGACGCGCTCTACTCCGGCTTGAGGCAAGTCATCTTCGGGCTACTCGCCGCCGGGATTACTTTCGGCCTCGGCCGGGCGATCGGCGCCTCCTTATAGCTTTCCAGTTCAAGCGTAAGACGGAGTCGTTCAGGTTGCGTGGCGTCGCCATGAAACAACGAAAACATGGCGATACGTAGGCGCCGAATAATGGTCTTTGAAAAATAAATGCAACAATAAGTGTGGAGTGATTTGTTTGCAGCGTTTTCACAAACAAGTAGAGACGCAAGGTATCGCCTACCTACTGACGGCTGGCCACTGATGGCTGACGACTGAGGGCAAATCAAAGCCGGCTCCGCAAGAAAGACAGATTCTTTATTTATCATCAGTCGCCAGCGGTCAGTGATCAGTGGCCAGTAAAGGCTCGGCGCCTCGGGATAAAACAAATCGCCAGATGTCGTCAGCAGAGCGTGGTTGCATTATTTTTTCAAACTCCATAATTCGGCGCCTGTGTGGCTGTCATCCAGTTTAAACGTACGGCGGGGGAGGCGGATTGCGCTCTATGAACTGGCGCTGATGCCAGTACGGATAGGGCAAAATCTGATCGCTCGATTCGTCGAGCCGGGCGACCTGTCCGGGCGTAAGAGACCACTCCGCCGCGGTGAGGTTTTGCCTGAGTTGCTCTTCATTGCGCGCGCCGATGATCACGCTCGAAACGGTCGGCTTGCGGAGGAGCCAATTCAGCGCTATATCGGGGACGGTCCTGCCGGTTTCCCGCGCGATTGCATCAATGGCGTCGAGGATTCGATACAGCCGTTCTTCGTCGACCGGAGGCCCCATATCAGCGGTCGTCTTCAGCCGGCTTTCCTTCGGGAGAGGTTGCCCGCGCCGAATCTTTCCCGTGAGACGCCCCCATCCGAGCGGACTCCAGATCATCGCGCCGATTCGCTGATCGAGCGCAAGCGGCATGAGTTCCGTCTCGTAGTCACGTCCGACTAACGAGTAGTACACCTGATGCGCGACATACTTCGCCCAGCCGTTGCGCTCCGATGCCGAGAGCGACTTCATCAGATGCCACCCGGAGAAGTTGGAGCAGGCGATATAACGGACCTTACCGCTGCGCGTCAGCGTGTCCAGCGTATAGAGCGTCTCTTCGACCGGCGTGAGCGCGTCGAAACCGTGCATGTGGAAGATGTCGATGTGATCAATGCCGAGCCTCCGCAAGCTTGCGTCACAGGCTTCGAGCAGGTGATAGCGAGACGATCCGACATCATTCGGGCCTTTGCCTCGACGAAAGGTCGCCTTGGTCGAAATCAGGAGGCGGTGGCGCTTGCCCTCGATGGCCTTGCCGAGAATTTCCTCGGCAAGGCCATCGGAGTAGATGTCCGCCGTGTCGAAGATATTGATGCCCGCGTCCAGGCAGAGGCCGATGATGCGCTTGGCCTCCTCGACTCCGGTGGAGCCCCATGCCTTGAAAAATTCATTGCCTCCTCCGAAAGTCCCCGTTCCGAAACACAGCGCGGAGACTTTGAGTCCGGAGTCTCCAAGCAGTCTATATTCCATCAAGTATCTCCTTTCGCACTCTGAGCATTCTTGTTCTCAATTGGCGGCCCCCTATTGGCCCTGATTTTCGGAAGCATATCGCGTGCCGGAATAGTATGTCACTCGAACGCACGGAGCTTTTCGGGCGCTTGGTTCATTCCCGTACTGTAAGCTTATCGAAGCGGTGGTAGCGTGTCGATGCCGGTTCGCGGTTTTACTTTTTGCAGACATCATTAACAGGGTAGAGAGGGAGGCCGATTATGGGATTTGTGGGCAAGCTGGAAGAGATTCGGGCGCGGGCGCGCCAGCATATTGAAGATGGGGCGGTTACCAAAGATTATTCTCTGGATCGCGATCAGGTCATCGGCGTCTTGAACGAGGTGCTCGCGACCGAGATCATCTGTGTGCTGCGCTATCAGTTTCACTATTTCATGGCTACCGGCATCCATTCCAGAGCGATCGCCGAAGAGTTTCGGGAGCACGCGGAAGAAGAGCAAGAGCACGCCGGGAGAATCGCCGAACGCATCAAGCAACTCGGCGGTAAACCCGAGATGAATCCGATCTCAGTCGCAAAAGCGAGCCACACCGAATACAAAGAAGGCGTCTCGCTCGCCGATATGATCCGTGAAGACCTGATTGCGGAACGCATCGTGATTGAAACCTATCGGGAATTAGCGCGCTACTTCAGCCAGAAAGACCCGGTCTCGCGCCTGATAATGGAGGAGATTCTCGCCAAGGAGGAAGAGCACGCCGATGAGCTGTGCGATCTGCTCTTCGCCGTCGAGCCCGAAAGCGGCGAAGTGTCGAGTCGTCTATATTTCAAAGATGAGATTCCTGGAGAATCGGACGCCGGCCAACACGTCAAGACGGCCGCGACCGTGAAACACAGCGCTAAAAAGGCGGCGCGCAGGTGAGGCGTCCTCATCCGCTACAACGGGGAGTAGACGATTATCTTTGGAAAGAAGGCAAAGGGAGAAATGACATGGCGCAGAAACTCGCGGGAAAAGTCGCAGTCATCACCGGGGGCGCTAGCGGCATCGGACTTGCCACGGCGCAGCTATTCGTCGATGAAGGCGCGTATGTTTTTATCACCGGCCGCCGCCAGAGCGAACTCGATGCGGCAGTGAAGCGGATCGGCAATGACGTCGCCGGTGTTCAGGGCGACGTCTCGAATCTGGCGGACCTTGATCGGTTGTACGACACAGTGAAGCGACAGAAGGGCCGCATTGATATTCTCTTCGCCAACGCCGGGATCTACGAAATTGTTCCTTTAGGAGCGATTACCGAGGAACACTTCGATAAGACGTTCAACATCAATGTCAAAGGGCTTCTCTTCACGGTGCAAAAGGCGCTACCGCTATTGCAGGACGGCGGTTCGATCATCCTGAACGCTTCGATTGCCGCTTCCAAAGCGCTGGAATCGCAAAGCGTCTACTGCGCGACCAAGGCGGCGGTGCGATCATTCGCGCGCTGTTGGACGGTTGATCTTAAGGACCGCAAGATCCGCGTCAACGCCGTCAGTCCTGGCCCGATCGAGACGCCGGGCCTGAAAAATTATTTGGCGTCCACAAGAGCATCTGAGGACCTCAAAACACGCTTGGTTTCCAGCGTGCCGATGGGCAGGACGGGTAGCCCGGACGAGATCGCGAAAGCCGTCTTATTCCTCGCGTCGGACGATAGCAGCTATGTCACAGGTATCGAACTGTTCGTCGATGGAGGCATGGCGCAGGTCTGAACCTGCATCACATTCAACGTTATCGAGCATTATCGCCAGGCGATCCCTCATCCAAACACCTACGATTCCCTTAAGCAGACCTCGCGCGGCCTCAAAAAGCCGTTCAGGGAAAAGGAAGGAGCATGATGAATTCCGGGTTCTTTGCAAACCAGATGTCGAATCTTAGAAGACGAGTTGGAACATTGGGTCTCTTTCTCGCGTGTGCGCTCATGCCCCGCGCGATAGTCAGGGCGCAAGTCATTAATTTACCTGTCGGAATCCCGGTGGGGACGAGCGGCGCGGGCAATGCGCGCACCGACGCGGACAATTTCTTCATTCGCAACAACGTGGCGGGGATGACGGACATCCCGTTTCGTAACCAGAACGGGCAGCAAGGCCTTTCAGCCGAAGGCCAATGGCGCTTTAACGGATCGCTTCAATTGTCGACCTTCCTAGATCGCCGCGAGAGATTCCTGCCAGGGCCGACGCAGGGAATCACTACGGAAACGCGTTTTGGCCCGCCCCTCAATCCGGCGGGTGAGTTTACCTATACGCGCGGCGATCGGAAATTTGCGTTCGGCCTCGGCGCATACACCATCTTCGGTTTCCAGAGCAAGCTCAAAGACCCGCCGGCGTTAGGACCGCTTGCGACTTTCTTCGATACGCGTGTGGCGTCGAATGATTTCGCGGTCGGCGTCGCAATGAAGCTTCACCCGAAGCTGTCGGTCGGCGCCTCGTTCATCCTCGGACGGGGATTTGTAGATCTGGCGCGTCCTAATCCAACCCTAGCCCTACTCAGGATTCCAGGACAGGATCGGCTGGATGTCGCGAGGATCGGCGCGCCGGGCGCAAGCGTTGGGTTGTTCTATCGGCCGATGGCGAGACTTAGCTTCGGGATCAACTATAAGACCAAACGGAACTATAACCTTGATGGGAGCCTGGAAACCTTTGATCTGGTTCCAGGCCCGTCGGGCGCCGCGCAAGTCATTCCGGTAAAAACCTCAGTCACCTTGAAACTGAAGCCGCCGGCCATCGCTGAAGGTGGTTTCGAAGTCAAAGGCACAGACAAGCTGCGCCTCTTTGCCGATTTCCGCTTCTACGATTACACGGCGACCTTTCAGCAGCTCGTTGTCAGAGCCGAAGAGAGTGGTCAGCCGATCGTCACGCTGAAACTAGATGCGTTCGACGTGCGCTCATTCCGCACCGGGGGCCTATACGCGCTGAACCCCGCGACCATACTTCAATTTGGTTGGGCTTATACCAGCAAGGGCTTACCGGACGCCGCGTTTTCCCCCGGGACGATAAACACAGGCGGGTTCGATTTTACCGCCGGCGTGATCAGGCGGATCATGGGCGATCGCTGGTTGAACATCGGCGTGGCCGGAGTCCTTGCTCAGGAACGCAAGATCGGCCCGCCGGCGAATCCTCTCTTCCCGGGCAAATATGGCGGCTGGGGCGGGATGCTGGGAGTTGGAATACGATGGTAGTACTTTATTTTGAAGCGTGCGCAAATTAAAACTGAATGCTATCAGCCACTTGAATATTCGCGAGCTTCACTTTATTCGCCGGCATTGCAAGAGTGGATTGCGCCGTCGCACTGCCTTCGCGCAATTCCAACTTCCTGTGGTCGGCTATAAGCCGACAGCATACTTTGGCGGAATTTATGAAGACGGTCGAGATAGTCTTCCTGCTTCTGCTGCTCTTCGTTGCGGCATTTGGGGCTTTGGCGTGCAGGCTGAAGACTCCGTATCCGATCGTCCTCGTGATCGCGGGATTATTGCTCGGTTTCGTCCCCGGGATCCCGAGGATCACACTGAACCCGGACGTAGTTTTTTTCGTGGTTTTGCCTCCGCTTCTCTACTCCGCCGCGTGGCGAATTCCATGGCGTGAATTTTCCTACAACCTAGTCAGTATCTTTTCTCTGGCGTTCGGTCTGGTTACCTTCACGGTGCTCAGCGTAGCCGAAGTTTCGCAGTGGTTCCTACCGGGCTTTGACTGGCGCATGGGCTTTGCCCTCGGCGCGGTAGTGGCGCCAACGGACGCCATCGCGGCCACTACGATTGCCAGGCGCATCGGGCTCCCACAACGGATCGTCGATGTCCTCGAGGGCGAGAGCCTGGTTAATGACGCCAGCGCCCTACTCGCGTTTGAATTCGGCGTTGCGATGCTCGTCCGAAGCCAGACGCCGACCGTCGTCTCCGGATTCCTTCGCCTCGCCTATCTGGCGGCGGGCGGCATCGCGGTCGGGTTGTTGATCGGAGTGATCGTCAACTGGATCGAACACCTTATCGACGACGCCCCGATAGAGATGGCCCTTAGCCTACTGACTCCTTACACGGCCTACCTTGCCGCCGATTCGATCCGCGCTTCCGGGGTGCTGGCGGTCGTGGCTTGTGGGCTTTACCTCAGCCACAGAAGCTCTGGCTTTTTTTCGCCGGGCGTACGTTTGCATGTAGCGGCTGTTTGGGATTCTCTGACTTTCATCCTTAACGGACTGGTGTTCATATTCATCGGACTGCAACTCCCCTACGTCTTGGCGGAGGCCCAAGATCATAGTCTGCGCGAACTGCTACTGTATAGCGCCCTCTTCAGCGCGCTTCTCATCCTGCTGCGCCTGATCTGGATGCTTCCCGGCGCGCGCCTGTCTTACTTCATACGCAGGCGCGCGCTTCATCAGAGGGAGTCGTCGCCGACGATGCGACAAATCTTTATCGTCGGTTGGACTGGGATGCGGGGCGTCATCTCGCTCGCAGCCGCGATCGCGCTGCCACATACGCTGGCGAACGGGGCGCCGTTCGCGCAGCGCCAGCTGATCATCTTTCTCACATTCAGCGTCATACTGGTGACGCTCGTCCTTCAAGGACTCACCCTGACGCCGCTGGCCCGAGCGCTCGGTATGACCAGCGTCACGAGCCGAACTGTTGAAGAGGAGGAGGCGCGGCGCATGATTCTGGAAACGGCGCTCCGCCACCTGGATAAAGTCCGCGAGAATGAGAGGACCGACTTTGCCAAGGTATTCGACGACTTGGAACTACATTACCGTGGCCGCCTGGCGACCTTAAGGGAAGAAGAAGCCGACATTCATTCCGCACGCTACGGGCGCTTTGTCGAGCTGTCGCGCGAACTCCTCCAAGTCGAACGACGAACCGCCATCCGCCTTCGCAATGAGAGACGTATCAACGATGAGCTGCTCCGCCAGCTTGAACGCGAACTGGATCTGGCCGAGGTCCGATTACTAACAGGCAACGCATAAGTCGGAGCCGCTCGCGGCTCTGACTCGGCAAACTTCACTGGAAATCCGGCAAGTCATAATTCACCAAATCGCCGATGCGCTCGATCGTTATATCAGCCGCAGGGTAAGCGGCTGCGGTCTCGCGGTCGAGCGCGTAATGCCCCTGACGCGGGAAGACAGTTGTCAGCCGGTCCCCCCAGACGTTTTTCATCGCGGCGAGTATTCGCAGCTTATCGTCCACCATCACATAACGGCGCGCCGGGTAATGCCGCTCCACGTCATCAAGCATCAGCTCTTTGTGGATGTAGATCAGGACGCGACCTTCGACCGCGTCCCATAAACTCGACCGCCGCACCTTGCGTGGCTGGAAAACCACGTCGCCGTCCGAGAGGATCACTGTCGGCCCCCACTGCCGCACGCGATCCAGGGCGTCGAGTGAGCCGGGGTATAAGCGGTTGGCGAACGGGTAGTCCACCAGGTACTCGGATATCATCAGCAGTCCGTGGTCACACGCGGCTTCGAGCCGATAGCGCTGCAACGTCCCCAGGTAATCGGCGTAACCGAGTTCGGCGCGCAACTCCTCGAAGATGGTAAAGTATCGGTCTCGGACCTCAGGTCCGAACTTCTGTTCCAAATACCGCCGCAGGTCGGCCGTCACCCTGTCGTTATCCAGCAGCGTGTTGTCCACGTCGAACAGAAACACGACTTCACTATCATGTGTCATCAGCAAACCCCCATCAGGAAAATAAGCCCTGTCGCATTCCCTGTCGGTACGTGAACGGACTGAACCGCCAAACCGCCACAGCGCTTAGCGTCGCGCCTGCTTGTCGAGCCATTCCGCAATCTCTTCTTTGAATTGCGCCTTGACGACTCTCCATTCGCATCAAACATGCGGTCCACCGGCCGCCGGCCGCCGGTCTGCGCCACGGCGCGCGATTCAAACTGTGCGGATGATGCGAGTGTGACAATCGCCACAGCCATTGCAAGCGCGACTCGCCTGAGCGCATTCATGTCGATACTCCTCCTACGATTGAATGATTTGACTGCGAGTCTTGGGGCTATATGACAGACGATAAGACTCGGCGTCAAGCCAAATAGACGGACTATTCCTCCGCGCAATACCTGAGGTAGTTGACAACCGTTCCCGATTACTCGCCGAAGGAATCGTCCATGCCGAGAGGTTCAATACTGACAGACGGGGCAGGCTCTGCTAGACTTCGCCGTCGAGTGCGCATGACAAGCGACTTCAGGAAAGCCGTCCTCCTGAGTAGGAGGACAAAATCACACTGCAATTCAACAGCGCGGACTACTATAGCCCCTCAAACTCACGTATGATGCAAGGCAGTTCGATTACCTTAAGTGTGGGGTCAGCGAAAAACCTCCGGTCAGCGCCCACACGAGCAAAATCAGAATCGGATCGAATAATCCTGACTTGAAAACGCTTGAGGCGTCGGTCACGACTCATGTGAAATGATGGGGCGTCACGTCAGCGCAAGGGATGGCGCGAATGGATGCGAGCAAAAATGCCTTTGTCCTGTCCGGGCGAGAGTCCCACTACGAGCGGCTACGAGCGGCGTTGGCGTCGACGCTCGACGGCTCGCCGCAGATCATCTTGTTGTCCGGGACCGCTGGATCGGGGAAAACGACTCTGATCCGCGAGTTCTGCCGGAGAACGCAGCAGGCCGAGCCTGAACTACTGGTCGTTTACACACAGTGCAATTCTCAAAGCGGCGCCGGCGACCCTTATCTGCCGTTCAAAGAGGCTCTCGCCCTGCTGACTGGCGTCGCCGGAAATGATCAGGACAGAAAGAGTCTGAGCGCCGAAAATTCCAGCCGATTGAGAAAGTTCGCCGGGCAGGCCGGGGATGCCCTGGTCGAACTCGGCCCTGATTTGATCGGGGTCTTCCTTCCCATCACCGGGTTGGTGACGAAAGCGAGCGCTTTCATCGCCAAGAAAGCCGGCTGGGTGAAGAAGCTTGAGCAGGCCGAAAACGATATTCTTCAACACGAGAATATCAAACCCGATAGATTCTTCGAACAATTCGGGCGTGTGCTGATTCATCTCTCCGGGAAGACGCCGATCGCTCTGGTGATCGATGATCTTCACTGGGCGGACGGCGGCTCGCTCGATCTTCTCTTCCATCTTACGCGCCAGGTTCAGAGCCTGACCGGCGCAAAGCTCCTGCTGATCGGCGCGTATCGTCCCGATGAGGCCGCGCCCGGACTAGAAAGCGCTCGGCCTCCGCTCGAGAAGCTCATCAATGAGATAAACCGTTACTGGCGCAACGTGAACGTCGATCTGTCCTCTGCGATTGGCGGCGACACGGGCAGAATGTTCATAAACGATCTGTTAGACACCGAGCCTAACCTGTTGGACGACGAATTCAGGCGCCAGTTGTTCAGGCACACCGAGGGACAACCGCTCTTTGTCGTTGAAACTCTGCGGTTGTTGCAGGAACAGAGTCAGTTGATCAGGGACGGTGAAGGACGATGGGCGCTTTCACAGCCAGTCGACTTCAAAGAGTTGCCCGATAACGTCAAGGCCGTGATCAGGGAGAGGATCGCCCGGCTGAGCCAGGATTTGCGAGACATACTGACTTGCGGCAGTGTGGAGGGCGAGCATTTTACGGCCCAGGTAGTGTCGCGCGTCCGCCGGATCGAAGAGCTAGATCTGGCGGGGAAACTGGGTGAGGAGCTTGAAAGGCAACACCGCTTGGTGGAATCTGAAGGCGAGGCGCCGCTCAGCAGAAAGAGGCTTCACATTTATCATTTCGTTCACAACCTTTTCCAGCAATACATTTATGACGAGCTGAGCGGGATGCAGAGAGAGCTTCTCCACCTGGCGATAGGACGGGCGTTGGAAGAATTATACGGCGAGGATGCGAAAAAGATCGCGGCGCAGATCGCGCGGCATTACATCGAGGCCGCGGACGAAGAGAAGGCGATCAAGTATTGCGTGATGGCCGGCGATCAGGCGAAGCTCGCCTACGGTTACAGAGAAGCCATTCGCCATTACGACCTCGCCGCAGGAATGATCGCTAAAGGCTTTGGTAGCGAAGAGCAGGAGAGCGAGATAGCCCGCTCACTGGGCGACGCGCACGCCTTTCTGTCAGAACACGCCGAAGCGCTGAAGAATTACCGGAAGGCAGAGGCGTATTATCGCAGCCGTGGCGACGCGCGTGGGCTTTCAGACTCTCTTCGCGGAATTGCGCTCGTCCACCTGAACCGAAACGATTACCAAGAGGCGTTCAAATACGCGAAGGACGCCTTGAGCCTCTATAAGCAGACCGGCGACCGGATGGGCGAGAACGAAACGCTCCGCTACATCGGTGACATTCACTGCGGGATGGGGAATTATCAGCATGCGCTGGAAGCTTACCAGGAGGTGTTGCGCATTCGCCGCGAGATAGGCCAGCGGGCGCTCGAGGGAGGCGCGTTGGGCGATATCGGCGACGTCTATCTCTTCCTGGGTTTGTATGAGGAGTCACTGGAGCTTCACCGCCGCTCCCTGGAGATCAACGAGGAAGTGAACTACAAGTACGGGCAGACATGGTGTCATCACGACATGGGAGTCATTCACCTCAATATGGGGAACCTCAGCGACGCGCGCGAAGAGTTGGAAATGGCCGTCTCCCTGGCCGAAGAGATTCAGGCGCGGAATCTGGTCGCGCTGAGCAAGAACGACCTGTCTGTCGTTTTCAGAGAAATGGGCGACAGGGCGAGTACAGAGACTTCGCTGAAGTTGGCGCGCGAGGCCACTGAGTTGGCCGAGCGGTTTGAGCTCATCTTCGGTCAGATTTCGGGCGCCTCCAATCAGGCGATGGCCCAGCTCAGACTCAATGATACGGCGTCGGCGAAGGAGCATTCTCAGAGCGCGATAGCGTTACTCGAGCGACACGGCGCCTCCGAGGTGATAGAGGAAGAGATATTTTTTAACCATGCCGAAATATTGAAAGAGGCGCGAGAGACCGAGGAGGCGAAAAAATATTTGAAGAAGGCGTACGACGAAGTGATGAACAAGGCGAACAGGATCAATGATCAGATCATTCGAAAATCATTCCTTGACCGAGTTCGCGTCAATCGGGCCATCATCGGCGCCTGTCAGGCGCCCTGAAGTTTCCCCGTGGCGGCGTCGCGGACTAAGTTTGCGGCTTTCGCTTAAAAGCCATGTGGACATCCCTTGGGGTATCGGCCTGATCGGATCATTCCTCTTTCAACGCGGCGGCCACAGTCTTCAAGAGTTTCTCGGCCGTGTACGGCTTTGGAAGAAATGTCTTCACGCCGAGTTGCGCGGCGTCCGCTATCTTGTTTTCGGCCTTCAGCCCGCTAGTCGCTATGATCTTTACCTTCGGGTCGAGTCTGCGCAGCGCCCGGATCGTCGTCGGGCCGTCCATATACGGCATCATCATATCCGTCATCACCACTTTCACTTCATCCTTGTGCGCGGCGAAGACCGCCATCGCCTCGGCGCCGTCGCTCGCGATCATCACTCGATAGCCGAAAGCGCTCAGAGTCTCCCTCGCCACTTCACGAATAGCGTTCTCGTCGTCAATGACAAGAATCAGTTCTCCATTGCCCGTTGGCAGATCGCGCCGCGAGGGCTGCGCAGGCGCCGGCTGCGCCGCTTCGATGGCGGGCAGGTAGACCTTGAACCGCGCTCCTCTGCCGACTTCGCTGTAGACATTGACGAACCCGCCGTGACTGCGAACGATTCCGGCGACTGTAGATAGGCCAAGACCAGTCCCCTGCCCGTGCTCTTTTGTTGTAAAGAACGGATCGAAGATCTTGGTCAGATTCTGTTCCGAGATTCCAAACCCTGTGTCAATTACGCCGACGGAGACGTATTTGCCCGGCTTCGCTTCGACATTCATTCGCGCGTAATGTTCGTCGATCTCGACATTCTCCGCCTCGATTCGAAGCTCTCCCCCCTGCGGCATCGCGTCGCGCGCGTTGACGCAGAGATTCATCAGCACCTGATGAATCTGCGTCGCGTCGCCCGAGACGCTCGACAAATCCGGGTCAATCGAGAATGTGATATCGATGTTTTTGGGCATGGTGTCGGCCAGGATTTTGACGATCTCCTTGATCAGGTGTGTCGGCTGCAACGGGATGTGTTCGCCTTCGACGCCGCGGGCGAACGAGAGCACCTGTTTGATCATCTCGCCTCCGCGCACGGCGTTGGTGTGAAGAATGTTGAGCAGACGCTGGCTGCTCTCGTCGGCCAACCGCATCTGCAACAGCTCTACCGCGGTGAGGATCGGCGACAGCACGTTGTTCAGGTCGTGCGCGATGCCGCCGGCGAGCGTCCCGATGCTCTCCATCCGCTGCGCCCGCAGGAACTGTGATTCGAGACGTTTCTTATCGGTGATGTCGCGGATGATGGCGGTGAAGAGCTTGTGGCCGTCGGCGTCAATCTGTGAGATCGAAGCCTCGATCGGGAACTCCTCGCCGTCGGACCGCAGGCCGTAAAGCGCGCGCGCTTTGCCCATCGTCCGCTGCGTCACGTTCGTTTCGTCAAAGACGCGGATGTGCTCGCGATGCGCCGCGCGGAACCGCTCCGGGATGAATCGATCCAGGCTCTCTCCCAGAGCCGCGGCGGCTGGGCAGCGGAACATCCTCTCCGCCGCCGCGTTAAAAAGCACGACGCGCTGATCCTCATCAACGGTGATGATGGCGTCCATCGCAGAGGCCAGAATGCCGGCGAGTTTGGCCTCACTCAAGCGCAGCGAGGCGGCGACCTCCGACTGATATTGATCCTCCGCATCAGGTGGTTCCGTAGTCTTCATAGGTTTTTAGAGGAATTGACGTTCAGTCTTTCCCGGCAAGTTTATAACAAAAAACCTGATAAAGCCTACGGCGCCGGCGCCACGGCGTCACCACTCCTCGGCCATGCCCGTTACATCCTCCACCTTAATGCGAAAAACGATGGTTCCCGTCATACCCTGAACCAGCTTTGATTCGACCGGCGTCATATGCGGTAACCGGCTGTAGAGCTTGGTCAGAATCTTCTCCTGCGTCTCCTCGTTGGAAACCTCCTCGAAAGTCCCGGAAGCGATCACGCTGCGCCAGTTATATGAATCTTTGATCTCGTCCACCTGCAGGCAGACGCGAGGGTTGGCGCGCAGCGCGTCCAGCTTTTTGCCAGGCAGCGTGTGGATGTAAATGTACTTGCCGTCAAAGAAGTAATTCACCGGCACGACGTATGGCCATCCCGAGGCGATACAACCGAGCCTTCCCAAACTCCCTTCGCGCAGGATCGCCCGCGCGTCAGCGTCTCTGAGTTTGCCGATATTCATTGTGGCGCCTCTGCGCATCCGGGTCGCGCTCGATTGCGTCCCGCTCGTGTTTCCTGGTTTGCCGATATTCATTGTCTCATCTCCTGCCATCTCCTATTGCCATATAGAGCAATGCCTGTGCCGCGCAAAAATCACCGCCAGGCAGCGCGAAGTGAGGTTGTGTTTGGGAAAATTACGAGGCTTGGAGCGGAAAAATCCGCAAGGCAATAAGACCGGAGAAAGCTCTTGCGCTTATGCATTCAACAGCTCAGCGCGTCGACGTTCTCAAAGCGTGGGCTACTAGAGCCAATTCCCTACAGACTGGCGCTTGACGCCTATTTTCTGAAATCACTTGTATTGAACAGCTCCCTTATTTCTTCCGGACTTAGTGAAAGTAGCTCATCCAGTTCGCCTGCTTCCTTCATGTCCAGGATACATTGAATCGTAAGCGCCTCTGCGCCTTCTGCTATCTCATCATTATCAGCGACGTCATGTGTTCTCGCGTTGAGGCTGGTGAGCAACTCTATATATAGTTGGACGATGAGCGGCTTGATGTCTTGTTCTGTCATGGGCTTCCCTAATCGTGTTGCAAGCTCCGATTGGCGGCGATCCGAGCGGGAGATTGGCGCCGGAGTTGGAGAGGTGGCAGGATGTTACACGCCCGCAGCGCCAAGACAATGAGGCCATGCTCAACCACTCTTTCCTTTAACTGATGCTAAAATCGGAAAAGTATTTCAGAACTGATAGCTTAGATTGGCGCTGAGTCGGTGAGATAGCAGGCCGTCGCGCTTTTATTCACCATGTCGTATAGTTCTTGTCGCTCAGTTCCGAAAGCGGACTTCCGTTTGAACGGAGCCCTGCTGAAGATGGGCGAGAGACGGCGGCGTCAATCACCTCGCGCATTCTTTCTAGCTCTGTCGACTTGTCTATTGCATTTGTCGCCCCTACTGCGCGCGCCAGTTCACGAATCTCTTCTCCGAATGACGTAATCGCTACAATCGGCAGGTTTGCAAGCTCATCATTCGACCTGACAGCCACGATTAAATCCAAGCCGTTGAGAACCGGCATTGCGATGTCGGTTACGAGCGCGTCGGGGCGATTTACCTGTATTTCAGCGAACGCTTCGAGACCGTTCCGAACAGCATTCACCTTATAGCCCGCTGCCGCTAACATATAACTGTAAAGCGCCCGTAAATCATCGTCATCTTCAGCTAAGAGAATCTTCAATCGTCGCATAGAAAATATCGAGGGGGATTGGGTGAACAAGATGGAGGAATTTGCACGGTGTTGGAGATACGGCAGTTTGTCGCGCCCGAAGACAAAGAGGGCGCCAAGTCTCCTCCTTAACCTAACCTGGCGCCCTCTTCTGTCTGGAGGGTGGAAACAACGCGATACTGACTTCTACGGTGTCGGTCAAGTAAGCAGCCCAAAGTTGATTTAGAAAGGAAGTACGCCAATCGCCGCCGCAATATGGGCGCCATGTTACCGTTTTCCGCTAAACTACTGATTTCGCAAGGAGAGTCACACTTACTCGGTTCGGATCGCAGCGCGAGGCGTGACATTTTGTCGCCGCGATATGGGGAATGGCGCGTCAGCGGAACCTGTGAAGTAGCAGGCCGTCGCGCAGCAAAACCTCTGGGGAGTTTCGGAACATGCCGTGCGGCGCTTCGGGACATGCGCTGCGCTAACTGCCCTGCATTCAACACCGTCAATCCGGCGTGGTAATTGCACTCGCATCCTGCAACCTGTAGGACGTACAACAAGCCGAGTGAGGCGCATGACGCAACAGGAAGGACACCTCACTCGGCTTGTCCCTTTTCCGCCCGGCTTCTTTTCTCTTCACATCTCGAATCGCCTTCGCGCTGCGGCTTGCGGAGGTCACCTCAACAGCCACTCTTCGGCGGCCTGGAAGTCCGTAAACGCATCGACACTTACTCCCCGATTCTGAGCCACCAGCACTCCGAACTTTCGCGGGTCAATTTGCTCTGGTCTGCTGAAAAACGCGACTTTTACCCTGTGGATCGCGAATGCCTGTAAACTTTCTCCAAAGAGGTATCTATCAAAAGCAGAGATTTTTACTTCGTATCCCGTAGTGTCAATGAGAAGTTTATCGTTCTTCGTGAGCTCGCAATATTCGGCAATTGAGTCAAATTGCAGCGACGCCTCGCCCCGCTCGCCCACGCCGATAAACCTTGCGGCGAGATAACCGGGCATTTGTTTCATCTGAAGTTGAAAGCTCATGTTCCTCCGGCTGCGCTTCGGATAGCAGCCCCATTTACGAAGTTAGCAAGCAGCATTCCCGCCGACTATTGCGCGCAATCGGCCTACAACTCGCCTCTGAATACTCCGAATACCATTCAACGAAAAATTCCTGCGCGTCAGGAGTGAAACGAAGATAAGAATTCTCGCCTCCGTCCTCGCTTTTTCTGCCCCTATTTTTTTGTCCGCCGCTTCTGAGCGGATGAAACAATGACCACCTCCAGCAAGACGCCAATCCCCATTTCCGCGCGGTTCGATTTAGACAGGAATACGTTCGCGTGCGTACCGACATTTCGGAAAAGCGCGGACTAGGATGGAGGCCTGGGGTGGTGTGAAGAAAAGAAACAAACAAAGAGGGGAGATGAAATGGCGCGTTACTACGATGTGGATTACGAACCTGCCATTCGGAGGGGGCGATATGAAGGGGCGCGGGGATTCATCCGACGCGCGGGAGATGAAGTACGTTCGTGGTTCGGCGACGAAGAGGCCGACCGGCGGCGCGGCAGGGATGATTATGAATATGAGCGGCGCGGGCGGCAGGGAGATTACTGGCGTCCCAGATACTCCATCGACGACATGCGCGCGAGCGACCTGATGTCGCGCAATGTATTCACGGTTTATCCTGAGGATCGGGTCGGATACGCGGCTCGGTTGATGCGCGATTATGACTGCGGCGCGCTTCCGGTAGTTGACCAGGAAGGACGCCTCATGGGGATATTGACGGATCGTGACATCTCACTGCGTCTCGTGGCCAATGAAGCGGACACGCATAACACGGTTGTAGCTGATTTTATGACCGACGGGGCTTACGCCTGCCACGCCGACGATCCTATCAGGGAATGCATGCGCCAGATGTCGCGCTATCAGGTTCGGCGGCTGCCCATCATCGATGATTGGGGACATGTGATAGGCATCGTCAGTCAGGGAGACCTGGCGCGACACGCCGGAAACTATCCGGGGCGAGGCGAACGGCGCGCGATAGCCGATGTGGTTTGCGCGATCTCCGAACCGAGGCGCGCTGCGCGCCGTTGAGTAATCAACAACGCCTGAGATCGCTTACAGGCTGCGCAGCGAATAGTAATCGCCGCAGGAACCGGTAGCTTGCGCCCGGCGCGCCGAAAAGGTTATGAACTGTTCCTGAATAAGCTGGATGAATGCGTCAAGGTTATGATGAAACTCTGACCCCGACCGGAGCCTTTTGATTAGACCTACTTGCATGTTCGATTCAAGCAGCGTAGGCTGCAGTGGAATCAACAAGCTGATAAATCGCTGTCGCTTTCGCGTCATTGAATTCTCTCCTCCAAGATCACGCCATTGATTGATTCACGACAGCAGTCAGTTCCGCTTGGAATGTTTAAAAACGAAGAACTTATCGAGAGCGAATTAGAAGCTGTAGATGGATCGGCGCCAGATAAACCCTCGCTCAGATTGCGCGCAGGTTAGATAATCATGCGTTGCCCCGTTCGTGGAACAAAAGCTGCAGTGTTATAGCGCCGACGCCGACGTTAAGTGGCGCATTGTCGTGTAAGCTTACAAACAAGGAGCACCGCTATGAAAACGCTGCTCGTTTATCCGGAGTTTCCTGACACTTATTGGAGTTTCCGCCATGCGCTCTCTTTCGAGGGCAAGCGATCGGCCTACCCGCCGCTCGGCCTCCTGACCGTCTCCGCCATGCTGCCCGACGCATGGGAGCGGCGGCTGGTGGATATGAACATCCAGCCGCTCAAGCCGTCCGACGTCAAATGGGCTGACGTGGTCTTTGCCAGCGCCATGATCGTGCAGAAAGAGTCGCTACGGCGCATTGTTGAGTTATGCAAGGCGGAGGGAAAGCGAGTGGTCATCGGGGGACCTTACGCGACCTCCGGCGCGAAGCATTTACCACAGGCCGATCACATCTTCCTCGGCGAGGCCGAGACGACTTTGCCGGAATTCGTTCGCGACCTCGAGCGCGGAGCCGCTAAACGAATCTACCAGGCCGCCGAGCGGCCGGCGCTCTCCGCGACGCCCATACCCGACTTCCATCTTGCAGACCTCAAACGCTACAGCTCAATGCCGGTCCAGTACTCGCGCGGCTGTCCCTTCCAGTGCGAGTTCTGCGACATCATAGAGATCTATGGCCGCGTCCCACGCACGAAGAGCAATGAGCAGATGCTGGCCGAGCTGGACGCGCTCTTGCTGGCAGGCTGGCGCGGGACGGTTTTCATCGTTGACGATAACTTCATCGGCAACAAGCGCAACGTCAAGCGACTGCTCCCTGCCCTGGCCGACTGGTCGGAGCGCCACGGGCGCCCGTTCTCTTTTATTACCGAAGCCAGCGTGAACCTCGCCGAGGACGATGAATTACTCGACGGTATGCGGCGCGCTCAGTTCCGCCGCGTCTTTCTCGGCATCGAGACACCGGTCGAGGCTAGCCTCAAGGAGGCCCAGAAGGGGCAGAACATGCGCCGCGACCTTCTCCACTCCGTCAGAAAAATACAAAGTTACGGCATGGAAGTGATGGCCGGCTTCATCGTCGGCTTCGACAATGATCCCGATGACATCTTCGAGCGGCAGATCGAGTTTATCCGGGAAAGCGCTATTCCGCTTGCGATGGTGGGTTTGTTAACGGCGCTGCCAGACACTCAGCTCTGGCGGCGGCTTGAACGCGAAGGACGGCTGCTCCTTGAGAGCACGGGGAACAATACCGATGGCTCGCTGAACTTCGTCCCCAGGATGGACGCCACACGTCTCGTCGAAGGCTATAAATCGATCATGCGCGCCATCTATAGCCCCGGCGAATATTATCAGCGCGCGCTCGATTGCCTGGAGCGGGTAGTCGCAGGCGCGCCAGAGGCGCGTCACAATAGCGTTGCCAGCGACGTGGCGACTCTCTTTCGCATCGTGCTGGCGCTCGGCGTGCGTGACCGCGAGCGTGGCGAGTTCTGGCGCTACTTAAGCCGCGCAATGACCCGGCATCGCGAGAAGTTCGCGGAGGCGGTCAGGCTGGCAGCTGTTGGCTATCACTTTCGCAAGCTAACTGAAGGGATCAACGGCTGAATCTGGGATCTGTCGATAAATCGCGTAATATTGAGGATGAGCAGCCTTCCAAGAAGAAATCCTTTGCCCATGTCTTAACCGTTGACATAGGCGGATCGAGCGTCAAAGTCCTGGCCAACGGACAGACAGAGCCACGAAAGCGCCGATCCGGGAAAAAATTGACGCCGGTGAAAATGGTGGAAATAGTTCAAGAACTTGCCGAAGGGTGGGACTACGAGGCAGTCTCGATCGGTTATCCCGGATTGGTCGGCGCCCAGGGGCCGAGTTCGGAACCCGGCAACCTTGGCCACGGATGGGTCGGTTTCGACTTCTCCTCGGCCTTCGGCCTGCCCGTGCAAATCATGAACGATGCGGCGATGCAAGCGCTGGGAAGTTACGAAGGGGGCCGGATGCTCTTCCTCGGTTTGGGCACGGGACTCGGCTCCGCGCTGATCACGGAAGAGTTCATTCTCACCTTGGAGCTCGGCCATCTTCCTTACAAACGAGGAGAGACGATTGGAGAAGCGCTGGGCCGTCAGGGACTGAAGCGCTTGGGGAAATTGGCATGGCGTCGCGCCGTGATGGATGTGGCGCCTGCGCTTATGAAGGCGTTTCTGGCTGATAGCGTCGTGATTGGTGGAGGGAACGCTAAAAAACTCAAGGAACTGCCTCCGGGAGTTCGATTAGGCCATAACCTGACCGCCTTTCGAGGCGGGTTCCGCCTGTGGAAGATCGAGAATGCTCAGAGCTTTTCTGATGACAACCGACGCGGCTAATTCGGCTAATTCGCCAATTCGTGAGGCTCCGCGTCGCTCACCTCGCGCTGCTCGGCCAGCGGCAGTGTGACGGTGAACGTCGAGCCGCGTCCAGCGCCTTCGCTCGCCGCCTCGACCTTGCCGCCATGAAGCTCGGCCAGATGCTTAACCAGCGCGAGGCCCAGACCCAAGCCGCCACTCCGCTGCGAGTTTGACGAATCGCGCTGTCGGAAGCGGTCGAAAATGTAAGGCATGAATGCCGGCTGAATGCCTTTGCCCGTGTCGCTGACGATGATGCGGATATGCCATTCGGCGCGTTCGGCGCGCAGCTCGACACTCCCGCCAGCGGGAGTGAACTTGATTGCATTCGAGAGCAGGTTCCAGACGATTTGCAGCAACCGGGCCGCGTCGCCCAACACAATCGCGGTGTGCGGTGTGCGGTGCGCGGTTTGACTGTCGCCTGGCGCCGTCTGGTCCTGATTTTTATTCTCAATCGGCGTCGTTTTCTCCATCTTTTCGTTCGACGATTGCGAGTCCGCGATCCGCAATCGAACGCCTTTGGTCTCCGCCGCCAGGCGCATTATGTCGAGCGCGTCGGCGAGTAACGGCATAATGTCCAGATTGCGCAAATCCAGCCGCAGCTTGCCGGCTACGATACGAGCGCTGTCGAGCAGGTCTTCGATCAGTCGCAGTTGTGTCCTGGCGTTGCGCTCGATGATGTCGCAATACAGTTTCAATTGCGGAGTGTCGGGCGACGCCTTGCGCGCCATCTGGTTGTAGCCGAGGATCGCGTTCAAAGGCGAACGCAACTCGTGCGAGACAATAGCAAGGAACTCATCCTTGCTGCGGTTCGCTGCTTCCGCCTCGGCGCGGGCCTCCGATTCCTTGAGCAGCAGTTCCTCCCTTTCAGCGTCGATGCGCTTGCGCTCGCTGATGTCCACCAGCGCGTTGACCGCTCCGATAAGTTTCCCCGTCTCATCGCGGATCGGGCTGGCATGGGACAGGACGGTCAGCCTGGAGCCGTCTGGGCGCTCGATTACGGACTCACGCCCGCTGTATTCCTCGCCACTATCAATCGCCTGCGCCATCCAGCATTGATCGCGGAGCAGCGGCGTTCCGTCGGTCGAGTAAAGTCTGAATGAGCCGCAGAATCGTTCCTCTGCGTCATTCAGTTTCGGCGTACGCCCCCATATTTCGACCGCACGCGGATTGAAATATGTGATCAACCCCTCGGCGTCGCAGGCGTAGGCGCCTATTGGCAATTTCTCCAGCAGGCGGCGTAACCACGTCCCGCCAGCCGCTGTCTTGGGGGGCAATTGATTCATCGAACGTCCCTTAAAACCCAGGGGGATTGCAACTATCAAAATTGTAAGTCGGAAAAAACGTTCTGAACGAAAGCGCGGTGTTTGCCATCAATGCGCGCACAGAACCTATCTTGAACTGTAATAAAACAGCTAATGTGAGCAAGTGACATTCCATTCCCGGATCCAATTTATCGCTTACTCAGGTGTGTATTCATTATATTTGTAGCCATAACCACATCCTTTGCGGCGTATAGCCACATGGTAGTGTGGCCATACACCACAGCGTTAACTTCTTATGCGCAAGCTCAGGGTCGATGCGGCTCGGCAGGCAAGAAAATCTCGACGGCATCATCCCGGCGCCGCTGGCTCGCCATTTGCAGCAATTTAATCAAAGGCCACACCAAAGTTTTGTCGTGGGTTATGGTTCACCTCAGATGTAGCGTCGCGTCTGGAAGAAGAGAAAGCCGTGAAAATGGCTATCAGGGCCGCCGGCGCAAAAGTCATGCGCGGAAACGCTCAAGAAATAACGCCTGTTGGCATAGCGGTTGCTGTGGCGGTTTCGATAACTGCGAGTGAATCCTATGATCCTTACCAGGTTGAAACAGAAGACACTCTGGCATCGCGAGCGCCTGGGAAAAAGGCTCGATCTTTTTCACAGCGTGAATACGTCTGATGATTACTGTCGCCTGCTCGGAAAATTTCTGGGCTTCTACGAACCGGTAGAAAAAGCTCTCGAACCCATTTTCAACTGCAGCGCGGTTAAATTCGATTATACGTCAAGAAAGAAGACGCCATTACTCATGCGGGATCTGCGTTCGTTGAGAATTAAGGACACGCAGTTGCTGCCGCGCTGTAAGATGTTACCCGCGCTCAACACACTGCAGCAGGCGTTCGGCTGTCTTTACGTCTTTGAATCGGCGACGCTGAGTTGGGGGATTGTCCTGAGCCATTTAAGTCGCACGATCGGCGTCACCAGGAAGGACGGCGGCGCGTTCTTCAACAGCTATGGCGACCAGGTCGTGCCGATGTGGCATGATTTCGCGCAACAGATTCGCGGCTATGCCTCAAGACCCGACCTCGAAGATGCTGTCATAAGAGCCGCCATAGACACTCTGGTCTACCTGGACCAATGGATGGCCTTCAATCCCGCCGCAGTCGCGCCGGCAGAGCAGGTTGAAGACCCACCGACCGATAAGAAAGTAGCGGGGCTTACGCGACAAGGCAATTTTCGTTTGCTATGAGCGTTGGCGGATAAATTTTGATACGTAACCTTCTCTCATTTTCCATATTATATTTTTCATCTGCCATCGCCTGACACCGCCATTCGCTCATATCCGGCGCCGCGGACGCGTTAGACCGCGACTCTACGACCGGTGATCAGTTGGTAGATAAGCACGACCGCTGCAATGACCAGCAATATATGGATCAAGCCGCCACCAACATGAGCGAGCAATCCCAACAGCCAAAGCACAATGAGTAATGCAATAATCGTCCACAACATTGTTCCTTCCTCCTTTGCTAAGGCCCTTCTCAAGAGCCGTCAAACCTTGGCGCGATACGTATTTGCGCTTTTGCGCGCGCCTTTTTACGCGCACCTTAAATAACGCGCAAAGCTCGTGCCGCGCCCTCGGTATTAATTGGCGCTCTTTATATTCTCGGGATTGCTGATTGGGGGCGTGTTAACAGGCTATCTTCCTGCGCGGCGCGCCCGCGTCCTGGCGGCTTTCTTGGCCGAGGCCGATCGGGCAGCGGCGGAACGCTTCGCTGACGCCGCGCCTCCCTTGTGACCGCCCTTCTTCGCCGGAGCCTTCTTGGTCGGCTTACCTCTTCCCGACCCGCTCTTTTTACCGCCGCCGGACATTAAATTGACCGTCGCCCAGGCGCGGCGTTCGGCTTCCTTCTCCCCGACGCCACGCTCTTTATAACCTTTCTCGATGCGTTCGGCCTGGCGCTCCTGCTTTCGTGTGTACCTTGTCTTCTCGCCTCTCGGCATGATTCGCTTCCTCCGAAAAATAACCAAGTAGTAACGAATGATGGTCTTTAAAAAATAGCGCAACCGCGCTCCGCAAATGGCGCCTTGCGTGTTGTTTACTCGCGCCACACTCGTCGCATTTATTTCTCAAAGGCCATAATTCGTTACTTACCCGGTATGCTTTCATTGCTAAAGGGCATCGCTCATTGCGACCTGAACGACTCCTTCCTCCGCCTTTTATAGGAAGATGGGGACTGATTGAGCTGCAAGAGAAATGCCATGAGAGATTGATCGGGCATAATCGAAGAATTGAAGCGTGCGCAAATCAAAGCCGATTGCATATGCATCGGGAGGTAAAATCAAAGCACGGAGTGCGTTTGCGTACCGACTTCACAGAGAGAAGAAGCCTAGGATGGAAAGCGGAAGCGGAGTGGAACGGGATCGCTTTGTTCATAACACTTCAAACCCCATCAATAATCTTAACCTTTGTGAAGGAGGGCGAGATGGCGAACGACTACGATTATGATTACAGGCGGGGCCGCAACGAGCGGGAGTATTACAACGAGCCGTATTACCGAAGCCAGGGCGGCGGCGATGAAGAGCCGTACTACCGCGGATATGGCGGCGGCGAGCGGGCGCGATACGGCCATGGCCGCGGGCGTTATTACAGCGAACCTTATCGGCGTGGAAACCGCGGTAGGGATTACGGCGAGCCTTACGGCGCTTATGATTATGACCGTTATGAATACGGCGACCGCGCGCGCGAGCCTTATTACCAGCGACGCCCTGAAGGCGAATCTCGTGAGACTTACTACCGCGGCGGTTACGGACGCGGCGCCGAGGAGCGAGGTTTCATCGAGCGCGCCGGAGACGAGATCAAGTCGTGGTTCGGCGACGAGGAGGCTGAGCGTAGACGGCGAGCGGATGAGATGCGCAGGGGGATGTACGTGGGGCGCGGCCCGCGCGGCTATCAGCGGTCCGACGAGCGCATCCGCGAAGACATAAACGACCGTTTGACGGATGACGCGTACGTTGACGCGAGCGACATCGAAGTGATCGTGAACAATTGCATGGTCACTCTCATGGGGCGCGTGAGCAGCCGCGAAGAGAAACGCCGAACAGAAGACATCGCCGAGTCGGTGTCGGGAGTGGCGGACGTGAGCAACCAGTTACGCGTCGGCCAAAGCGCCGCTGTCTCGACGGAGCCGGAGATGGCGCCGCCTCCGCGCGCCAGAACTGCGGGGACCTGATCGTGGCGAAAGTAGCGAAGGCCGGAAGACTCGAAGTATTGGCGGCGCAGATACGCGTCTGTACGAAATGTCCACTGTGCCAATCGCGGACGTTGGCCGTGCCGGGCGACGGCAAGGCCTCGGCCAAGGTCATGCTGATCGGCGAAGCGCCGGGCCGCGAAGAAGATGAGACCGGGCGCCCTTTCGTCGGCGCCGCGGGCCGCTTCCTCGACCACGTCCTTGAGGGCACCGGCATCAACCGCGACGACCTCTTCATCACCAACATCGTCAAATGCCGCCCGCCGAACAACCGCACGCCTAGAGTGGGTGAAGTCGAAACCTGCGCGTCCAATTACCTCTTCGAGCAAATCGAGGTGATAAACCCGGTATTGATAGCGCTGCTCGGCGGCGTGGCGGCCAGGAAGATGCTCGGCGTCAAAAGCGTCAACGAGGCGCGTGGGCGCGTGATCGAGCGCGACGGGCGACAATACCTGGTCGGTTATCATCCGGCTGTTAGGTTCTATCGTGAGGATTTGGGCGAGAAGGTGAAGGAGGACTTCGAGCTGCTCAAGCGCGTGTTGGAGAAGATATCGCGTTAACGGCGCCGCGCCAGTATACGAAGACGAACTTCGGCGCGATCGAGCGGCGCCCCTGGAATTGGCGCGCAACCTGGCCATCCCGATTGGGTCGCCTTCAACCTCGATCCAGGCGCAGGCGTGGAATATGCGGAAAACAATCGAAAGAAGAAGCGACCTCTTCAAGCCTGCGCTGAGGCTGAGGCGGCGCCTGGGAGCGGGCGCGCCATGACCGCATCGAAACGGCCTTTCGACATTGACCAGGTCATTCGTCGTATCCGGGTGGCGGTGCGCCCGTTCGCCAGGGCCGCGATGTTCGAGTTGGCGGATGACGGCTTCAATTCCCCGTTCGAACAGCTCGTGGCCTGCATCATCTCGATTCGCACGCGCGATGAAGTGACCGTCCAGACGGCGCGCAAACTTTTCGGACGGGCGCGCACGCCGCTCGAAGTCAGCCGTCTCACGTCGCGCGAGATCGATCAGTTGATATGCGCCTGCGCGTTTCACGACCGCAAGGCGCGCCAGATCCGCCTGATCGCGCGACGCGTCGTTGAGGAATATGAGGGCGTCATGCCATGCGAGGTCGAAGCGCTGCTGTCATTTGAGGGCGTCGGGCCGAAATGCGCCAACCTCGTGCTGGGAATCGCCTGCGACCAACCGCGCGTCGGCGTCGACGTACACGTGCATCGCGTGACAAACCGCTGGGGATACGTCAGGGCGCGCTCGCCGGAGCGGACATCCGTCGCGCTCGAAGGCAAGCTCCCGCGCCGCTACTGGGTGGAGATCAACAGTCTGCTCGTCCCTTTCGGCAAACACATTTGCACGGGCGCGGCGCCGCGCTGTTCGGAATGCCCCGTGCTCGAATTCTGCCGGCAGATAGGCGTTGAGAGGCATCGCTAACGAAAATCCGCCTTGAAACTACGAAAATAGACGGGATTTACAGGATTGTTCAGGATGCGGATTAATGGCTCAATGTTTACCGGGCATTGATCGACCGGCCTGCGGGCAATAGCAAATGACAAATCTCAACCGACAAATGGAAAATTCTCTACACTCCTAATTTCGCGAATTACTGACTGCGCCTTGCGCGTCATTCACTTCGATTGTCTCCACCGGCGTGACAATTTGATCGCGGCGCCCCAACGGCTCCGCCAGAGGGACTGTCGTTTGCCGAAGAATTCAGCCGCCGCGGCGCGCATTCGCAGTCGCAGTCGCCGCGCCGCTTTATAAAGCGCAGTGGATTTGATCGCCTCGTGGATCCTGGTCTTGAACGCCACGAACCGCTCATAGAGCCTCGCGAACCAACCAATTCGCAGTAACTTCGGATGGGTCAGTGCGTAGATACGCGCGATCAGCGCCGTTCCGGCGACCTTGGCGCCGATGACCGCCACTAACCCTAATGCCGGTTGACCGTGGGCAATGAAATAGAGCGCGACCAGTTTCACGGGAATGAGCAATAACGACGGCGCGGCGAACATTGCGAGCGCGGCGTAAGGCGGCAAACCGGCGATGAGCGATTCGATCTGACGAAAAAGCGGCAGACGGCCGATGGCGGCGGCGATGCGCTGAAGGTCGTCCCAGAGCCATTCTTCAAACAGGATGACTATCGCCGCGATGAGGACGAACGGCGCGGCAATTAAACGTTTCAACAGCTTCTTCATTTCAAGATGATAATTAACACAAAGGGACAAAGGATCAAAGGTTCAAAGGAATGGCCAAGGGCCGCGCCGTCCCCTCTCCCAGTTCCTCCTTTGAACCTTTGTCCCTTTGTCCCTTTGTGTTGATCTTTTTAAAAGACCAGCTTGGCCGCAAACTGAAGTTGCCTCGGGTTGAGCATCGTTCTTGGCGTTCCGAAATTCGGGTTTGGCCCGGGCGGAACGAAAAATTGCGCCGGGACGGTCACGCCGGCCGGACGCGTGAAGGCGGGGCAGGCCACCCGGCCCCCCTGAATGGCGACGGAGGTCGCGTCCTTATAGCGCGTCGGGACGGCCCCGCAAAAAATCGGCGAGCCATAGATGCTGAACACTTCATCAACATTGGACCGATTGAGCAGGTTGAACGCGTCGAAAGTCAGATTGAGTCTGACGCGCTCGCTGATCGGGAAAAACCGGGAGACGCGCAAATCCCAGGCGCGCAGCGGGTCTCCGATGTAGGTGTTCCGCCCGATCAACCCGACACGATCAGTCACGGGATTGGTATCGCCGTTGGCGTCGCCGCCAACAAAGAGGGTGAAAGGACGCCCTCCTTGTATGGTGACGACGCTGCTCAACTCGAAGTTCCGCAGAAAGCCCTCCGCAGGCCCGGTCGCGGTGAAGTTGGCCACGAAGCGATGGCGAACATCCTGATTCGAATTGGCGCGCTCCGTTATGTTGTCGAATTGGTTCTGCGGTAGGTTGATGAAGGTCGTGAAATTTCCGTTGTCAATGATGTGAGACCAGGTGTAGTTGGCGTTCAAGTTGAAGCGCTTGCCCAGCCTCTCAACCACCTGCAAAGTCATCCCGTGGTAGACGGCGTTGACGACACCGTTGTTGTAGTCGAGAAACCCGCCGTTGGAAAACTCCAGCCCGTCCGTGAAAACAGGCTTGCCGGCCAGCAACAGCGGAGTTCCTTCGCAGGCGCTCAATGAACCGTCAGGATTGACCCACCCCTGGGCGATGGCGGGATTCTTTGGCTTGCTTGTGCCCTGCGGACAGGGAGTGTTCAAGCCATTTCCCAGAATCAACCTGTGCGAGCCGACGAAGAGGTACCCGGCGCCGATCGTCAGCCCTTTGCCTAGCGTCCGGTTGATCTCCAGGCTGGCCTGATGGGCATAAGGAAGCTTGTGGTTGTCGCGAGCCAATCCTCCGGCCCCGGCGGTGCATGCGGGCGGACAGTCGCCAGTCAGAAACACTCTCGGATAAGTCCCCGTGGTGAGGATGCTGCGGGCCGTGCTCGCAGCCGCGCCCAGACAGAAACCGGGGAAGGGTTCGATGCCTCCGGTACACGCAACCGGCGACGGCAAGAAGGCCGCCGCATTAACCAGATTCAACTGCCAGCCCCCACTCTCGGCGCCGTTGCGAACCATAGGAAGAGTTATCCCCGGAATGAAACCGGGAACTGTCTTCTGATTTCCGGTAACGAAGAAAAAGGTCATGTTGTTGCGATCGAAAAACAGCCCGTAGCCTGCGCGAATGACGGTCTTATTGTCAGGTGAGTAAGCGAAGCCGACTCTCGGCTGAACGGCCCCCCAATAGGATTCGATTTGATCACTAAGTCCGGTTTCAAAGTCGTAGCGCATGCCGTAATTGAAGGTCAGCTTTGGAGTCAGCCGCCACTGATCCTGCGCGAAGAAGCCGTAGTAGCCGTGATTGAGTTTGTATCGGTAGCCCTCTCTAAGCGAAGGATCGAATGCCTTGTCCCACTTGGTCACATCGAGCGGGGCGCCGTTGTTGAGCGGGAATTGCCCGTCCACGTAGTTGGTTCTCGCGAGCGCGACTCCGTAAAAAGTGGCGCCCACGCCGTGGAAGCCCAGTCCCGGAGGAAAAGCGGGCGCGCCCGTCGGCAGCGGACACGGCGGGCCAGGGGCCGGGGCGAGCGGCGCTCCGCCGGGTTTGTTCACATAGTTGGCGAAATCAACCAGGCAATTGAGGCCCGGCAGGATGATTCGCGCCGGCGTGAATCCGGGATAGATGGTAGAGTCAAAAAGGTAATTCGAATCGTATCCGAATTTCGCGTAATGATTGCCCTTGACCCATCCCAGGGTGTTCGAGATCTGGAGGCGGCTCTCGTATATGGCGTCGAAGATGCCGAAGTTGTGGCCGAACGACAGGTCGTTGGGGATATCCAGGTTGGGTTGGCCCGTCGAACCCGGAAAATCGTAACTTCGCCTGGCCCATTGAGCGAGAAACGTGTTGACCAGATTTGCCTTCAGCGCCGAATTCAGCGTGCCGACCAGCGCCTGATCATTAATGAAGAGATCGCGCCCGCCGCTCGGCGTACCAACGCCGCCGCCGTCTTCAGTGTTACCGACTAATTGATTCGGGTCGCGCGCGTTCTCGACGTTGTACCGCGCCGAGAGGCGATTGTTTTTCGTCAGTTGATGATCGAATCTGGCGAAGCCGTAGTCGTTATCCTTGATCTTCAAAACGCCCAGGTCTTCGGCCGGGATGCCGAGCATACGCTTGGCCTGATTGATGGTCGACAAGTTATTCAAAAGGCTTGGCGGATATACGGGGGCCTCGGCGCGTCGCTGACCTTCGTAATTCATGAAGATGAAAGTCTGGTCTTTTCGGATCGGACCTCCGAGCGTGCCGCCGAATTGATTCTGCCGCAGCGTCTTCGACGTCCCCTCGGGCTGCAGCAAGGAACGCGCGTTCAGGGCGCTGTTCTGGAAATAGTCGTAAATCGAGCCATGCCATTCATTGCCGCCAGACTTGGTGACCACGTTGACGATCCCGCCGAGCGCCCGTCCGTATTCGGACCCGAAGCTGTTGTTGACGACGCGGAATTCCTGGACCGATTCCTGAGGGGGCGTCGCTCGCTGCACGCCGGTATTGGAGTTGATGAAGTCCGCGCCGTCCACGGTGATCAAATTACTGAAGGAGCGCATGCCGCCGAAGGAAATCTGTGTTATCTCGAATTCTGTGACAGTGGTCCCCAGACTGGTGCGTCCAGTGGCCACGCCCGGCGTCAGGAGCGCGAAATCCGTGAAGAGCCGGCCGCTGACGGGCAGCGTCGCGATCTGTTTGGTCTCGATCACCTGACTGACTTCCGTCCGCGTGGGTTCGATGAGCGGCGTTTCGCTGGTGACCGAGATGGATTCCTCCACGGTCACCCTGAGCGTCACATTGACCGTCGCCGTCTGGCCTACGGTCAACGCGATCCCGGTCTGGATATACTTCCCGAAGCCGGTGGAGGTCGCCGTCAATTCATATCTTCCGGGCGGAAGATTTGGCACGATGTAATAGCCGGCGTCGTTGGAGGTCGTTGTATAGGCGTGATTCGTATCCAGATTACGAAGAGTGATGACGCCCTTGACTATCGCGGCTCCGTTTGCGTCCTGTACGGTTCCGTTGAGTTGAGCGAAGCTGGCGCCCCCTTGCGAAAATGCTGGCGAAACGCAGCCAATAATAATCACAAAAGCAATGGCCGAAAGCAGACCCGAACGTCCTTTCATAATTTACTCCCTTCAGTGTGATATCTGCGGACTTCATAAAAGCTTTTCTCAATCCAAAAATATGGCGTAGTGGATGCTATGGGACACGAAGGATAGGATTATCAAGAACTTCCGAAATAAGCGGGCAGAGTATGAAGACGGCCCGATTCGGTGTCAAGAGAATTTGCCCGTTCTGCCATATCAGATATGACAGTTGGACGCGACATAAGTTTCGCTTTCGACGCCGCCGCTGCCGCGCCATGAATTTAGCCGTGCGTTTATGGTCTTTGAAAAAATAGCGCAACCAGATTTCGCTGGCCATTTCCTTAGTCGCCGCAGCGACAGTTGATCCTAGCCCGGCTTTTCAAAGCCGGGTGGGCGGTCGGACAGTGGTTTCAGTCGCGGCAGCGACGGTTGAACCTGCTTGGCAACATCAACCGTCGCTGCCGCGACTAGGGACGGATGCGCTCATTGTCCCGGCTTTGAAAAGCCGGGCTAAGCTCACATGGTCGCTGCCGCGACCGGGGAAAAGCAGGTGAAAAGTTTTGAGTAGCGAGAAGCCAGACGGATGGCCACACACAGCGCAACCACAACCCGCCATACCTTGACGTTTTTGATATATCAAAGCTAGGATTGCCGCCGCATTAAAGCCTCAACAGACGGAAACAACGAAACAAACGGAAGAGAGCGTATATGCGTCGTTCAAGAGTTGCTGTCATCGTGATGGTTCTTGCTCTGGCGGTTCTGAATTCGCGCGTCTCGCGGACGGCTCAGGATTCGAATCCAGAAAGAATAAAACCAGCGGCTGTGGACGGCGCCCGTATTATCGGCGCCGACCGTGAACCTGGAAACTGGATGAGCCACGGGCGCGATTACGGGGAACAGCGATTCAGCCCGCTCAAGGAGGTCAACGATGAGAACATCGGCTCGCTCGGACTGGCGTGGTCTTACGACCTCGACACGGATCGCGGGCAGGAAGCCACGCCGATAGTCGTTGACGGCGTGATGTACGCGACGAGCGCGTGGAGCAAGGTCTTCGCGCTTGACGCCGCGACCGGCGCCCTGCTCTGGTCATACGATCCGAAAGTGGACCCTGAATGGGCCGTGAACGCCTGCTGCGACGTCGTCAATCGCGGCGTAGCCGTGTGGAAGGGTAAGGTATTCGTGGGTACGCTCGATGGAAGGCTGGTGGCGATCGACGCGGCGAACGGCAGGCGTGTCTGGGAGACGCTGACAATTGATCGCAATTTTCGCTACACCATCACCGGCGCGCCGCGCGTGGCCAAAGGCAAGGTCTTCATCGGGAACGGCGGCGCTGAGATGGGCGTGCGCGGTTATGTCTCGGCCTATGACGCCGAGACAGGCAAGATGGCCTGGCGCTTCTACACAGTGCCCGGCGATCCTTCAAAGCCGTTCGAGAACAAAGCTCTCGAAAGCGCGGCCAAAACCTGGACCGGCGAGTGGTGGAAATTAGGCGGCGGCGGAACCGTGTGGGATTCCATCGTCTACGATCCGGAGTTCGATCTTCTCTATATCGGCGTGAGCAACGGGTCGCCATGGAACCGGCGAATACGCAGTCCGGGCGGCGGCGATAATCTCTTTCTCTCGTCAATCGTGGCGCTCAAGGCCGATACTGGAGAATACGTCTGGCATTATCAGGAAACTCCCGGCGAGATGTGGGATTACACGGCTTCGCAGCAAATCACGCTGGCCGATCTCACCATCGAGGGCCGCGCGCGAAAAGTAATCTTGCACGCGCCGAAGAATGGATTCTTCTACGTGCTCGACCGCGCAAACGGCGCATTGATCTCCGCCAGACCCTACACGCAAATCAATTGGGCGAGCGGTATTGACATGAAGTCGGGACGCCCAATCGAAGAGCCGATTGCGCGATACGCCGGCGCCGAGCCGGCGCTGATCGTTCCCGGCCCCGCTGGCGCGCACAATTGGCAGCCGATGTCGTATAGCCCAAGCGCAGGACTGGTTTACATTCCGGTTAATGACTCGGGATTCCCGTACAAATCCGATGAGAATTTTCAGCCGAAAAAGCTGGCCGCCAATTACGGCGTCGATGTCGTGGCGGCGGGAATGCCGCAGATACCCGAGATCAAGAAGGCGGTCCTCGATAGCGTCAAGGGCCGCCTAGTCGCATGGGACCCTGTCGCGCAGAAGCAGGTTTGGGAAGCGCAGCGCCCCGGCCCCTGGAACGGCGGCGTGTTGTCGACCGCGGGGAATCTCGTCTTCGAGGGCGTTGCCAGCGGCCATTTTGAAGCCTACCGCGCCGGCGATGGCAAGAAGCTCTGGTCATTCGACGCCCAGACCGGCGTGATGGCGGGGCCCGTGTCATATACCGTAAAAGACCAACAGTACGTCGCCGTGGTGGCGGGCTGGGGTGGAGTCTTCCCGCTGATTACCGGCGAGATCGCCTTCAAATCGGGGCGCGTCCGTAATATCAGCCGGGTGCTGGCTTTCAAACTCAACGGTAAAGCGAGCCTGCCGCCAATGCCGAAATTTGAAGAGCCTGCGCTCAATCCCCCGCCCGCGACGGCCAATGAGGCCACGGTAAAGAACGGTGAGCGAATCTTTCAGCGATACTGCGCCGCTTGCCATGGCGACGTGGCGGTCGGAGGCGGCGTGCTGCCCGATCTGCGCTATTCGAAGATATTGGCCAATGATCGATGGTTCGACGTCGTGCTCGGCGGCAGCCTGCGCAAGGCCGGCATGGTCTCCTTCGCAAAAGAGCTTTCGCGCAAAGACGCCGAGGACATTCGCGCCTACGTGATCTTCAGAGCGCATCAGACTCTGGCAGAAATAAAACGCGGTAAATGAATGAAGAGTACGCATAAATCGGGGGAGCCCTTGGAGTGCGGCGGCCTGGGATACCGCTGGCAAACCCACCGTTGACTTCTAAAACCGTGATAAGCTGTTGCCGCTGCAAGAATAAACCTATGCCCCATACTTTTGGGAGCTTGATCAATGTCACATAAAGCTACTCCTGTTCCACCTGTCCCAGAAGAAACCGCGCGCGTGGCCGGCAACGCCTTTCGCAAAGGCAAAGGCTCCCCTTGGATCACTCTTCGCGACGAGTTGGGAGCGCTTTACGAAGACGCCGATTTTGCTGCGCTCTTTCCCCCGGACGGGCGGCCAGCCGAAGCCCCCTGGCGATTGGCCCTGGTGACTTGTTTTCAATTCGCCGAAGGTCTCTCCGATAGCCAGGCCGCTGACGCCGTGCGCAGCCGCATTGATTGGAAATACGCGCTCTCCTTGCCGCTCGACTCGCCGGGCTTTGACGATTCGGTCTTGTCCGAGTTCCGCACGCGGCTGCTTGAGGGGCCAGCCGAAGCCTTGCTTTTTGACAAGCTGATCGAGCTGTGCCGCGAACGCAAATGGCTCAAGACGCGTGGGCGGCAGCGTACCGACTCGACGCATGTTCTGGCTTCCATCCGTTCGCTCAATCACCTTGAGAACGTCGCTCGAACCTTTCAACACGCGCTCAATACTGTCGCCACGGTTGCGCCGGATTGGATGCGGGCTCGCCTGGAAGCCGAGTGGGGCGATTGGCCGGAACGCTATGAGCGACGGCTTGACGAATACCGGATGCCTAAAGAAGAAAGCGCGCGCACACGGCTGGCCGTTCAGATCGGGCTTGATGGACATGCCTTGCTCGACGCTTTGGAGGCCTCCCCGACTCTGGAGTGTTTGCTTCAGGCGCCTGCCATCACAACGCTGCGGCGCGTTTGGTTGCAGCAGTACTACACCAACCCCAGAGGAACGCAATGGCGCACTGAGAAAGAACACGGCTTGGCGCCAAGCGCGGTACGCATTATTTCGCCGCACGACGTGGAGGCGCGCTACAGCTCCAAAGGCGAGACAAATTGGGAAGGCTACAAAGTCCATCTGACTGAAAGTTGCGATGAAGACCTGCCGCATTTGATTACGCAGGTCACAACTACGCCTGCCACCATGCCCGATCACGTGGCGTTGCCTGAGATCAAACAAGACCTGGCTGCGCACGACCTCTTGCCAGATGAGCAGTTGGTGGACGCAGGCTACCTCGACTCGGACACTTTGGTTGAGAGCCAACGCCACGAGATCAAGTTGTGTGGCCCGGCGCGCCCTGACACATCCTGGCAAGGTCGAGCTGGCTCAGGCTTCGCCGCCGCAGATTTTCACTACGACTTCGCGAAATGCGTGGCCACCTGCCCGGCAGGCCGCACAAGTAGCAGTTGGCAGGAGCGCCCCACTCGCTACGGCGGCAAAGAGATTCAAATCAAGTTCGCAACGCGCGACTGCCAGCCTTGCCCGCAACGTCCGCAGTGCACGCAGACGAAATGCAAACGCCGCCTGCTGACGATTCAACTGGAAGCTGAATTCCGCGCCTTGCAGGAGGCGCGGTGTCAGCAAGCGGAACCTGGATTCAAAAAGCGATACGCTGCGCGCGCAGGGATCGAAGGGACGCTCTCGCAAGGAGTGCGACGCAGTGACCTGCGGCGAGCGCGCTACGTCGGACAAGCAAAGACCCATTTGCAAAATGTCTGCACGGCGGTTGCGCTCAATCTGGTGCGGCTCTGGAACTGGTTGACAGAGACTCCACTGGCTACTACGCGCCGCTCAGCTTTTGCTAAATGTTGTCAACTGAAGGCGGCGCCGGCGTAGGAGAGTTTGCCAGCGGTATCCCAAGCGCCCGCAATCCAAAGGCTGTCGCCATTTCAAGTAGTTGAAACCTGCGAATACTTAATGGCGAGGACTTACGTTGGTTTCCTCATGATGAGGGCCTTTCATAAATCGGGTTGGACAATAGAAAACTGATGGCGGCGACGCGGGCCGGATCGGGTTCTTCATCGGGAAAAGCGGACATCACGGCGTCGCATCTCGACTTTACTCCGTCGCGGAATTCCGGATGAGTGAAGATGTACAGGTCGTTCCGTAAAATGCCTTCCAGAACTCTCTCTCCAACCTTCATCGGATCCATATAGAGCGAAGAGACTGAGTGCGTTACCCGCATCTTGTCCGTCTCCGCATAGCCGGTGTTCGAGAAATGAGCGGGACGCGTCAGACCGCTCTCGGCGATGTTTGTTTGAACAGGTCCCGGGCAGAGGACTGAAACGCCGATGTTCTCCGCAGCCAGTTCCGTCCTCAACGCCTCCGACAGTCCGACGACGGCGAACTTCGTGGTGATGTATAAACCGGCGCCGAGGGTCGGAAGGAAGCCGGACATGGACGAGGTTGTGACGATATGTCCGCCTTCGCCATGAGCGAGGATGCGTGGAAGGAAAGTCTGGACGCCGTTGATCACGCCCCCGAGATTGACGCTCATAACCCAGTCCCAATCGTCATAAGTCGCGAGCTTAATAGGCCCTCCGAGCCCTATGCCCGCGTTGTTGCATAGCATGTGGACCTTACCGAAAACGCGCTCGGTCTCGCCGGCCGCGCGAGACATCGCCTCGCGGTCGGAGACGTCGAGCTCTATGGCGTGAACCGCGTCGCGGCCGTCGAACGAAGCCTTCGCCTCATCCAGATGGTCGCGCCGGATGTCGGCAATCACCACCTTCATGCCCTCGCGGACAAAGACCTTCGCCATAGCCAGGCCGATGCCGCTAGCCCCGCCGGTGATGAATGCAACCTTGCCTTTTAAGTCTTTCATTGCGCTCCTGTTTCATATCTTCGGGATATCCCTTTGGCCAATTGAGCAGGCGGTGAATGGCGCGAGTTTACCACACAGTCGCCAGGCAAAAGAAAATTTTGAACGGTGTTGGCCGTTTGGCCCCTGATTCCTGCTTTAGGAGGTGAGGGCGGAATGGCGGTTGTTTTTTTTGAGGTTCACCGGAGCGCCAGGATGCTTCAGGAGAACATGCGCCAATTCTGAACCTCAAAGGGAGGCTATGCAGGGCAATGGACAATAAGTGGCAAAGCTTTCGAGTCGCTCACCTGAATCCCGGTCAATTCCCGGAGTTATTGAAGCGGACGTTTTGCTCCTGCGAGGTAACAAATCTTTAGTTCGACGGCAAAAGACCGCGGTGGAGGAGGTCAGCCATGAAACTTATCAGCGATTCAATCAGATCTCGAACAATGCGCAACAGACTTAGACTATCTGTTAAAAGCCGACATAGCGCAAAGACGTTTTTCCACGTCTCCATAGCGTTTCTTGCGTCACTGCGCTTGCTTATAGCGCCGATCTCAGGCTCTGGTGAAATGATCTCGGTTGGCGCTGCGCCGGCACAAGCTCAAGTCATAACGGTTGGGGTTTTGACCTTTCAAGACGAGAGTGGCGCAGGCTTGCCTCAGGAACTCGGGCAAAATATCACTCAATCTCTGCAGCAGAAGATCAATGTGAATAACAAGAATCTTCTGGCGCGCTCTCTCAGCCTTGCTACCGATGAGATATCCGTCAAAGCTATGACGATTGAGCAGCTTGCCACGATCGGTAAACAAAGCGGCGTGAAGTTTATTGTTCGCGGAGCTGTGCTTGCAGTCAGCGGAGGCGACTCCGGCGGTGGGAAGGTGACGATTCAACTTTATGCGGATGTCGTTTCAGTCGAAACACCGGGCATCAAAACTGTGCGAGCCGAAGGATCAAGCGAGGCGTCGGAGAATCCCCATAAACTAGGCTCGATGGACTTCACAGGCGGCTCTCCGCTGGGCCGGGCGGTCGTTATATCAGTCGAGCAGTTAGCCGCATCCGTATCACAAGCCGTTTCATCAACTCCACCGCCTGCCGCCACACCCGAGCAAGAGGAAAACCCGCTTGTTGCAAATCAACAAGGCGATCAGTCTGGTTTAGCTCAAAAGGAAGATGCGGCGGCCGTCGAGGCGGATGAAGAATTGCGGCAAATAATGGCTCAGGCGGAGGCGCTCCTTTCAAGCAGTTCGGCTGGCAGCGCCGAGAGCCTTAATGCGCTCGGCCAGGCGCTCAACGGACTCAAGACCGCGCTCGCTTCTAAAGCCGCGCTTCTCGAACAGGGGAAAGAAACAACCCAGGCCGATCAGGAGATTGTCTCCCGAAAACAGGATTTGCAATCTGCGCTCGCGACCATCACGCAACAGACCACATCTACGGACGCCGCCGCGGCCGACACGCAACAGATCGCATCCACCGATACAGCTGCGGCCGAAAGCCCGCAAGCGAGTGGCGAGAAGAAGAACGCGCTTGCCAGTATCAATGAATACATGAGTGAGGCGTTAAATATACTGCAAAAAATTCAGGAGATGCGCGCCCTCATCCGCGGCGCGAGAGAAGAAACCTCTCTCAACAACATGGCGTCGGCCGGCGCTGAAAACGGTTTGCCCTCGCCCACAGTAGAGCCAACTGCGGAAATCAGCGGTGAGGTCATGGATTCTGGCGCCCCGGCTGAAGGGGTCATTGTGACAGAGCCGGAATCCGGCTCAACCGCAATAACGGACGGCAATGGCTTGTACACGTTGAAGAACGTCCTCGCGAGCAAAATGGTGACGCTTCAGTTCGCCAAGGCAGGCAAACAGCTCGCATCGGGACGGGTTGACCTCGCGAACAGGCGCTCGGCCGTCGCTGATTTCGATCTGAGCGCAAAGTCCGCGAGGTTCTCCGCTGTGACAATCATTCCATCCGTCGTTGTGGTAAATGCCGCTAAACCGCTTGGCAATAATACTGGGACTTTGAGAGGCGTTGTTCGAGACGCGGGAGGCGCGCCGCTAGCGCGCGCGCTGGTGAGCCTCAAGGGAATCGCGATGGCGAGAACAGATTCGCAGGGCAAGTACGTCTTCATGAACGTTCCTTCGGGAACTCACCAGGTGACCGTTCAAAGGAGCGGCCTTGAATCCAAAGCGGGGCGGGTCCAGGTCGCGGCAAAAAGAAGTAGCGAGGCAAAGTTTCGGCTTGCGCCCAATGGTCAAAATACAAGAGAGACTGACGGGTCGCAGATCCTGGCGCGCGGAGCAGGCGCGTCCTTGCATGGCGCGATCCTCGATAACCTAATGCGTCCGGTGGCTGGCGCAAAGATCACAATTATCCAATCGGAAAGCGCTGTGTCAGTAATGTCGGGGTTAGACGGGGGCTATGAGTTCAGAAACATCAAACCGGGAATGTACAGGACGATGGTTTCCAAACTCGGCTACGGTGGCGCCTCTCAATATATTGTCGCGCGCGTAAGCGGAAGCGAATCGCGAGACTTTCAACTGAACCGGACGCCTTCGCTGCTTGTCGAGAAGGCGATTGCTCAAGCCCGCCGGACCAGCCCCAGTTCCACAGGTCAAACGCTAACCGCGCAATCGCGGCTGAATGAGATGAAAGTAGGTCAATTAGCAGGCAACACTGTCGACTCCCAAAAAGGAAGCCCTATCCCAGGCGCCACGATTTCCACACAGGGGCAGCAGAGCGCCACGACGAATCGTCAAGGAAAGTACGCCGCCGCTACTTTACCCACGGACAATAATCAAATCGGCCTCAACACGCCCGGTTTGGGGGAGCAGGAGCGGTCGACAGCGATACGCGCAGGCGCGGGTGCGCGCGAAGAGTCTGCTTCGAAAGCGCTGAAAAGCCACATTACGCCAGTTACCCCAAGCGCCTCTCAGGTAACAAATCAGTTCAAGAGTGGACAACTTAGAGGACAGGTCACCGATGCGAAGACCGGCAGGCCTCTTTCGCAGGCGACCATCTCTGTTTCAAATCAGCGAAGCGTTGTAACAGATCAAGCAGGCCTGTATACCATTGCCAATATGGGGCCGGGCGTTTACCAGGTCAGCATCAGGAAAGATGGCTACTCGGACACTGGCGGTACATTTACGATACACACCGGAGAGACCGCCACAGCCAACTTCAAGTTGATCCCACGATCGGGGGCGCCAATTCGCCTTGGATTACCAGGAAGGCCAGTAGATAGGCAGCCCACAGTTCCCGTAGTAAGGAAAAAAGGGTGAGACAGTCTCTGCCCTGTCCAGACTTTACGATCGAGAGGAGAAATTCTCGATTACTGACTGTGAACGAGCGCCTGCTCACGTCGGTTTGAGTAGACTCGATCAAATCGGTCAGGACGAGGGGAGAGCGCTAAAGCAACTGTGAAGCTGACGCCCTTTGTGACTGCAAAAAGCGTCAGCTTCTTCGACAATCCAGTTTTGAGAGGATGGAGGTATCGAACTATGGAACCGATGAGAAAACTAACTGCGGCGCTCCTGGCGCCACTCAAACTTGAAAACAAGCCGGTTAACTGGGCGCTTGTCATTGCGCTAACTCTCGCCGCGATCCCTATCGAGGGAACCGTCCGCGGGCAGGAGCCAGGGAAAATATACAACCAGGTGAAGCAGATCGAAGGAACCATCAACTGGCCGAACGTCTACATTGAGAGAAAGGTGGGAGTCTTCGACGCGGCCACCGGTGGTTTCGCTTTCTCGTCGCCCGGCCTGAGAACTATTGACCAGAAGACCGGTGGCGACCCTGACGAAAAACCTTATCACAAGCCGGAACATATCCATGAGGAAGGTGGGATGCTTGTTCAAGCAACAGATGTCGGCTTGGTATTCGAGGTGAAGAATCGTAAGGGCGATTTCAGTGTCACAGTCAACGGCAAGACGGTCGCTGCTCCGCCAAACGCCAACTCAATCACAATCAATGTAGGCGCCGCCGCAAAGATAAAATGGTCGGTTCATTCCGGCGGCAAAGGTTTCGGTAACGAATTCACGATCAGCCGGTCGAACCGTTACGGCGCAGGGGTTTTCACAGTGCCTGCCCTGCCGGTCGCAATCCTCTACGAGCCGCCAATGGATAAACAGCATACGAACTACGCTACATACGCCGAGACCAAGTCCGTAGGCACAACGATCAAAGCAGGGTGGAGCGATGAGAAAAGCACGACCGTCCCGTCCAAGCCTTCTAGGTTCGTCAACGCGTTGGAGTTCAAGTCCGGCGCCGACAAAGCTGGCGCGGCTCTTTCCAAGATACCTAATGCCTATACGCAAGCAATCGGAACGATATTGCAGATACTCGCAGTCGGGGTGGGAAATGCCAGCGCAAGCTCACAGGACGGAAAGAGCGTGACCACCGAAAACGCTCTCATCGTAAACGTCGGTCAACAAGTATCGTATGGAACGGCAGCGAAGCTCGGCCCCGGCCTGGGAGACAGGATTATTTACTTAAAGAACGCGAGGCTTGCTTGGCTGGGCGACGGCCAGATGGTCGACGTATCCGTGCTTGGCTATGAGAAGATTTCCTCACCGACCGTGAAAATGCTAAAGGACGATTGGGATGAGGTTGTGCTCGCCAACCTGAATTTAGGACCAAAAGATCCTGGCAAAAGCGTCAATAAAGTCCCCAAGCTCGGTTCAAGGACCGGCTTAGATACGAAAACAATCCTATCGCTGCTCAAACTGGATCCGTTTTATGGGCATGGCTCGCAGGTAACCCTGGATGAAAAGAGATTCGCTTACGTCGAGACGTTTGAGCCAAATGGCGCTAACGATAGCTTCACGTTCTTCTACGACACGACGAAATCCTACATGGAAGCTGCTACGAGCTTTAACGTGGAGACAGAAGATTACAGCGCCGGATTCCTGAAATTCCTCGGATTAGGCGTGACGGAAACGAAGAAGCTCATGACTAAAACCACGGTGAGCAATTCCGAGGAGTTTCATTCTAGCCAGAAGGCGGAAGTTAGCGCGCATTTCCACGCCGGGCCTGATGAGAGTTACAGCGTGGCAGTCTATTACGACCGCATCTTCGGCACGTTCGCGTTCAAGGAAATCTCTAACAACGTCGAATGTATCTCAGGAACTGCTCGCTCGCTCGCTGGGCAGCCAATGGCCAAGCAGATTGTGACGTTGACTATGGACGGCATGAAGTTCTCGACCCGCACTGACGCCGAAGGGCGGTACTCATTTCATTCGTCCAACATCACGAGCGGTGAAGGGCAAATCGAGGTCGGGAACTCAAGACAAGTTATTCACCTACAAACGGGTAAGCCCATACGCAATCTTGAACTGCGCTCAGTTAAATAGCCGGAGTCGCCTTTTTTTCACACTTGGATGCTCGCTAAAATGCAGGACAGAAAAAAGGAGGACACTATGACCTCGCGCACATTACGCATCGCAACGATCCTTATCATCATTCAATCCCTTCTCTTCTTCCCGGCGCCGGTCTCCCGGGCTCAGGATCAGCCCGCCGAGGCCGAGATCAAACAAGCTAAAGAGGCCACCAACCGTGTTCTGAAGCTGCTCGAAGAGACAGGTGATTTTTCACGAGTCATCGACGAGATGTACGCCGAGGATTTCATCGAGCGATATTTGCGAGAACAGACGCGCCTTGTTGAAGAAGAACATTCATCTACCTTTAACATCATGTTCGCCCTTGACCTTGAATGCCCACGGAGCTTGCTGAAGCAGGCGACAATAGATGATTGGCGGCGCCTCTACATCGCGGCCAACAACTTCCTTTATCACATATTCGTCATTAGCCTGAACGAGCATGCCAATGACCAGCTAAACAATCGCGAGAATATCGTTGATCTATACGAAAATCTTTTCCCCCCAAAAGTGATCGAATTATTCAACAATCACCCGCTCCTGAAAGGCGTCTTTCCTACTGGCGCGGACGCCGATCCTGGCGAAGCAAAGCCCATAGAAACGTCGGAAGATATGCGGAGCGTCACTGAAACCTTTCGGAAAGGCTCGCGGCTACTGTTCGAGGAGCAAGGCAATCATCCGCCGAGGCTGACAGACGAAGCGAAGAAAGCTATTGAGATAATCAGACAAATACAAAACGAAGTGGTGAAGACTCGTGTAGAGATTTCAGACAGGGAGTATTTTGGATTGCCGCCGGGCGCGCGGCGACTCGATGCCCCAACACCTAGTATGTTTTGGCTAACACTCGCGGAGATAAATGGGAGACAGAAAATCGTGTGGGCTCAGTTTTTCCGTCCATTCCGCTGAATTTCATCTACCTGCTCGACAATTCAAGCCGCTCGGATCACCGCTTGCTGGGAGCCAGCGATTCCTGTTCCGCAGCTGCGCGCCACAGCTTTACTGTGTGGTCACCACTTCCCGTAGCCAGCGTCTTGCCATCGGGTGAGAAGGCCACGGACCAGACAGTGGCGCCGTGTCCTTTGAGAGTAACGAGTTCCTGACCGGCGCCCACATCCCACAACTTCACTGTGCGATCCCGACTTCCCGTGGCCAACCTCTTGCCGTCGGGTGAAAAGACCGCTGAGAAAACCTCGTCCACGTGCCCTGTGAGAGTAGCGAGTTCCCGACCGGCGTCTACATCCCACAGTTTCGCTGTGCGGTCATAACTTCCCGTGACCAGCATTTTACCGTCGGGTGAGAAGGCGATTGAGCGGACGCCGTCTGCGTGTCCTTTGAGAGTGGCGAGTTCCTGACCAGTGACCGCATCCCACAGCCTCGCTGTGCGATCATAGCTTCCCGTGACCAGCCTCTTGCCGTCAGGTGAAAAAACTACTGAATAGACACCGCCTCCGTGTCCTTTGAGAGTAGCGAGTTCCCGACCAGAGGTCACATCCCAGAGCTTGGCGACGCCATCCCGGCTTCCCGTGGCCAGCGTCTTACCGTTTGGTGAAAATGCCACTGAGTAGACATGGTCTCTGTGTCCTTTGAGAGTGGCGAGTTCCCGACCGGCGTCTACATCCCACAGCTTCGCGGCGCCGTCATAACCTCCCGTGGCCAGCATCTTGCCATCGGGCGAAAAAACCACCGACCAGACGCCATCTCTGTGTCCTTTGAGAGTGGCGAGTTCTTGACCAGTGATCGCATCCCACAGCTTCGCGGCGCCATCACGGCTTCCCGCAGCCAACTTCTTGCCGTCAGGTGAAAAGGCTACTGAGTGGACTTCGTCTCTGTGTCCTATGAGGGTAGTGGGTTCCTGACCAATGGCCGCATCCCACAGTTTCGCTGTGTGATCAACGTTCGCTGTGGCCAGCCTCTTGCCGTCAGGTGAAAAGGCTACTGAGGTAACATAGTCACCGTGTCCTTTGAGGGTAGCGAGTTCCCGGCCGGCGCTCACATCCCACAGCTTCACTGTGCGATCCCGACTCCCCGTGGCCAACTTCTTGCCGTCGGGTGAAAAAGCCACAGAGAGGATTTCGTCTTCGTGTCCTTTGAGGGTAGCGAGATTCCGGCTGGCGACCACGTTCCACAACTTCGCTGTGCGATCCCGACTCCCCGTGGCCAGCATCTTGCCGTCGGGTGAAAAGACCACTGAGAGGACAGCGTCTTCGTGTCCTTTGAGAGTAGCGAGTTCCCGGCCGGCGCCTGCGTCCCACAACTTCACGGTGTGATCCCAACTTCCCGTGGCCAGCCTCTTGCCGTCAGGTGAAAAGGTCACTGAGTAGACATAGTCCCTGTGTCCTTTGAGAGTAGCAAGTTCCCTGCCGGTCATTGCGTCCCATAGCTTCACCGTGCGATCCCGACTTCCCGTGGCCAGCCTCTTGCCGTCGGGCGAAAAGGCCACCGACCAGACACCATCTCCGTGTCCTTTGAGAGTAGCGAGTTCCCGACCAGTGACCGCGTCCCACAGCTTCGCGGTGTGATCCCAACTTCCCGTGGCCAGCCTCTTGCCATCCGGCGAAAAGGCTACAGAGAAGACATAAGTTCTATGTCCTTTGAGAGTAGCGAGTTCCCTGCCGGCGCCTACATCCCACAACTTCGCGGCGCCATCCCAACTTCCCGTGGCCAGCTTCTTGCCATCCGGCGAAAAGGCCACTGACGTGACATAGTCTCCATGTCCTTTGAGAGTCAGCAGGTCACGGTGGCAAAGTCGCCAAAGATAGTACCACTCGAACTCACGCATATCCTCCTGGCCAGATTTGGGAATATAACTTTCTACCAACTCCTGCACTCGCTTAATGTAATTGGCCTCCCAAGCCTGCATCGCCATGTTCATATTCGCCGCATATAGTAACCGGCGATTGGATAATTCCTGCTGTGCGACTTTGTCACGCTCGCGGGCGATGCGCGCCGATTGCGCCGCCATCGTGATCGCAAATCCCAGGAGGAGCGCGAATACCGCCGCCGACAATGCGAATGGCGCCTTGTGCCGGGCTACCAGCTTGCGGAATTGATACAGGGCGCTGGGCGGGCGCGCATGGATCGGCTGATTCGTCAGGTAGCGCGTCACGTCCTCCGCCATCGCCGCCGCGCTCCGGTACCGGCGCTCCGGCTCCTTCTCCAACGCCTTGAATACGATCGTCTCAACGTCCCGATCAATTCTCCCTGTCTTCCCGTTCTTTCGGTCGCGCGTCTCGCTCAGCATTCGAACTGTAGGCTTGGGCGCTTCTTCGCAGATGATGCGGATGGCTTGCGGAGCTGTGGCGTGTTCTAAATCATATGGGAGCCGCTCGGTCAGCATCTCATACAGAATCACCCCCAGCGCATAGACATCTGCGCGCACGTCAATCTCGCCGGGATCGCCGCGGAGCTGCTCCGGACTCATATATGGCAACGTGCCCCTGATCTGGCCGGCTTCGCTCACGCCTGACGCGCCTGCCCCCTCATCGTCGGTGATGCGGGCCAACCCGAAATCGAGCACCTTGACCTCGCCCCCGACCGGGCTTGCGCCGTCGAAGCTCTCGGATTCGTCAGCGACCAGGATGTTGGCTGGTTTCAAGTCACGATGGATCACCCCGCGCTGGTGCGCATAGCTGATCGCTTCGCAAATCTTGAGGAACAGTTCCAACCGCCGCCTGACGCCGCTGGGGGCCTGCGTTCCCGTAAGCCTGTTCCCCTTTACGTAATCGAGCAAGGGGGCGCCGCGCACCAACTCCATAATGAAATAATGTTGGCCTTCATCAGTGCGCCCCGCCTCATAGATAGCCGCGATCCCGGGATGTTTGAGTCGAGCCAGCGCCTGCGCTTCGCGCTGAAACAGTTTGACCTGATAGTCGCTCATCAATCGCCCACCGCGAATGATCTTCAGCGCCACGGATCGCCGCGGGTGTTGCTGCTCGGCCTCGTAGACGACGCCCATGCCACCTTCGCCGAGCTTCCGCAGGATGCGATAGCTGCCGATAAAGGTTGGGCTCACAGCCGACGGTCCGGATTCGGGCAACGTCAGGCCAAAAATGAGGGGCGATGTGAGACTGAACCTCGCAGCGGTTAACCTTGACTGAGCTTGTTCTTCAGCCAGGAACTGCGCGGCGACCGCCAACGCGGGCGACTCTAGAAAACCTTCCACCCGCCCTTCATTCACCAACATTGCCTCGACCTCACGGCGCAGCGAGGCGTCGCCGGCGCAAGCGCGGTCGAGGAAAGCGGCGCGCTGCGGCGCCTCGACCCGCAAGGCGTCGCAACAGATCTGGCAAACCTGCTCGTAGCGTTCAGGCGTCATCGCCATGACCTCCTTTCAGTTCACCGAGGAGCCAGAGCTTGGCCAGCGTCAGATCGCGCTTGACCGTCCCGAGCGACACGCCGAGCGCCTCAGCGATCTCTTCCAGGGTCATGCCGCCGAAGAAGCGCAAGACGATCACCCGGCACTGTCTCGGATTCAGCGCGGCGAGATTGACCAACGCCGCATCAAGCTCCACCAAATCCGGGGCGCGTTCGGAGAAGACCGCCGCCGCCTCTACCAGAGTCACGTGCAGCGCGCCGCCGCCGCGCTTCTCGGATTTCCATTTGACGGCGTAATCAACCAGGATGCGCCGCATCATGTCGGCTGCCACTCCGAAGAAGTGGGCGCGGTTCTGCCAACTCGAGTTCTGCCAATCAATCAGCCGGATGTAGGCTTCGTGGATGAGGGCGGTGGTCTGCAGGATATGGCCGGGACGTTCCTTCATGAGATAGCCCCTGGCCAGGCGTTGCAGTTCCGCATTCACCAGCGGGACTAGTTGATCTAGCGCTTCCTGATCCCCTTTGCCCCAAGCGACCAGCAAGTTCGTGATCTCGTGTGTTGTGCGCATTTTCAGGCTACCTCCTTAGGCCGGTTGAGGCTGATCACAACCAGCGCGAATTTACCACACAGGCGACAGGCTAAAGAAAAATCTTGGACGGTGTTGGCCGTTTGCCCGTCGTTTTCTGCTTTCTCAGGTGAGGGCATGAATTGGATGCGCATTGGCCTCGAAGCGGTTGGCCATGAGGCCAACCGGCTCGCCAGAGCGCCCATAACTCAATTGGAGAAGTTTACAAGACCGAAAGGAGTGACAAGATGGCATCAACAAATGGAACGAAAAGAAGGATAAGTATCTCGTTTGCAATTTTGCTGCTGTGCGCGGCTGTTCTCAACAACGGCTTAGCCGGGCCGCCACCATTACCCAATCCAAACATTGGGTTTGCGGGGGCTCAGGGCTATGCTGCGAACGGCCAACAGTGGGTCAGATACAACCTCCGGGTGATCAATTTCACAGCTTATCCAAATTACCTGTTTGCTCCGGCTCCCGCTCTGCCGGCTTGCGGAAACAACACGCAGGCTTCCAGGACCTGGGTCGACATCTACGACAGGTCGAACGGCAAGAGGCTGTACGGCTTCTGCGCGCTTGGGGCGCCGCAGGATCTGACTAAACTCTGGTTCGCGGTCAAACGTGGGGACCACCCTCCGGCCTACGTCTACATCGTTATGACGGACCGACAGACGAATACGACCTACAAGTCAAATACGGTGGCGACGCACTGAGATTAGCCCGGAAGATCTAACTCAACTATAAAGCTGACGCTCTTTGTGACTGCAAAGAGCGCCAGCCATTTCGACAATCCAGCTTTGACCAGCTTTGAGAGGATGAAGGTATTGATTATGACACCGATGAGAAAAATATCTGCGGCGCTCATGGCGCTAGCGATTATCACGACCGGTATGATGATACCGTCGCAATCTGCCCGATCACAGGGCAAGAATGACCCTGTCCGTCAACAGACACAGATCAGTAAAACCAGGTTGGAGGTAATGGAAGGCAGCGGCGAATTTAAGCAATGGGTGAAGACGATAACAATTAGCTCAGCCGAAAAACTTCAATTCGCTTGGTACACGGATGAACCCGACGTCGCGTCGGCGGAGTGGATGGTATCAAACAAAGCTTTCTCGGCGCCCCCGTGGACGTCTCCAACACAGGCCCCCAATGTCATTGCCAGCGGCGCATTGACGCAGGTTCCACAGAAGGGCCATGGGGCGACATTCCTGATAGATTTCGCGAAGTTCGCCCCCAAGACTCCGCCGAAAAATTCCACGAGCTACTGGGTGTACGTCGTAACTAAGAACGCGCAGCAGCACCCGGTGGGAGCGCCTTCTGCGGCGGTCGTGGTGACCCAGAAGCAAGCGGCGGTGATCTCGGAAACATTTGGCCCGGCCGTGGTTTTCCCTTCTGTGGAAATCGTGACTTATGACGAGAAGATCGGCATAGTTCCGCTCACGCAACTGCATTTTGCCGGAGCTGACGTCACATTGCGCGTTAAGAACAAGGGCAAAACCGCCACCGATCCGATCTCGCTGGACGTCACAGATAATAACGCACTGATGCGTTCAGCTGGCGCGGCGAGCGTCCCGAGTCTCAAGCCCGGCGCTTCGCAGTTGGTGAATATGCATCTGAACGCCATTTTGCCGCCCCCAAAATCACAGTTGCCAGAGGAACAGCAGCACTCTGAGTGGAGGCGACAGTATATGGATCGCTGCGGCGTCGACCTGCGCGCCTCCATGAGTTCGCAGTCGCCGATGGGACATTCCGAGACGCTCCTTGCCCAGGAGGGTTGGGCCGACTACGCCAAGGGCGCGCCGAACACGCCCATTTGCGACGGCAAGCAATGCGTCAGGCCCTGTCAGATCGCTAAGAACATCCATAAGGAGCTTGATGGGCACGCCGTCGGATACTCGTTCTTTGTCGGGCAGGACCCAAAATTCTATTCCTACGGTCAAGCCCGCACGTCAGCGAATGGGCCTGCGATCAACTTCATGTCGAAAACCAAGATCACCGTCGCCAGCGTCAGCAAAATGGTGACGGCCATCGCCGCCGTTCGCATACTGGATAAGAATAATGTCAGTCTTGACGCGACGATCGGTCCTTACTTACCGTCCGACTGGTCCCCAGGCAACTATGTCAAGAACATCACGTTCGCCCAGTTGCTGAGCCACACGAGCGGCATCAAGGACTACGGCAACGTCACTCAAGACTATGCGCAGTTGAAGAAATTCTTCACTCAGCCGGTCAGCGCTAGCGCATCCACCATGTGCCAGCCCTCAGATGTGATAAATCCGAGTAACCCTATCAACCCGAACAATCTGAGCGGCTGCTACAGCAACTACAACTTCGCCATCTTTCGAATCCTGCTGCCCAAAGTTGCGGGATTCCCTGAAGACAGCAATCAGTTGACGCGGCCACTGACCCTTGCCAATCAATACGTGAAGCTCGTGCAGCAGAACGTTTTCGATCTGGTGGGACAAAAAGGCGTCGCGTGTAAACCTCCAACAGAATCCCCTGGCGCCTTCACTTATAGCTTCGCATACAACTATCCGGGGACGCATGCGGGATATGACTGGGGCGATTTGTCGCTACAATGCGGCGCCGCCGGCTGGTATCTCTCGGTCGAGGACATCGTCAAGGTGTTGCTCAGCATCAACGCCAAAGACGGCAAAATCCTGGCCGAAACACCGTCCAAGAATCAGTTTGATATTATGCGGACAAGACGCCTCGGCTGGGACGTCGCCAGTAATACCGAACTCGAAAAGAATGGCGGCTTTGGCCACGGATGCGACAGTAACGGCAACCATTGCGGTAAGATCAGCACATCAATCGCCATCTTCGGGCCTGTGACAGGACCGCGAGTCATCGGCGTCCTGTTCATCAACTCCGACATTTCGGGAGGACCGAGCGCTGGCAAAGGCGCGAAAGAAGTTCTTGAAAAAGCTTATACGAATGCGCTCTTTCCCAAGTAACCGATGATACTTGGCGCATTGGTTGTTCGCCTGGACTAAATCAGACCAATCAACATTGGTACGCCGGCACAGTACCGCGCGCGTAAGCAAGCGGCTGACTGATGAGTCAGCCGCTTGCTTACGCGCGC
>DASTMP010000049.1:0-5700 GCA_035714085.1 Blastocatellia bacterium
TCGCCCGCTCGCAGCGTCCCAGGGCGAGTCGCGCGATATCCAATTGCCTGAACCCGAGCAGGGCGCAGATCTCCGGATCATCTCGACGATCCCCCCAGTAGCGCTCCAGGCAGCTCAGCATATCCTGCAGACAGATCAGCGCCGTCTTGCCTGTCGCAACATGACTTTCGGAAAGCGACCCGCCGTCTTCGGCGAATTCATGCTTGATGCAGGCTGGGATCGAAAGGTAGTTGGCCTGGAATCGCCGGCAAAGCTCAATGGTGAAAGCGTAGTCCGAAGCGCCGTAGTATTCGGTATCGAACATGCCGACCGCCTCACAAGCCTTGCGCCTGATCACGGTCGGCTGCAGACACATCAGAAATCCCCAGCGCATATTCTCAAAGATTTGGCCGCGGTAATGAAACACATTCCGGTAAGGCGTGCGCTCGACGATCGCCCGTCCCCATTCGCCGATCGGCTGACGCGATTGATAAACGCGCAGATATCCATCCTGCTCGCCGGCCCGCTCGCCGTGAGGATGGTCGAGCAGTCGCGAGCCGATCTTGCGAGCCATTCTGGGATAACCATCCTCGATCTCCATGCGGTAATGTTTGACAATGCGACCGCGTCCCAGGTCTTCCCAAAGCTCGTTGGTAACGAACTGCTCTTCGGGAAAGGCTTCCAGAAAGCCGACGCAGAGTTCCAGATGATGAGGCAGCCACTCATCATCCGAATCGAGAAAGGCTATATAAGAGCCGGCGCTGGCGCGCAGCCCCGCGTTGCGCGCCCCGGCCGTTCCCTGATTCTCCTGTCGGATGAGCTTCAATCGCGGGTCGCATCCTTCGATCAGCGCCACAGTGTCATCGGTCGATCCGTCATCCACGACGATCAATTCCCATTCGGTGAATGTCTGCGCCTGAACGCTTCGGATGGCGCGCCTGATCGTGTCGGCGCGATTGAATGTGGGCATGATTACGGAAACCATCGACATAATCTTTTACCCCTTCCGTCCCACCGACCTTCCAGGATCGCCGGGTCCGTGACCGCCCAGCAATCTTTTGATCCCGCTACACGCGCGGAAGCCGTAATACTTGGCTAGATCTCGAAAAGCCGAGGCGTCATGCGGCCTCGGGTTCAGCCCTCTTCTGCGAAGCCCCGCATTGACGCAGTGGACGATCCGTCGGCGCTCGGACGCGGGAGTGCGAAAAGTGACGCTGAATGAGATTGAAACCTCGTCGCCATTCCGCACCCAGTGGGGGGCGACTACCGGAAAATGTAATCCAGCCCCCGGCGTCAACTCGAAGAAGGAGGCCTTCTGCTGATACTCCTCTTTGAACGTTATCTGATTTTCCTCGTCAGCGAAAAATCTTTCGAGAGTGATCTCTGATAGAACCGATCGGTCCCTGCTGTCCCAGATGCTGATCTGTTTTTTGCCGCGAACCTGAAGCAGGAAATTATATTCGGGGTCCATGTGGAAGGGCGTAATGGAGTCCGGAGAGGAGATGAAAATGAATCCCTCCCTCCGAAACATGCCCGGATCGATTGGTTCGGAAAAAAGCCGAATTTCATCCAGACACCGATCCAGCAACTGTCGATATTCCGGATCGAGTTCGACGTTTTTTATTACCATCCACGAGCGGCACTCCTCGATCTGCTGGATCGTCTCCAGGATTGACAGTCCCGTGCGCGGCCCCTTGTAGAGACCGGTGGCGACCGAGATGTCCGCCCCGTTGTATTTGACCTTCTCCTCGGGCAATCGATTCGCAAGCTCGATCAAACGCTGGAGAGAGAATAAATGATGGTCGGCCAGGCGATGCCGGATGAGAAACGGCGCGCGGTTGAAACCGGCGCGAAAGGTCTCGCTATCAATCTCCAACAGGCCGGGCATTGGCGTTTTATCCAGGGTAAGAAGATCAGGTTCGGTAATCAGCGAGTGTTTGCTTTTGTACATCTCTTCACCATCAATTCCCATATGGCGTATGGGTTATCGGCCCGGAAGGCCTCGGTGGAAAATCCGCCGATTGCCCCACTTCAATAAAGGGATCGCCGCGACCACAAAATCTTTCCGCCGCTTGCGAGCGCTGACCACCATAGTTTGAATCGCCCGGCGATCAGTCCACAGGTGATTAATCATAAAACGATCAGGGCTGGCGCAAGAGTCCATCCACTTGATTTGCGGCCGCTCGTGCAGCAAACGGATGTTCTCCAGTTCCAGAAGCACACCGGGCGAGTAGCGCGCGTATTCTTCATCGAATGAGATCTTGAACGCGAACGATCCATATCCGGAGAGAAAGTTGACCTTGAAAGCGATCAGACGGCCGTTAAAACGTAGCGCGAGCATCATCAACTTGCCGCGCCGGAAAGCCTCTCTGGCGATCTCCACGAAGTACTTCCGATCCGCCTCGTTGCCGGCGAGCGCGCGGCCTCCCTTGCCTTTCCAAGTAGTCGCCTCGAACTCGATAAACTCCTCGATCCAGGCGCCGACGTCGGAGTCGGCGTCAAGCGTCGAGTATTCGAGTCGGCCCGTCTCCGCAAGGCGTCTCTCCTGACGCCTGTACTCTTTTCTTCGAGCGCGATTCAGCGCCACGCGGATATAGTCTTCGGCGTCGGCGGCGGGACGAAACATCGCGCGCGTGAAGGACTCCGCGACATAGGAGAATTTCAAATTTTCGTGAAGGTAATCGATCAGTAGATGATGGAACGGCCCTTCGCCCGTGACGAAACCAAACTCCATCAGCGAGCAGTTGTGACCGCCAGTATCTAGCCAGTTGAAGAAGGCGGAGAGCGCCTCGCGCCCGTATCCTGCTCTCAGGAGCGGCGCGCACAGATAAATCATCTCCGGCTTCCTCCATAAGCAGAGTGTTTTGAGCGGCAGCTTACGGGAGATTCCTTCGCAATGATCTTTGAGTTCGAGCGGGAAGAATCCGTACAACAAGGGGGGCCCAAGCGGGCGCGCCGGATCAGGCCCCTGGACGAGCGCGAATAATGAGCGCTTTTCAGCGCCATAAGCCCGAAGCGCGGGCATCAGCATCCAAGGCTCGTAAAATACATTCGGCTCGATGGCGGCGTCCGCCAGATGTTCCCATGCGGCGACGTGTCCCTCCAACTCGGTCAAATCATTGGCGACCGCCACCGACATCTTTGCGCCATCGGCTATGACATCACCTTCGGAGGCGCGCGGTCCGGCCGGCGCCCGAGGAGCCTGGGGCGTCAGCGCTCCAATGACTGATCTCCTGGTTACCGCCTCTCCAGTCGGATCGGTCCTCGTCGCCAAACGGGTGAAGCTCATTTTCATTTTTCTTCCTCCTTTCGCCTACCACCTAATCTTGCGCTTGATCCAACTGAGCAAGGGAGTCACCGAAACGACGAGATCGCCGGGCGCTTTACCCGTGCTGATGATCAGGTTTTGAATCGTACGCCGCGCCAGCCAAAGCCGGTTAAACATGAAGTTGAGTGGATCAGCGCACGAATCCACCCACTCTATCCGCGTTTGAGCATGGAGCCGGCGGACGTTTTCGACTTCCAGCAGCATTCCCGGCGAGTAGCGCGCGTAGTTCTCATCAAAAGCGATCTTGAAGGTGAATGAAGCTCGCCCGGCAAGGAAGTTGAGTTTGTATGCTATAGGGCGACCGTCGAGCCGCAGCGCCAGCATTACAAGTCGGCCTCGTCGAAACGCTTCTGTCGTGATTGACTTGAAATAACTTCGATCAGATTCATTTGAAGCGAGGGCGCTGCTCTCACGACCTTTCCATCCGCTGGCTTCCAATTGTAGAAACTCTTCAATCCACGCGGCGGCATCGTCATTCGGGGTGAGCGCGTCATATTCAAGGCGTCCGATCTCTGTCAACTGCTTTTCCTGGCGCCTGATCATCTTGAGATGCTTGGTGGATAGAGCGGCGCAAAGATAGGTGTCGGCGTCAGCCGCGGGCTGAAATAGCGCGCGCGTGTGACTATCAAAGGCGCGGTTTGTTTTGCCGGAGTTGTAGAGGTAATCCGTTAGCGTCTGGTGAAACGGCCCGGCGCCCGCCATCATATTGATCTCCAGTAGCGCCCCGCTTCGCGCGTCAGTCGCGAGCCAATCGAAGAATTTCTCTAAGGTCTGGCGCTCGTACCCGGCTCTGATTAACGGTGTAGTCAGGAAACAGTGTTTGTGCCTCCAGAGTCGAAGGAATTTAACAGGCATCCCCTTGTATCCGCGCTCGCATTCGAGCGGGAATAAGCCACAGAGCAACGGCGTTCCGGGTCGAGCAGGATCAGTCGTAAAAATAAGCGCTATCAGAAGCTTTTTAGCGGCGCCGAAATTACGAAGGGCAGGCATCATCATCCATGGTTCGTAGAACACATTAGGCTCCAACGCAGAGGCGGCGAGGTCCTCCCACGCGGAAATAAATTCCGCCAAGGCCGCCGGCGTGGCGACCACAGTGACCGACATCTCACGTTCATCGCTCTCACGATGAGAAGGGGGAGGCGATTTGCTCTGGCGGTCTGCAACGGCCAACGACGTCTCCTTTGGGGCGCCGTTGATGTGGTCGAACACATCAGCTAACCTGCCGGCGAGCTTTCGCCGATCGAAGCCGGTCACTATCTTCTGATCAGCGCTCGGCCCTGGTTCCCCGGCTTTCCATTGCCGATAGCGCTCCCGAACTGCGCGCAGAACACCAGCGTCATCTTTTGGATCAACGACCCACCCGGCGCCTGTCCTTCGCATAAATTTGGCCAACGCGCCCTCCGGCGTGAGCGCCAGAATGGGCCGCCCCGCGCGCAGATATTCATAGGTCTTGCCCGGAATCTGAATTATGAACCTTTCGGCCAGCAACAAGAGCAAATTGGCTCGCATCATGCGCTGGATCGTTTCCTGGCGCCCGCGTGGGCCAAGGATGTTGACGCAATCACTCAGTCCGAACTTGTCAGCCATCTCCTTCACCGAGCGTCCTTCGCTGGTTTCACACCAACCGACCAGATCAACCCGGACCTGTTCGCGCTCGATCTCGCCGGAATCAATCAATGTTCTCAGGGCCCGGAATAACGGTTGCGGGTCGCGCTCGATGTAGAATTTTCCGGTGTAAGTGATCAGAAACTTCTTTTCGCTTTCTTGCTCGCGCTGTATCTCAGTCGGCCCCAATTCACACTCTTCGTCGGACCATTCCTCATTGTCATAGCCGTTCGGAACGGTAAAGAACTTGTCAGGCGAGAGGTTCGTGTACGCTTGCCGGAACGCGGCGGAATGTTCTTCCGTCACGCTCACGACCGCCGTGGCGCGCGTGACGACAATCCGCTCCAACCACTTATTCAATCGGGTCACCAAGGAGCTGGTCTGCGCTTGCCAATTACCGGCGATCCAGGGGTCCCGAAAGTGAGCAGTCCAGGGCAGACCGGTAAAATACGACAGCGCCAGCCCGACCAGATGATTCGTCCAGAATGGGCCGGAGGAGAAAATTTGTTCCGCCTTCGACTCCCGCGCCGCTTTCAGTCCGGCCACGATGGCCGGCAAAATCCATCCGGTGTACATGTCGGGAATGCTCAGCGCCGACAGGGCCAATCGCCGCAGCTTTCCTTTCTCAGCCAGCGGCCTGTCTACGGCGATGGCTGTCTCGGCGGCGACTCCGCTCCGGTCTTGCGGTTTGCGCCTGAGCGCTGATCTGAGCCAGCGATAGAAATCGAACGGGTGCGGCAAAAGGCGCGTCCTGACAATCGCGTCAGGCAATCCCAGCTTGGCTATTT
>DASTMP010000050.1:0-8082 GCA_035714085.1 Blastocatellia bacterium
AGGGGAAGAATCTGTATTGGTAAGCCTTTTGGACTATCACGAAGGTATTTTACATTATGTTAGTGGACGTTGTACGCGATATTAATCGTGGGCGAAGCGCCCACGATGCCAAATTCATCTCCATCCAAGCCTTCGGCTATGGATGGAGTATTCTTTGGCGGATTTTGATAACTTACATTGCACAGGAAAATGCCCATCTCATCCGGCGTTTCCGGATGCTCACGATTTTTGAGTCTGAACGTTCGCCTTGGATTACTCCGATCAATTAATCCGGACGGCAAAGAGTACATGAAATTGCCGAAATCCACAGAGCGAATCGAATTGGGTTGAATAGGTCTCTGAAGAGTTTTCACTCTTGAGGGCATGGTTATGATGAAGGAGAGAACTGTGAAGAGATAAATCAGCATATGGCGTTGACCTCTTCACCAGTTTAGATTACGCCAGAGCCGCGAAAAACCGTGATCTCCACGTCGCTGAACGCTAATTCCCGCAAAACCTCATCCGTATGCTCGCCCAACATTGGCGCGCGACTTCTGACTTCGCCCGACGTCTCCGATAACCGCACCGGAGTATTCGGCACTGGCACGGGTTTCGCGCCGCCCGGATACTCGACAAACCTGATCAACTCTCGCGCTTTGACCTGTGGGTCGTCTAAGACCTCGCTCAACTCGTAGACCTTGCCGCACGGCACACGCGCCTCTTCCAACTCTCGCACCGCCTCCTCCGTCGTGCGTTGATCCGCCCACGCGTTCATCGCGTCGGTGATCAACTGGTGATTGTTCGCTCGCGAGATGTCGTTGGCGCAGCGCGGATCGTCAATCAGGTCGGCGCGCCCAGTCAGTTTCGCCCAGCGTTCGAACATCGGATTGCCGATCACGTGAATGATGATCCAGCCGTCTTTCGTTCGATAGGTGTCGGACGGCGCGACGTGAAAGGCCGTGTTGCCTTGCTGGCGGCGTTCGACGCCGGTGACGTGTAGCTCGGCGAGCAACGTTTGCATGAACGTCACGCCGGTCGCGAGCAGCGAAGCCTCGACGATCTGGCCGCGCCCGGTCTTCTGCCTTTCGTAGAGCGCGACCATTGTTCCGAACGCCGCGTGCAGGGCAGTTCCGAAATCTTCGAACGGAACCACGCTGCGGACTGGCGCGCCGGGAAAGCCAGTGACGCCCATCGCGCCCGACATCGCCTGCGCCACCGGGTCGAAGCCGACGCGGTTGGCGTAAGGCCCTTCAGCGCCGAAGGCGGAAACCTGGGTTAGGATGATGTCGGGTTTGATCGCGACGAGCGAGTCATAATCGAGCTCCAGCTTCCGCAAGACAGGCGCTGGCAGGTTGGCGATGACCACGTCGGCGCTCCCGATCAGTCGTCGTTTGATCTCGCGGCTTTCGGGGCGCCCGAGATCGAGCGTGACGCTCTTCTTGTTGCGGTTGAGGCCGATGAACAACGGGCCTTCACCTAAACCACTGACTGGATCGGTGATTGGCGCGACGTAGCGGTCTTCGCCGCCCTCGCGCCGTTCGATGCGGATGACTTCAGCGCCGAAATCAGCGAGCAGCATCGCGCAATAAGGCCCGGCGATGTAGCGGCCAAAGTCGAGAACGCGAACGCCTGTGAGTGGGCTGATCATTTTAGGTGTGAGTGAATAGATTGCGGATTGGGGATTGCGGAGATTAGCCACAGAGACATAGAGCCACAGAGAAGATCGCGGAAAGATGAAGGCCATCCTCTTTTGATTTACTCTGTGTCTCTGTGTCTAGGCTCTGCCGCAATCCGGAATTATCAAGCATCCAGTCGCTGCCTCGCCGCTCTCAAGAGCAGGAAGCAGAGTCCGGCGAAGAATGCGATGCCGATCAGATCGGCCCAACCGCCCAGATTTTCCCAGCCTTTAACGCGAACAGAGTCCAAAACATATTGGATGAGTGAGACTGTCTGACCATCCGCCGTGGTTTTCGGAACACCGCTGAGCAGCGCGATCAGCACGCCGGTGAGCGAACCGCCAGCGACGAGTCCCGTGCTGTAGAGCATGCCTGAGCTGACCTCCGATTCTTCGCGAACGCCGGACATTTTATCCGCCAAAGCTTTCAACAGGCCGCCGGCAAAGATCGGCGCCGTCGTCGAAAGCGGAAGATATGCGCCGACCGCGAATGAAAGGGAGCGCACTCCGCATAGTTCGACAACCACTGAAATGAACGCGCCGACGAAGACCAGGCCCCAGGGCAGGTCGTGCGCCAACAAACCTTTGATGATGGTAGCCATTAAAGTCGCCTGCGGCGCCGGCATCTTTTCAGAGCCGATGGCGTGCGCGACGCCTTGAAATTGCATTGACTTGTCCAACTCCAGCAGGGTCAGACCGATGACGAGGGTGGAAACAGTGACTCCTATGATCAAGCCGATTTGTTGGTAAATGGGCGTCGCGCCGACGATATGGCCTGTTTTCAAGTCCTGGCTCGTCGCGCCAGCGTTCGCCGCCGCTATGCAGACGATGCCGCCGACGGCCAGGGCGAGCGACTGATACACGTCGCCGGTCCAACCGAGACTCACAAAGATCAGGCATGTTCCCATCACCGTCGCGATCGTCATGCCGGAGATCGGATTCGATGAAGTGCCGATAATGCCGACGATGCGCGAGCTGACCGTGACGAAGAAGAAACCGAAGACGACCACCAACACGCCCATCAACAATTTGCCGACAATCGTGACGCGCGGAAGCTGGGGCAGCAGCGCGACGATGATGACCAGCGCCAGCGAGCCGATGATCACGTAAGTGATCGGGATTTCTCGCTGTGTCCTCGCCGGCGCCACGCCGGCTTTTATGTCGCGCAGGCTTTTAAAACTCTCTCTGAACGCTGAGACGATGGTGGGCAGGGTTCGAATCAGCGTGATCAGCCCGCCGGCGGCGACCGCGCCTGCGCCGATATAGCGGACATAGCCCAGACGAATCTCCGACGGCGACATCTGGCTGATCAGCTTGCCGCCGATGCCTGGTTTGAGGACGGACGGCAATGCGTCGCCTACAAGGGCGATAAGCGGTATCAACACCAGATAGGAGAGCACGCCTCCGGCCACCAGCACGCCGGCGATGCGCGGCCCGATGATATAGCCTACGCCGAGATACTCCGGCGTTATTTCGGCGCTCACGCTCGCGTTCGGAAAACTAGAGTCGCGCCCTGTCTGAATGGTCGGCGTGTCTTTCCAGAGGCCGAGAATGCTCATCATCGATTTGTAAGCGAACGCCACGCCGAGTCCGGCGAAGACTTTGCCCGCGAGCGAGCCACCTCGTTCTCCGGCGACCAGCACCTCCGCGCAGGCCGTGCCTTCTGGGTAGGGCAACGTTCCGTGCTCCTTGACGATCAGCGAGCGGCGCAGCGGAACCATGAAAAGAATGCCCAATACGCCGCCGACGAGCGCGAGGGTGAAGATGTTGAAATAGTTGAAGAATTTTTCTCCGTCAGTCAGGAAGATCAGCGCGGGAATGGTGAAGACCACTCCGGCGGCGATGGATTCGCCGGCGGAGCCGATGGTCTGAACAATGTTGTTTTCGAGGATGGTGGATTTGCCGAAGCGTTTGAAGACCGCGATGGCCAGCACCGCAATCGGAATCGAAGCCGAGACCGTCAACCCGGCCTTGAGCGCCAGATAGACCGTGGCCGCGCCGAAGATGATCCCGAAGAGCGCGCCAAGGACGACGGCTTTGATGGAAAACTCAGGCATAACCTGTTCGTCAGGCACAAACGGTTTGAACTTTTTCTCAACCGCTTTGACTTCTGCTTCTGCCATGTCGTTAGACCTCCAACTAGGTTGGTTGTGAGCACATCGTGAGAGCATGAAAGGACCTTACAGGTCTTAATGCGTCTTATAAGTCCCGTTCATGCTGAGCAAGGGGTGTGATTAATCCGCGTCTACTGCGAATCGCCGTCCTGTTCGGCGATCATTCGCCGCGCCTGCGATTGAGCCTGCTCAATCGCGTCGAGCATTGCCATCGCTTCCGATCCAGATTCGTCCGGTTCCCAATAGTCAAGCACGCATACGGCGCACCCCGTTCCGCAGCAAGGCGGCGCGCCGCAAGGCTGCCCACTGCAAGGCTGCCCACGGGACTGCATGGACGACGACCGCTCGACGCCGGTCGATGAGGCGCCCTGCGCCTGAAATCGCTCTAACTGCGTAGTTGTCGTTGTAGTATCGCTCACGGTCGAAAAGCTTAAGGTAACGCCGGAATATAAGTAATGCCTTCAACCCTGTCAATCGCGGGCGCCGGGATTAGCGGCCCCGCTTGTAACGCTTAGCGGCCTTTAGTATGCTTCACGCGCGTTCTGCGGAGACACGCCACCCCCGGCGTATCTCAATCGATTTAGACGATTGCGCTCCCTTTATTGAATAGCTGGTTTGAAAACCCCCAAAGCGCGTCGAGGCCGATGCGAGCGGCCCTGCATTTGTGTGTTGTTCCCTGAGGGCGTTCAGGAGGGCCGATGCGGTATTGTCAGGTTTGTCATCGTTGTTTCGGAGACGGCGCGGAATTTTGCCTCTTCGATCAGACTCCTACATTTCTAGTCGATCAGCTTCCGGTCATCATCGACGGCAAATACCGCCTGGAGCGATTAATCGCCCACGGCGGTATGGGGTCAGTCTATCGGGCGGTCCATCAGCAGCTCGAACGCAACGTCGCGATCAAGATTCTGCGCGCCGAATTCCTCGCCGACCAGGTCATCGCCGAACGATTCAACCGCGAAGCTCGCGCCGCCGCGAAATTGAAACACCCGAACATCGTCGCCATTTATGATTTCGCATTCATGTCGAATGGCGGCGCGTATCTGGTGATGGAATTGATAGAAGGGCGCAGCCTGCGCGAGGAACTGCGAACCCATTCGGCGGGACACGGACAGATGCGGCCCGAACGAGCCGTCGCGATCATGACTCAGGTTTGCGCCGGCATCGAAGCCGCTCATCGTCAGGGCATCATTCACCGCGACCTCAAACCCGATAACGTTATGATCGAAGCCACGGCCGAAGCCACGGAGCGGGTCCTGGTGCTCGATTTCGGCATCGCGAAGTTGAAAGACCGCGACCAGGGCGTGCAGGGCATTACCGATGAAAACACGATCATCGGGACTCCGAACTACATTTCGCCGGAACAATGCACGGGCCAGGCGATTGACGCTAGATCTGACATCTACAGCCTGGGCGTGATCCTTTACGAGATGCTCACGGGCCGGACTCCCTTTGCGGATCAAAACACTTCGGCGATTCTGCTGCGCCATTTGCAGGAGCCCCCGACTCCGCCCACCCGGTTCCGCATGGGGTTGGGCAAGGACCTGGAACAGGTCGTCTTGCGGGCGCTGGCGAAGAATCCGAGCCACCGCTTCTCGTCCGCCGCGCAGTTCGCCGAACACCTCTCCGCCGCGGTGAGATCTTCACGACGCCCTGTCGAAGAAGTCCAGGAAGAATACGATGAAACAGACGAGACCCGCGCCCGCAGGCCCGCTGGGCTAGCCGATGAGTTGACCGGCGTTCAACCGTTTCCTGTCCTCGACGAGCGACATGCCGATTTTCAGCTGATTCCTGTTTTCGGCGCCTCCATGTTCGATTCGGCGGATTCGGTTGGAAATGGGTTGATTGAAAACGCGTCGATTGAGGATGTGGAAGTCAGGCCGCCGGCGTTCCTGATCGAGAGACAGTCGAGAACGAAATTCAATGTGGCGGTAGTGATTGCGGTGCTGGCCTTATTAAGCTCCATCGGCTATCTTTTATTCAGCGAATGGCAGGCCGAAGCCGATGAGACCGCCAGGTCAGCGTCATTGAAGTCCGCGGTTTCCAACAATAGCCAGGGATCGGGAAGTCCGGACTCATCGCTCACAAATTCAGTGAGCGACACAAATGGCGTGAGGCGACCTGAGGGGACCGAATCGATTGGGAGCAAAACGCTGCCGGCGTCCTACGTCAAAAGTGACGCGAAGACCGGCATATCATCCTCTGGAAGCGTTGGTGGAAGCTCTGGAAGCGTTGGTGGAAGCGTTGGTGGAAGCGCCGGCGAAAGCGCGGGGCGCGATGTGAAGTCGGTCTATGACCAATGGGTGAAGTCAGCCGTCGGCGGCAATTGGGATAAGCATCTGAGCTTTTACGCCGACCGCGTTGACTATTTTCGCGACGGAAAATTGACGCGCGCGCAGATCAAGGCGCGTAAGCGCCGAGTCTTCGGCGCGCTTGATTCTTATTCGTTGAAATTCACACAATCACCGCAGATTCGATTGAGACAGGTGGACGGGGCGCAACTGGCCGACGTGAGATTCGACAGGCAATGGCTGCTCAAGCGTAATCGCAAGAAGATCGAAGGCAAAGCGCATGGCCTGATCACACTGCGCCATGAGGCGCACGGCTGGCGCATCATCAGCGAAAAACAAATCAAATGAGCGAAACATAGTCTTTCGCGGATTGATAAATATAAATAGCAGGGAAACAACCCTGTCACGTAGCGAAGGCATCTTCGCCTGCTCATTTCTCAAAAGCGACGCCCGCAAAATTCGAGCGGGCAGTAGGCTCTACTCGACAAATCAAATCTGGTCTGGCCCGGTCTGGCCCGGTCTGAAGGGATAAGCTTCGAGCAAATTTATGAATACGAAACGTGGACTTTTTTTCGCCTTTTTATGCGCGGCGGTAGTCGGCGTATTTGCGCTTGCGCTGATCGCCGCGTCGTTTGCTCGACCGGGCGTTTTCCAATCGCTCCTGTTCGGACAGTGGGGTTCGAGCCGGGGCCTGGCCAGTAGCGACTTCAACAACTCGAACGCCGACGTCGTCACGATGGCCAATCCGGGCGTGGTGACCGTGGTGGCGACGCGAGCGATTCCGGCGGGAGAAGACAGCGGCGCCGGAGAGACGGCTCAAGAAGGTCGCATACAGCGGGGCACGGGGGCGGGTTTCATAGTCGATCCCGAAGGTTTGATCGTCACCAATCAACACGTGATCGCGAACGCCGACCGCATTCGTGTAAAACTTCACGACGGTCGGACTCAAGCCGCGACGGTGGTGGGCGCCGACAGCGCCACTGATCTGGCCCTGCTTAAAATCGCAGTGAATGACCTGACGCCGCTGCGCCTTGGCGATTCCGACGCGCTTCGAGTGGGCGAATCCGTGATTGCCATCGGCAACCCACTCGAATACGAGCGTTCGGTCACGGCCGGCATCGTCTCCGCCCTGGGCCGGAAGGTTTACGAGGCCGAGCCGTCCGAGAGTTTCATTCAGACCGACGCCGCGATCAACCGCGGCAACTCTGGCGGGCCACTGCTCAATAAACGCGGCGAAGTGATCGGCGTCAACACGGTGATCCGCAGCGACGGCCGCGGGATCAGCTTCGCCGTGCCGAGCAATGTGGTCAAACACGTCGTCACGCAATTGCGCGTTCACGGCTATGTCGCGCGCGGCTATCTGGGGCTGACCCCGGTCAGCCTGACGCCGGAACTTCGCGATGGACTCGGATTGGGCGATCTTCAGGGGGTCGTCGTCGCCGACGTCTCGAACGACTTTCCGGCGGAGCGAGCGGGCATTCGACCTTATGACGTGGTTACTCATTTCAACGGTCGTCCGGTCGCGAAGGCTGACGATTTCTTTGCATGCGTCGCCAACGCGGCGCCGCAGCAGCGGGTCGAAATTAAGGTGGTGCGTGGCGGACAGCCGATGAAGTTTTATCCGACGCTGGAGCAGCGACCCATTGACGTCGCCGCCAACTCGCCCAAAGTCCGGCCGGCCTCCGATAAAAGGGGGCAGGCGGGCGGACAGAACGGCCTTCTGCTCGGATTCTCAGTGCGCGAAAACACCCCGGACGCCTTACGCGAGCTTCGCGTCGATAACATTAGCGATGATGTCACGGGCGGCGTGGTCGTTTCAGACGTCGATCCATTAGGCCCGGCGGCCGATACGCGCCTTTCGACCGGCTACGTCATTCTCGAGGCCAATCGCCAGCCGATTCGCTGTCTCGAAGATTTTCAGAAAGCCACTTCGCATTTGCGCGAAGGCGATATTTTGGTCATCCGTTTCACCAGCCCTCACCAGCGCGCCATTCAATTCGCCGCGATCAAGGTCGGGGAGAGCTAA